>JANPLH010000087.1:0-11198 GCA_031426435.1 Saprospiraceae bacterium | reverse complement strand
CGCCGTCTTTGGCGATGACCCGGTGGCAGGGCACGATGATGGCGATGGGGTTCGAGCGGTTGGCCATACCGACGGCCCGCACAGCGTCGGGGTTGTTCAGCCGCTTCGCAATGGCAGAGTAGCTTGTTGTGTGGCCGTAAGGGATTTTCAATAGTTGCTGCCAAACGCTTTGGTTGAAATGAGTGCCGTCGCTGAAGTCGAGGGACAGGTCGAACTCGGTGCGTTGCCGGTGGAAGTACTCGCTGAGTTGCCTCGCCGCTTCGATGACATGCTCTGGCCCGTCATGCCAGTCCTCAGGCGGAATGAGCTGGTTTTGAAGCAGTTGAACCCCGGTGATGGAATGTTCGTTTGCCTCGATTTTGAAGCAGCCGAAGGGGGAATGGTAGAAGTGCGTACTGGCCATTTATCTTTTATGATTTGATTTGAGACAACAGATTACATGATTCCAGATTTTAGATTGAAGCAGGCCCCAAATCTAAAATCTTATATCATGTAATCTTATATCGTCAATCAAAAACTAAAGTCTTCGACAGCCCCATTCACTCAAACTTCAAGCTACCGAACCGGTACCCCCTGCCCCGCTCACCCAGCACGGCCATTTCCCGCTTGCCGATTTGCTTGCACATCTTGGGCCGCAGGGTCACGCCAGCGTCTTTGTTCGAGGAAAGTGGATAGACGCTCACTTCGCCCTTGATGTTGATTTGCGCCAGCGCCACGACGCTGTTGCCACGGCCGGTGTAAGTGTAGAGTCGGCCTGCCCCATTGGGGTCGTCGTCCCTGCCAAAGTTTCGGCTATCGTCGTTGAAAAGAAAGAAAAAGCCTTCACGGGTGGTGGCCATGGCGTAGCTGCTATAATAGCCGCCGTCGTTGCGGGTTTCCTGCTGCTTAGGTATGCGGCTGGCCCATTCGATGCCGCCATCGGGCGAGAGGTTGATGACGATGATGTCGTTGTAATGGTAGTAGTAGTCAGGCTGCTGCTGGTTACCGTAGCGGTTTCGGTAAAATGGGTCGTAGAACGGGGAGTAATACGGGTTGTAGAAGCCGTAATTCTGGTTGTTGTAGTCCTGCTCCACGAAGTATTGCTCCGCAAAGAGCACGGCACCGCCATCGCTGCGCAAAACAAGCTCATCGAGGGAGTAGTCGAACAGCTCAGGTTCCTTGCGGGTATCGTTGCGCTCGGTGGCTTTGAGTGCCTTTTGCCTGTTGCGGTTTGACATAAAGGCCGTCAAAAATTCAAAGCTGAACTCCGAAGCCTGTCGGTTGGAGATGGCCCGCTCACGGGGGTCGAGGCGGAAAAAGTAGGAGCCTTTGACGCTGTAAGTGCCTTTTTCGGAGTAAAAGCCTGCGAAGGTCAGCTTGTCGTCGTTGGCGATGCGGAAAGTGAGGTCGGTGATGAACTTGTCCTCCAGGTCAATTCGGTACTCTTCAAAGGTCTTGCCATTGTCCATGTACGCCAGTGCGACATAGCGGTAGGTGGGGTTGCCCCGGCGGCGCCACTTGGCCCCGTCCTGGTACAGTACGCCCAGCAGGAAGACGTTGCCCTGGTCGTCCACACGGTACTCTTCCACGGTGAACTGGTCATCGTTGTAGGGCAGCACGATGTTTTTGTCCCAGAGGAGCTTAAAATCCTGGTCGAATACCTTGAAGCCGAAGCGCTCCGGGCTTTTCTTTTCATACGGCAACTCCTTGTAAACCAACAGCTTGGAGCTGTCCTTGGAAATAGCAAAGGCGAAAGTGCCCTCCACTTCCTTGTTGCGGGCCTCGGTCTCTGCTATCATGTCGAGGTTCTTGCCGGGCAGCAGGGTCTTGGCGTTCAGCTCCTGCTTGAAGAGGTAGTTCATCTTCTTGCCCGTGTTGTTGAAGGAGCTGAGGAGGTAGAGTTTGCCACCGAGGTAGAGCACGTCCTCGAAGTCACGCAGCTTGCGCTTGTATTTTAGTTCCAATTCTTCGGAGCGCACGAGCTTCATGTCCCGGTTGAAATGCTCGACCCAGTATTTAGGCTTAGAATTCATGTTTTGCAGCAACTTTTGGCGCAGCACATAGAAGCCGCCAGGGTTCACCCCGATAACCTTGGTGGAGGCGGAGTTGTTGGGCTCGTTATTGTCGCCGCCCCAAGCAAGGGTGGCGGGTGCTTTGATTTGGGCAGTTGCCCAATTGCTGGCAAGCAAGAAGAGGGCGAAAAAGAAAACAGCTTTCAAGCGCAAGGTTCGCATTGTATTGTCTTTGTTTAATTTAAAAACGCCAAAATTTTTTCAAAGGTAGAAAAAATCGGTAGCGCCGAAACGAAACACGTAAGTGTCCGTTATGGGTCACCTTTTTTCAAAAATTAACTTGATTTTCACGCTTGTTTTTACCTTCGGAAAAAATTCAGTTTCGATGCCCGAAATCAAACGGACAATTTTCCAACTGCCTTTCCTGCTATTTGCGTTTGCCTTGCATGCCCAAGTGCAGGACTCCTTGCTGCTTCACCCCGAAAACCTGGCAGAAAAGGACATTTACACTCCAATTGAAAAAACAGACAAGGATGTCAAAATCATCTCTGGCAGCCGCTTCCCCATTTCAGCTGCCGATTTGCCGTTCAGCACCTATGTCATCACCCGTGATGACATTCGGCTCAACGGGTATGAGACCCTCGTGGATGCCCTCAAGATGGTGCCCGGCTTTCGGGTGAGCCAGCCCGGCTCGGCCAGCGAGGGCGAGACCTTCCAAATGCGGGGTCTGCTTGGCAATACCTATGCGAAAATCCTCATAAACGACGTTCCCGTGAAGCCCGCATTCGTGCCGTCCATGCCCATTGGTGCACAATTGCCCATCAAAGAGGCTGAACGCATCGAGATTATCTATGGCGCAGGTGCTGCACTTTATGGCAGCGATGCTTCGGCGGGCGTCATCAACATCATCACGAGGGAGTCGGACAAGCCCGTTTTCATGCAGGCCGATTTGGCCGTGGGAGGTGGGGTGTTCAGCAGTGCCAATGTGATGTTCGGAGGGCGGCTGGGGCGTGACAAGCGGATTTTCAAGTACTTCGCCTATGGCTCAAATGTCATCATGGAGCGGCGCAAGATTTTTTACGATGAATTCTACAATTACAACCCCACCACCTATACGAGCGATACCAGCTATACGGATTTACCAAATTATGGCGGCTCGGCACAATTCCCAAATTTAACTTCCACACCACACTTGAGCCGTAAATTTGGTTTTAACCTGAAATACCGAGGCATCACACTGTCAGCAGAGACGATGTACCGCCGTGACCATAGTAGCCTCGGCCTGAACCCCGTTTCCTACTCATACCGCAACCCACAAACTTTCACGGGGGAGGGCATTTTGAAGTTCAACCTCAATATTTACAAGGATAAAGAAGACAGGAACCGAAAAACGGACATCACTTATATCCGCTACGACCTCGATAGCCGCTCGTCCATCCTGCCGGTGAGAAACCACTTGTCGGACCTGCTGCTCAACTCGGCAAGGGCAAGGTCCAATTTCAATCAGAATGACAGCACGCTCCAATATTTCACGAAGTTCTACAATCGCTACCTCGATGGCTTGCGCTATATGTTCGGACAATCGGATGAGTGGCGAATGGAGCATGTGCGCAACTACCGGCTGCTCAAATTCGTGACACTCACCATGGGGGCAAATGGAAAATTTGCCAAAGGCTACCCAAGGGTCAACTACCTTAGCCGCCCTGCTACAGAGGAACAAAATAAGGTATTTGGCTATTCCTCTACTTTCCTAACTGACGAGACACTGTTCCCCATTTTGCCATTCAACAGGGAGCTATTTGAACTGAATGGGTTCGGTCAAGCCTTTTACAATGGAAAGAAATTCAATATTGCAGCGGGGGCCAACTACTCTGTTTTCACCTTGGAGGAGGATTGGAAAAATGCCGCTAAAGGGTTGTCGCCACGGGTCTCTGGCCTCTATAATATCAGCAAAAGCATCAATGTGCGTTCTTCTTGGGGCACGGCATTCAAAGCCCCAAACCCTTACTACCGCAATTCCTCCTACGACGTACAATCCAACCGGACACCCGTCGTAAAGCGAACAAACTTCGCCATAGCCTCCGAAACGACCACCTCATGGGAAAATGGAATACGCTATAAAACAGAAAGCGGTCGCCTTGGCGCTGATGCCACTTGGTTCCTGAACAAAACCAGAAGGTTGCTCCGGTTCACCAGCAAGGAAGGTTTTGATACACCCGATTCTACCCTTTTCTCCAGCCAACTTGGCTATGGCAACCTCGAAGACTTCACCATCCGCTACACTGGCGGGCAAGTCTCTTTTTTCTTGGACAACTCTTTCAACGGCAAAAAAGTGGCTAATGGACTGATAAGTTATTCATGGATCAACTACGACGAAGCTGAATTCACAACCTTTGAGCAACGACAACTAACGCCACCTAAAGGCAGCATGTGGCAGATACGCACTAGCTTTATTCCCTTGAAAAAATCGCTCTTGATACTAGACCTAATCAAGTACAAGAACATCGCACAAGGTGTCGGCGAAAGGCCCGAGCAGAAGTTTTGGACCTGCGACATCGTCTGGCGCTACTCCTTTACAGACCGCTTCGATGGCTACGTGAAAATCATCAACCTGTTCAATAAAGGCTATTCTGGCATATTGCCGGAAGGCGACCCCAATGACTTACTGCACTACAATCCACAGTCGGGCTTCTTCTTGCGGCTCGGCATGAACTATTATATCGAATGAAAAACGCTCATTCCATCCTCCTTTTTGTTTTGTTGCCCTTGCTGGGCAATGCCGTTGTATTGCTCGAAACAGACACCATCAAGACGGCAACTGATGCATCGCTGGCCGCCAACCCTGCCGTGGAAGACCTACGGCTTGCCATCTACGACCTGCGCCTCGCCGAGAAGGAGCAGCGCATCGAGGGGCAGCTGGAAGCCTCCATCCGCATCGGGCGCATCTATGACCGGGAGTTTTACTTCGCCCGTGCCGCCGAGTACTATCGGCAGGCTGAGGTGCTGGCGCAAAAATTGGGCGACCAAGCGGCCCAGCTCATCATCTCTTGGAGCGGGGCCGAGGCACTGCTCAATGCCGCCCAATATGACAAGGCGCAGAATGCCTTCCGAAAACTCCTGGACACCTATGAACAGACAGGGAGCTACCCAGACCAAGTGCGCTGCCTCGAGAAATTGGCGCAAGCCAACGTGGCCATCTCCAACTACCAAAGAACCGTGGATTATTACCTAAAAATCAAGCAGTTGTCGCAACGGAACAACGACCCCGTCACCACGGCCACTGCCCTCAACAACCTCGGTTTTGCCGCCAACCGCCAGCAGGACTTCAAGGCTGCGGTGGACTATTTCACGCAGGCCGAAAGCATTTACCGCAACAACCCGCAACTGAAAGCGAATTACGTTTATACCAACCTCGGCATCGCCCACAACAACGCTGGGGAATCCACGATAGCACTGAAAAACCTGCAAACCGCTGACAATGGCCTCGATGACAAAAGCTATGTGCAGCACCTTATCGCCAGCATTTACCTCAAAAACAAGGACATCTACAATGCCCTGAAATACAACGAGTTGGCCATTGAAGCTGCAAAGAAAACAAAGAACGCCGCCGTGCAGCGGGACGCCTATGACGCCGCCTCACAGATTTACCAGCAGCTTTTCGAATACGACAAGGCGCTGGATTTTTACAAAAAACACCTGAACCTGAAGGACAGCCTGCTGCGGGAGGAGCGCCTGCGGCAACAGAACCTTGAAGCCCTGCACTCCCTTCTGGAGCGCACCGAGAACGAGACCCTGCAAAACCTGACCGACGAAGAACTGCGGCAGTTGGCCCTCGCCAGCCTCAAGGCCAACAACGACCGCCTCGAGCTTGAAGCCGCCAACCAGCGCCTTGATGCTGACCGCAAGGAGAAGGAACTGACCCTACTGCTGCGGGAGCAGGAGGTCAAGGATGCCAATTTGCGAAGCGCAAACTTGGAGGCGGAGCGCAACCGACAGCAACTAAACCTCACTACCCAGCAACTTTTGGCGGAAAAACAAGGCCGAGAAATAGCCACCCTTGCTCAGCAGAATGAACTTGACAGTTTAGAGTCTGCCAAGCAAAAAGCAGAACAGCAACAGCAGATTGCCATGCTCGAAAACCAAAAACAAATGGACAGCATGAAGATCCAGCAGCAGGAAAGCTTCCGAAAAACGGCCACTTGGATTGGCTTGCTTGGCGCTGCGTTCCTATTAGTCATTGGCGGCAGTTGGTTCCTTGGCCGCCGGCTGAACAGGCGGCTGGCTGCGCAAAACCAGCAAATTGAGGCACAGAAGCAGGAGATAGACGCCGAGCGCACCCGTGCCGAGGGCCTGCTGCTCAACATCCTGCCCGACGAAGTAGCCGCAGAGCTAAAGCAAAAAGGCAGTGCCACGCCTCAACACTATGAAAGTGCAAGCGTGCTTTTTACTGATTTTCAAGGCTTTACGAGGATTTCGGCCACCATGAACCCTACGGATGTGGTGCGGGAGCTAAACGAGTTTTTCCTGAAGTTCGATGAAATCTGCGAGCGGCACAACCTGGAGAAGATCAAGACCATTGGTGATAGCTATATGTGTGCCGGGGGGCTGCCCGTAGCCAATAAATCTCATCCCACGGACACCGTGGCCGCCGCCCGTGAAATGCTGGAAGTAGTGGCGCTACACAATGCAGATTTGAGCAAGCATGGCAAAGCACCCTGGAACATCCGCATCGGTGTGCACACGGGCGAGGTGGTGGCCGGGGTGGTCGGCAGCAAGAAGTTTGCCTATGACATCTGGGGCGATACGGTGAACGTGGCCAGCCGCATGGAAAGCAACTGCCCCGCCGGAGAAATCAATGTTTCGGAAGCAACTTACAAGCTTGTAAACAAAGTCTTCAACTGCGAATACCGTGGTGAGGTGGAGGTGAAGAACAAGGGGAAGATGGGGATGTATCTGGTGCGGTGATCACTTCCGCACCACCGTATCCTCCAGCCTGCTCGCCATGCGCTGAATGGCATCTACGATATGGTCCAGCTGGGGCGGATAATCCACCCACTTGATGCCAAGGTCGTCCTTGCCCCAAATGGCGACGGTGACCATCTTCTTTTTGGTGCCATAGGTGATGGCGATGCGCAGTGGAATGGGCACGGGTTTTTCGCCCTTGCGCTTTTGGCAGTGCTGGTCGGGACAGTCGTAGGCCCTTTGAAATTCAAAAAAGCCCTGTTTTTGCACATATTCAGCGAACATCTCCAACTCTTCCCGTGGGATGTTTTTCTTCGTGATCATTAGGTTGTTGTGTACGCTCTGGTACTCCTTTACCAGCCTGCCATCCGTTTTTATTTGGATGAAATCCTTCAATACGGGGTCTATGCCACCATAGTAGCCACCGCCAATCAGCTCGACGCTGATATAAGTAGGTGGTGCAGCTGGCGTATCCGATTTCTTGTTTTTGCGGCGCAAAAGGGCGAGCCAATCCTTTTTTTTCTTCTTGCCGCTGCCTTGTTTCGCTGCATCGCCATCAGCCTCCACGATGATTTCCGGCAGTTCGTTGGCGGGCTTCACGAAGGGAGCGTCTTTGCTCTCCACCCGCACGAAATGGTACTGGTACTTGCCTTTGCTGTTCTTCTGCGTGAATTCGAGTACCATCACCGATTTATTCAACTGCACGATTTCGAACTTGTTGACGTGCTGGAAGCTGTAAAACAGCGACCGCCCGTTCAGGCTCCAATTGCCACGGGTCAGCTTGCCGTTCAGGAACTCCTGATAGGTATAGTCGTAGCGGAAGTAGAGGAAGAATTCGTAGCCCTTTTCGGCCTTATGGATGATGGTGTTCGACTCCGAGTGCAGAGTGTAGGTGTAGCGCCATTTCGACTCCACGAACAGCCGCTCATCGGGCGCATTGAACACGGCACCCACCTCCTGTGCAGCCATTTGCAGGAAAAAGCAGGACAGCAGGCCTACGATTACCAATCGCCACCAAGGTGCATTTCTCATGGTTAAAATGATTTGACAGTACTGTATTGGAGGATGTCAAGTGTATAGCAAAAACTCAACCACGTTAAGCGGCGCAAGTTATATTACAAAAATACAAAAAGCAAATCTAATCAACTTGGGGTAAATGGGCGTGGAAGCTGAAAGCCCGTTTTCTTCGCTGGCCGAGCTAATGGGCAGTTCGATTTTGAAACCCATTTTACCCCGAAAAAATCCAAGCCCGCCAGCCGCCGAATTTTGATAGTTTTGCCCCAATATCTGCCCCCGTTCATATTTCACCATTCACAGTTCACCATTAAATTGAACCTTTCACTAAAAATAGCAAGGCGATACCTTTTCGCCAAGAAATCCACGAATGCCATCAACATCATTACGGGCATCTCGATGGTTGGCATTGCTATCGGCACTGCGGCCTTGGTGCTTGTGCTAAGTGTGTTCAACGGCTTCGAAGACCTTATCATCAGCCTTTTTAGTAAGTTCAATCCCGACGTGAAAGTGACGGCCACTGTTGGCAAGACTTTCGAGCCGGACAGCCTGAAGCTATCGCAAATAAAGGCGCTGCCCGGCATAGCGCTGGTTTCCGAGACCTTGGAAGAGGTAGCATTTTTTGAGTACGCCGGGAACCAGGACTTTGGCATCGTGAAAGGCGTGGACGACAACTACAGCCGGGTCAGCGGCATAGACTCTGCCATTTTCATTGGCCAGTTCAAGCTGACATCCGGGGAGCGCAACTTAGCAGTGATGGGCCGGGGCGTCGCCCGAAACCTGGAGGTGGACATGGAGGACCCCTTTGCCACGCTCGGCATTTTCATGGCTAAAAGGGAGAAAACCAGCGGATTGGAACAGTCGTTCAAGAAGCGGGTCGCCTATCCGTCGGGCAGTTTCAGCATACAGCAGGAATTCGACAACCAGTACGTGCTGGTCTCCCTCGAATTCGCACGTGACCTGCTCGGCGCTTATGGCGAAGTGAGCGCCCTGGAAATTCGCTTCAAGCCCGGTGCTGACGAAAACCAGACACTTGCCGACATCCGGCGCATACTCGGCGAGGAGTTTCAAGCAAAAGACCGCTACCAACAGGACGAGTCGTTCTTGAAATTGATGAACATCGAAAAATGGATGAGCTTCGCCCTGCTCTCCCTAACGCTTGTGCTCGTTGCCTTCAACATGATAGGCTCCCTATGGATGATCGTGCTGGAAAAAAAGGCAGACATCAGCATCCTGAAAAGCATGGGTGCTACCGAGGCGCTGGTAAGAAACATCTTCCTTGGACAGGGCTTCCTGCTATGCCTTTTTGGACTGGTTATGGGACTGCTTCTTTCCTTTATCTTGTACGGTCTGCAAAAAATCTTCGGTATTGTGTCCATACCTGAAGGCTTCGTGGTGGACGCTTACCCTATCAGCATTTGGTTATTCGATGTGGTGGCCGTGGCCGTGATTGTGATGACGATTGGCATTTTGGCCTCCATACCAGCAGCACGACGGGCCAGCAAGGTGCCAGCTTTGGTAAGGGAAGAATGAAAGGATTTCGGATTTCGGAATTGGGATTTCGGAAGGTGTCGTGTGTTATCCTATGGATTAACGAAGGTGCCAAACCCCTCCGAAATCCCAAATCCGAAATCCGAAATCGAATTATCTTTGCCCGATTTTTTAAAAAACAACAATGAACGACTGGGAACTTGATTTTGAATGGCTCAAAGTGCGGCATATCGTGAAAGACGCCCTGAAACGTGACGTGCTGCCGGACATGAACGCCATCCTTTTGCTCATCGGGGTACAGGAGCTTGGGCGCTGGAAAACCAATTTTACGAAGGAAGAAAAACAGGACCTGATGCACATCGCCGTGTGCAACCTGATGAGCTACGACGGCTACTACCAGTTCAAGGGGAGGGACGCCGACGGCTGGCCGCACTACGACGCCATCAAGCCTTTTTTGCAAAAAGGGGTGCAGACGCAGGAAGAATACCTGAAAATGAAAGTCATTCAATACTTTCGTGACTGGCAAGCGGCGCATGGTATTTCCGAGCAGCCGAGCATCGAATCGTTGAATTAAAGGGAAAATTAAAATACAAGCATCATGGCAAAAATCAAAGTCGGCGTGGTCGGTACGGGATTTATCGGACCTGCACATATCGAGGCGCTTAGGAGGCTCCCAAACGTAGAAGTGGTGGCGCTTTGCGAAGTAAATATCGAACTGGCAAGCGCAAAAGCAGCGCAATTGGGCATCGAGCGCCCATGCACCTTCGAGCAGCTACTGGCGATGGACGATATTGCTTGCGTTCATATCTGCACACCCAATTTCTTGCACTACTCACAATCCAAAGCGGCTTTGCTGGCTGGCAAGCACGTGGTCTGCGAAAAACCGCTGGCCAAAGACCTCCACGAAGCCGAAGAGCTGACGGAGTTGGCAGCCAAAACGGGCTTGGTCAACGCTGTGCATTTCAACTTGCGCTACTACCCGTTGGTGCGCCAAATGAAAGCCATGCGGGAGCGGGGCGATTTGGGGGAAGTCTATTCCGTCCTCGGCTCCTACCTCCAGGACTGGCTGTTTTATGAAACCGATTTCAACTGGCGCCTGGAGCCTGACAAGTCGGGCAATTCCCGCGTAGTCGCCGATATCGGCTCTCACTTGATGGACATCATCGAATACGTCACCGGTTTGAAGACTGTGGAGGTCATGGCGGATTTCAACACCATTCACAAGACTCGAAAGAAGCCGCTGAAACCCGTGGAAACCTATTCCGGTAAGATGCTGAAGCCGGAAGACTACGCCGATGTGCCCATCAGCACGGAAGACCACGCTAATGTCTTATTGCGATTCGACAACGGAAATCGTGGCTCTGTTATGGTTTCGCAAGTCTCGGCGGGGCGCAAAAACCAGTTGAAATTAGAGATTTCCGGCTCGAAAAAAACCGTTGCCTGGAATTCGGAAGCGCCCAATGAAGCATGGGTAGGCAACCGCGACGGTTTCAACGAATCTGTGATGCGCGATCCCTCCTTAGCCTATCCGGAGGCTCGCGCCATCATGAGTTTTCCCGGCGGGCACAACGAGGGTTTTCCCGATACGTCAAAGCAACTTTTCAAGGAAGTATATGAAGCCGTCACAGCAGGCAGGCAGCCGGAAAAACCTTCTTTTCCGACTTTCGCAGACGGCTACCGCGAGCTGTTGATTTGTGAAAGGGTTTTGGAAAGCAGCCGCAGGCAGGCGTGGGTGGCGGT
>JANPLH010000086.1:0-4384 GCA_031426435.1 Saprospiraceae bacterium | reverse complement strand
CAAATTTGAAAACTCACCAATTCTTTTGGCGTAGAACCAGTTATTTTTGCGCACTTTTTTGAAAAGAGCTAAGTTATGGAGTAATGCTTTTGCCATGTTGCAATCATCCCATACCTCGCTCCTCATTCCTTATATCAATATCATGTATCGTACACACAACTGCGGCGAGCTCCGCATCTCACACGTCGAACAAGAAGTGAAACTCTCAGGCTGGGTGCAAATTGGCCGTGACTTCGGCGGCCTCACCTTCATTGACCTCCGTGACCGATACGGTATCACCCAGCTCGTCTTCAACATGGACGACGACGCAGCCCTCTGCGGGCAAGCCCGCAAACTGGGACGTGAGTTTGTCATTTCTGCCTCCGGCAAAGTGCGGGAGCGCTCCAGCAAGAACCCTAACCGCCCAACCGGCGACATCGAAATTGAGGTGAAATCACTTACCATCCTCAACGCCTCCAAGACCCCGCCCTTCACCATCGAGGACGAATCGGACGGCGGCGACGAGCTGCGCATGAAGTACCGCTACCTCGACATCCGGCGGGCACCCGTGCAGCAAAACCTAATGTTCCGCTCGCAAGTGGCCATCGAGACCCGCAAGCATCTCAGCGGCGAGGGCTTTATCGAAATCGAGACGCCGAACCTCATCAAAAGCACGCCGGAGGGCGCACGGGACTTCGTGGTGCCGAGCCGCATGAACCCCGGTCAGTTCTACGCACTCCCGCAGTCGCCGCAGACTTTCAAGCAAATCCTCATGGTGGCGGGCATGGACAAGTATTTCCAAATCGTGAAATGCTTCCGGGACGAAGACCTGCGGGCCGACCGCCAGCCTGAGTTCACGCAGATAGACTGCGAGATGGCCTTCGTGACACGGGAGGACATCCTCAACACCTTCGAGGGGCTGACCAAGCACCTGTTCCAATCCGTTTTGGGCTTGGAAATGGCCGACTTCCCCCGCATGAGCTATGACGAGGCCATGACCCGTTACGGCTCCGACAAGCCCGATATCCGCTTCGGGATGGAGTTTTGCGAACTAAATAACGTCGCCCAAGGCCACGGCTTTTCCGTTTTCGACAGCGCCGAACTCGTGGTGGGCATCTGCGCAGAAGGGCAAGCTGAATCGTTTTCAAACAAAGACATCAAAGACCTGACCGAATGGATGCAGCGCCCGCAAATCGGGGCGAAGGGCCTCGTTTGGATAAAATACAACGCCGACCCGAATGGCGAGTTTGGCCGCTTCCGCAGCAGCGTCAGCAAGTTTTACAGCGAAGACCAGTTGCAGGCAATGGCTGATAAAATGGGTGCCAAGCCGGGCGACATGATGCTCGTGCTTTCCGGCGAAGCCGAAAAAACCCGCAAGCAGCTCAACGAACTTCGTCTTGAAATGGGCCGCCGAATGGGGCTGATGAAAGCGGGCGACTTCAAGCCGCTCTGGGTCGTCAACTTCCCGCTGCTTGAATGGGACGAGGATTCGCAGCGCTTCTTTGCCATGCACCACCCCTTCACCGCACCGCTGCCGGAGGACGCCGAGAAGATGATGTCCGGTGACCACGAGACGCTGAAAAACCTGCGAGCCAATGCCTACGACCTCGTGCTCAACGGCGTGGAAATCGGTGGCGGCAGCATCCGTATCCATGACCGGGCGCTCCAGGAAAAGAACTTCCAACTGCTCGGCTTCACGCCCGAACAGGCCGAGAACCAGTTCGGCTTCCTGCTCGGTGCCTTCGAGTTCGGCGCACCCCCGCACGGTGGTATCGCCTTCGGCCTCGACCGCCTCTGCGCCGTGATGCGTGGCCAGACGAGCATCCGGGACTTCATCGCCTTCCCTAAGAACAACATGGGCCGTGACATGATGATTGATGCACCGGATTCACTGGATGCTGCGCAATTAAAGGAATTGAGCTTGAAAGTGGAGGTAGTTGCGAAGGGATAAAACTTGTGCTTTTGAATGCCAAGCATGGATTCCAATGGCATGAAATTAGGAAAGCCGCTCTGTAACTACAGGGCGGCTTTCGTACTTCATTCCTCATACCTAATTCCTCATACCTGATTTCACCCCGGCATTTGCGCATGAAAATCATCCCGAATCCGCCGGGCATAATCATCCAATAAAGCCAGTACTCGCTCCCTTTTATCGCTCACCACGATGAACCCGATATGGTGAACCCGTTCCAATCGCCAAACGATTTCCGGATCATTGAAGGCCGAAGTATCGGGGTGGCGGTGGCGGCTTAGGGAGTTGATGATGCCGCCGTACAGTTTCTTTGCATGCCCCTTTGGGGCCGATGGCAATTTGTATTCTTTGCCGTTGGCAACAGCCGACTCCAGCCTCGCCCATTCGCCCCAGAGGTTGATGCCCGTAGCGCACTCGACCATCTCGGCGATATGTGCCCCGCCTACCCGTGATGCCGTTTCAAGGAAGTAGAATTCGCCGTCCTCGTGGCATTTGATGAACTCCGTGTGCGAGGCACTGTACCGCATCCCAAAGGCTTTCAGCACGTCGTCGTTGGCCTTGGTCAATGCCTTCTCATCACTGCCCCCATGCTCGCAGATGACGGAACGAAAGATGCCACCCCCGTGCGCCACGTCCCAGGGGGTGCTAAGGTATTGGGCCACGCTGGTGAACACAGCTTTGGAACCTGCTCCCTTGGAGTCCACGCTGAGGGTGTCCACATGGAATATGTCGCCAGGGCGAAACTGCTCGGCGAGGTAGAAATGGCGTTTTTCACCCAATTCAAACAGCACCTGCCAAAGCTCTTCGGAGGAATGCACCTTGCGGATGCCCTTTGCCGCTGCCTCAAACCGGGGCTTCACCATGTACGGCGGTGCCACCCGTTCGGTGAACTGCCGGATTTCTTCATCGTTAAAAAGTGGGGTAAACGCAGGCACTCGAATGCCCGAATCGGCGGCCTTCATGCGCATGGCCAGCTTGTCCCGGAAGTGGCGGGCGGTCGTTTGGCCCATGCCCGGCAAGCGAAAATGCTCCCGCATTTCGGCCACTTCCTCCACGTCGAAGTCGTCCAGTGCCACAATGCGGTCTACCTTATTGGAGCGCATGAAATAGGCCAGCCCAGCAATGAAATGCTCCATGTTCCAAGTGCCGTGCTCCACTTCTTCCATGAAGAAAATATCGTCAATCACGTCACGAGGCCAAGGTTCCATCTCAGTTTCTTTGGCCGTGACCAAGAACACTTTATTGCCTTCGGCCTTGCAATAGCGGAGGAAGTCAACGCCTTTGAATTCGCAGGAAACGCAGAGGAAAGTCATAATTAGATATGGAGGTATGAGGTACTAGGTATGGGTAGGCATACCTCCATACCTCATACCTCCATACCTAAAGTTTTAAGCTCCAATACGGCTGCCACTCGGAATGGTGGCGTCTTTTTTTACCACCACGATGCCGTCCACGATGACATAGGTGTCGGTTTCGTGGTCGGCGAGCTTGCCGGGGTTGCCACGGATGACCACGTTGTCACCAATGCGCACGTTCTTGTCCACGATGGCATACTCAATGATACTGTGCCTGCCGATGCCCATTGGTATCTCGTCCCGCTCTTCGAGTTCCTCCAGGCGTTGGAAATAGTCATTGCCCATAATGATGCTATGCGAGATGACGGAATACTCCCGGATGCGGGAGCGGATGCCCACCAAGCTGCGCTCCACCCGCTCGGCGTGCACGATGCAGCCTTCAGCTACCAGCGCATGGCGGAACACAGTGCCGAAAAATTTGCTCGGCGGCAACATTCGAGGGCGGGTATAGACCATCTTGCGGTTGTCATGGAGGTTGAACTCCGGTATGTCGTCCGTCAGGGCAATATTGGCATCAAAGAACGAGCTGATGGTCCCGATGTCAGTCCAGTAGCCATTGTACTCGTAGCTGGCCACTCGATAGCCTTCGTGGATGGCGGCAGGTATGATTTCCTTGCCGAAATCAACGGCATTGCCGTGCTCTAGGAAGAGTTTGTTGATGGCTTCTTTGCTGAAAATGTAGATGCCCATTGAAGCGAGGTATATCTTGCTCTGTCGCTTGTTGGTTTCCGATACTTCGCTGCTCCATTCAGCCAACTCGTCCTTTTTGGGCTTCTCCACAAAGGACTCTATCATGCCCTCAGCGTTCACTTTCATGATGCCAAAACCGGTAGCCTCCTTCGCCACGACTGGGATGGTAGCAATGGTCAGGTCAGCACCCTTGTCCACGTGCTCTCGTGCCATTTTCTCGAAATCCATCTGGTAGAGCTGGTCGCCGGAGAGGATGAGGAGATAGTCGTAATCTTGATTTATAAGGTGCCGCATGGACTGCCGCACGGCATCGGCGGTGCCCTGAAACCACTTGTCGCTGCCCCTGCGCTGCTCGGCGGCGAGGATGTCCACGAAGCCAGGGGCAAAA
>JANPLH010000085.1:0-8380 GCA_031426435.1 Saprospiraceae bacterium | reverse complement strand
CAGAGACGTCTGGCAAGTTTATCTCCAAAAAAACAAGGTCTATTCTATGTTTTTCAATAAGTTCAAACCCATTGCCCAACGATTTTGCTTGAAAATATTCATACTTGAATCCAATGTCCCTTAGATACTTGTCGAGCAATTCTGCGTCGGCAGTATTAGGGTCAATGATGAGAATGGAGACTTTATTATGCTTAACGCTCATGTTTCCTTCATTTGCTTGGGAGGGTAATGAAAAGCTTAAAAACTAAAAAAATCAATGCATCATGGACGGCAAAATGGCTGTCTTGAGCCAAAATTCTTCAATTTGCTTGATAATGTCGAAAAATCGGTCAAAGTCAACGGGTTTATTGATGTAACAGTTCACATGGTGGTTATAGCTGTGCAGAATGTCCAGTTCGGCATTGGAAGTGGTCAAGATGACGACTGGAATGCTGCGTAGCCGTGGGTCATCCTTAATTTCACCAAGTACCTCCCTGCCATCTTTTTTGGGCAGGTTTAAGTCAAGTAAAATCAAGTCCGGCCTGTTCGAATCTTGATACACTCCAGTGTTATGCAAGAAATGAATGGCTTCCAAGCCGTCCATTACTACATCCAAATGGACATCAATATTGCCTTCCTTGAATGCTTCTTGGGCTAATCTTACATCCCCAGGATTGTCTTCGATAAGCAAAATGTTCACGGGTCTAGTTTTTTTCATGCTGGTAAAAAATTGCAGATTTAGGGGATTACAGAAGGTTTTCATTCTGAATGATAGAGATTTGTAGGAATGACACAAAAGAAGTGTGCCAAAAAGTGCTAGGTAGGCCAGTAAGTTTCATTGACCAAAAAGCCAAGCAATGGGGAGTTTAGAAAAAAATGACAAAACCGGGCTTATTTTTGCCCGGCCATAAAATTCACTTTCCTGAAATTTTTCATGCAAACTTTACACCAATTTCAAAAATCGTTCGATTCTTATCTATCAAAAAACCGGTTCGACCAAAGCCCTAAGGAGCTTTACGAACCAGCAAACTATATTCTTTCCATCGGTGGTAAACGGCTGAGACCAGCAATGCTACTGGCTGGCCACTATCTATTTGAAGATGATTTTGAAAAATCGCTCCATGCAGCGTTTGCCGTCGAAGTGTTCCACAATTTTACGTTGGTACACGACGACATCATGGACGCAGCTCCCTTGCGTAGAGGAATGCCAACCGTCCACCACAAGTTCAATCTAAGTACGGGAATTCTATCGGGTGACGTAATGCTGGTGATGGCATATGAATACTTGTTGAAAACAGAGTCGCTAAGGATTTGGGAAATTGTCAAAGCGTTTAATATTATGGCCATTCAGGTTTGCGAGGGCCAACAAATCGACATGAATTTTGAAACCCAGCAAGACGTGCAAATTGCCGACTATTTGAAAATGATAGAGTTGAAGACTGCAGTACTTGTGGCAACGGCTCTCGAAATGGGTGCGCTAATAGGCGGTGCTTCAAACGAAGATGCAAAGCACCTCTATGAATTCGGTAGGAACCTCGGTATCGCCTTCCAATTGCAGGATGACATATTGGATGCTTTTGGAGACCCCAACCAGGTTGGCAAAAAAATTGGAGGCGATATTGCTCAAAACAAAAAAACCTATCTCTATCTGAAAGCACTTGAAATCGCACCAATAGATGAATCTACTAAGCTTATAGATTTGTTTTCAAAGGAAACTGCAGATGAGGAAGAAAAAATAAATTCAGTAATTTCGATTTTCAACAAATTGAATATCAAGGAATTGGCAGAAAAAAAGAAGGAAGAATTCTGGGAGCAGTCACTCAATTCACTATTGTTAGTGAATGCATTGCCAAATAAAAAAGCATTGCTGGAAGGGTTTGCCACTGCCTTAATGGAAAGACAATTCTAAACAAAAAAAGGAGCAACCACCGAAGCGGTTACCCCTCACACTATGAAACACTATTTCTTTCCGGTAAAAATGGGAGTTTACTCGTTGGAGTAAACAAGTGGAATGTAAGAAAGTTTTTGATAAGACTTTAGGTGGAAGTATCAGCAAGACTGGACAATGCAAATGTAATTTGTGGTTGTAATTTTACCAAACATTGAGATGAAAATTAAGATTTCCTTAAAAAAAATACACTACGATTTTTTTTGCCTAAAAACAATGTGCCTAAAAACAAATATCTAAATAGCTTAATCTCAAAATCTAACTAAACAACAAATTCGCATTGTCACTCTTTAACGCAAAATTTTAATAAAGTTCAACTAACAATAAAAATTCATAAAACATGAAAATATTTTTCATTTTTTCAATTTGCATCTATTCCTCATTCTTTACGGCAGCCCTTGCACAAGAGGGGGATAACCCACTGCAGCAGCTTAAAGTGGATGTTGTGTATCTCGCATCCAACCTGCTCCAAGGGCGTGAAGCCGGGCTACTGGGTGAGCAAATGGCCGGGCGATATATCGCTTCCCGATTTGAAGCAATAGGTTTGGAACCAAAAGGACTTGGTGGTTCTTGGTTTCAACCATTCGATTTCAATTTCAATTCCAACCCTCACGCCTCATCTGCTGGAGAGCCTCGCATTGGTAGAAACGTGGTCGGTTATATTGACAACAAAGCGGCCAACACTATCGTAATTGGCGCACACTATGACCACCTTGGATTGGGCATGCCGGGTGCATCGCTTTATGTGGGCGACCCTGCCGTCCACAATGGCGCTGACGACAATGCGAGCGGCGTAGCGGCAATGCTTTTCTTAGCGGATTACCTCAAAAACTCAAAGCTGAAGAACAACAATTACCTTTTTCTTGCCTTCTCCGCAGAAGAACTAGGGCTTATCGGTTCCAAAAAATTCATCGAAAACCCAAGTTTCAATCTTCAAAACGTCAACTACATGCTCAACATGGATATGGTAGGCCGTTTGAATGAAGAAAAGATATTGGCGATTAATGGAGCAGGAACTTCTCCAATTTGGAAGGATGAGTTGGCCAAAATCTCCGTTGGAGGCATAAAAGTTAAGACCACGGACAGCGGAGTTGGTCCATCTGACCATACCTCGTTTTACTTGAAGGACATGCCTGTGCTTCATTTCTTCACTGGTCAGCACACCGACTACCACAAACCTTCAGATGACAGCGAGCTGGTCAATTACCAGGGCATCCACGATGTGTCCATGTTCATGGCTGCTTTGATCGAAAACCTCAATGACGATGGAAAATTGGTCTTTACTAAGACGAAAGACGAATCGCAGCAGGGTGCGAGCTTTAAAGTGACGCTGGGCGTCATGCCCGATTATGTCTATGATGGGGAAGGAATGAGGATTGATGCCGTTATGGATGACAAGCCAGCCAAGAAAGCTGGACTGGAAAAAGGCGATGTTGTCGTCAAAATTGGAGACGTGGATGTTAAGACCATCTATGATTACATGGATGGATTGGCCAAGTTTAAGAAAGGTGACAAGGCCAAAGTGAAGGTGAAACGCAAAGATGAAGTCATAGTAAAGGAAGTGGAGTTTTAGACTCCTTCTTTCCTAAATGCCTTTCGAGGTTACAACAGCGGGTCATTTGGTTGGCAATACCTACCAAATGGCCTGCTTCGCTTTTGGGTGGGCGTGAATTCGTTGGAATCCGAAAGCGAAAGCAAATACTGAGCAATTTCACTCTGCGCCTTGAATGGCCATTTTGGCTACACAGCCAAATAATACGAGTATGCCGAATAATGCAAGCATGGTAAATGTTGTTTTTTGTATGTGTTCATGTACATCCAAATAGCCGTAAGGAAAGAAATGAATTCTTCTTTAATGGGAAATCGTTTGGTGAGACCCTTTTATACTTCAAAAACAAGGGTTTAACTTTTAAATATGAAAAAAGCAGGCCAAACTTTCAATTTCAGTGTTTGCATAGCACGAAAAAGACACCTATTGTTTGGTGATGCTTCCATTCGAGGAAATATTCAGGCCAGCATTGGGAAAATCCGATTTCGTGAGTTCCCTGATTTTAGCTATCACCTTCTGCTCTGGGTCACGCTTGGGCCCATGCGTTTTCTTCTGGTAAATGCTGGTGATTTCTCCTGATACAAACTCCCCTTTCTCGTTCATAAAAACCTTGATGATAGGGGCTATTCCCGCTGGTCCGTTCAAACTGAACCGGCCATAAGTGCAAAAATTGCCGAGGCTGTATGCAATGAAACGGCCTTTGTAAAGCTCTATGGCACGGGTCACGTGTGGTCCATGCCCAAACACGATGTCAGCACCAGCGTCTATGACCGCATGTGAAAACTTGACAACATTACCCCTGTCCTCTTCTAAATAATACTCGGTTTTATTTGCAACATGTTGGTTGTCAACACCTTCCGCACCACCATGAAATGATACAATGACGATATCGCACTGTTTTTCAAGGCTGGCAACAATAGCTTTTGCCTTTTCCACCTTTCGAATATCGCATGTACCAGAGTTGGGAGCAAAGGCACAAAAACCGAACTTTGTACCATTCCTCTCAAAAATGGCAGTCTCGTCGGTATCCTCCAAGCCTGCGTAGGCTACCCCTGCGTTTTTAAGTACCGCCTTGGTGCCTTTCCGCCCAGCCGGCCCAAAATCGCCGGAGTGGTTGTTGGCAATGCTCAACACATCGAAGCCCGCATCGTCAAAATGGCGAATATAACTTGCTGGCGACCTGAAAACATAGCAATGGCTAGAATCATTGCAAGTCTTTGGAGTGCCGGCCCCATCGAACAAAGTACCTTCGAGGTTCCCAAAAGTTACATCAGCATCCTGCAAAATCTTGCGGACATCGGCCAAAAGGTCACTACCTCCATTGGCAGGAAGGTAGTTTTTTGAGGGATAATTGGTGCCGAGCATCATATCGCCAACACCAATAACACTGATGGTTTTGGAATTTTGGCCTTGCATGCTCAGCGTAAAAAATAAAATTGGCAGTGCAAAAAAAAGACTCCTTGAATGGGAGTCTTTTTTCAATGTTGGTAAAGACATAATCACTTTTAAATGGTGATGCTTAAAGGTCTTTAGTTTTGTTTGCTATCAAAAAAGGTGTATCAAAAAAAATTAGTCAAATGATTGATTGTCCAATTCAGACAATCGTACCAGTTCTTGGTACTGTGCAGGCGATAGGCCATCCAAAACATAGTCAATTGGATTCACAGGCTTGCCTTTATAATGTACTTCGTAATGGCAGTGTGGTGCAGTTGAAGTACCTGTGCTACCTACTTTTCCAAGCTGGTGGCCTTTCTTAACTTTCTCCCCTACCCTCACGTTTGAAGAAGACATGTGGCCATAAAGTGTCCTGTATCCGTAACCATGATCAACCTCTACGTGCAAGCCATAACCGCCACGGTCATGCTCCACTTTTACTACCACGCCATCCCCTGTTACTTGAATCGCTGTGCCTTGAGGTGCGGAAAAGTCAATGCCAGCGTGCATTTTCAAAATTTTATGAATTGGATGAAGCCGGTACCCAAAGCCTGAAAGCAACTCTACCCGTTGGTTCAATTTGTCAACTCGCACGGGCTTAATGGATGGAATTGACGCCAACAATTTTTCCTTGTCAACTGCTATCTTTTCGATTTCGTCAAATGACTTGGACTGTGTAACCATTTTTCGCTTCAGCTTTTCCACTTTTTGCCGTAGTTGCGCCATTAAGTCACCAGAACGACTAAAATTTTGCAGTTCTGCATATTTGGTGGAACCACCAACGCCACCTTCCCAGAGATTCTCGTCTATAGGGTCCATTTCAAGCACCATTCGATGGATGCGACGGTCACGGTCTTGAATATTGGAAAGAGTTTTGGAAAGCAGGTCGAAGTCGCCCTGGACTACGTTGAGTTCGCTTTTGAGCTGGTCAATTTCCTTAATAAGGACTTCCTCTTGAGGAGAAGGAAAGAAACGCCATCCGGCAAGTGTTAACAATACACTCGAAACCAAGATAGCAGAAGTAAATCCAAAAATCTGCTTCAAACGTTCCTGTAACGACAGCCTGATTTTTTCGAACTGGAGTGTTTGTTTGTTGTAGAAGAATTTTTCTCGTCTCATACTTGTTCTGTTGTTGAGCCAAAACCTAACTTTGCGCCCTTTAATAAAACGGCCTCAAAGGAGGACAAAGCAATTGTCAAAGCATTGGACTTTGAAGGGAAATTGAAAAATAGAAATTATTAATTGCTAATTTAGCCAGTAAATAATTTCTAATTCCCCATTTTCCTTACTTCAAAAAATCCTGGGTCCCTCCCAAATGCTTTTCAAATCCGTTTGTCCACAATTTTAGGATTAAGCCAAATGAAAATTGCGGATAACCGCCATTTTCGTTAACGTGTGCAAAATCTCTAATTCACGTTTTGGATATATCAGCAGATTATTCTTCTCAAAGACTGATTCGCCCAGAAATTATGCGTTGAATTAGCAATTATCGCCACATAATTTTCACGAACGAGGTGCAAATATGCTGAAAAACACTGAAACTGAACCCAGATGTGGAAAACTTTTCAAAACGATTGGAAGCCTTTTCCGTTAGATAAGTTTCAAATTTTATCAAATCAACAGTTTATAAAAATATTTTTTTTTAAATTATTTTTATTTAATTTGTTAAAATTCTGAATCTAAGCTATTTTAACTGTTTTAGCATTCTTCGATTTACCGACAATTTTTCAAAAGTTTTACATGACAGCGCAACAAATTCGACAAGCATTCCTCGACTTCTTCGCTTCCAAAGGCCACAAAATCGTGCCCTCCGCCCCCATCGTCAACAAGGACGACCCCACGCTCATGTTCACCAATGCGGGAATGAACCAGTTCAAGGACTACTTCCTCGGCACCCAAACACCCGACGTCCGCCGAATTGCTGACACCCAAAAATGCCTTCGGGTCAGCGGCAAGCACAACGACCTCGAAGAAGTGGGCCGTGACGGCACGCACCACACCATGTTTGAGATGCTTGGCAATTGGTCATTTGGCGACTATTTCAAGGATGAAGCCATCGCCTGGTCATGGGAACTGCTGACTGATGTGCTTGGGTTGCCGAAAGACCGCCTCTACGCCACCGTATTTGAAGGCAGCCCCGCCGAAGGCGTACCTGCTGATGATGAATCCCGTGCCTATTGGCAAAGGGTATTGCCGCCCAACCACGTCATCAACGGCAACAAAAAAGACAATTTCTGGGAAATGGGCGACACCGGCCCCTGCGGCCCCTGCACCGAAATCCACATAGACCTGCGCAGTGACGAAGAGCGGGCCAAGCAGCCTGGGGAGGCGCTCGTGAACAAGGACAACCCACGGGTTATCGAGATTTGGAACAACGTATTCATCCAGTTCAACCGCAAGGCCGATGGCTCGCTGGAAGAACTGCCCGACAAGCACGTGGACACCGGCATGGGCTTCGAGCGCCTCACGCTCGTCATACAAGGCAAGTACAATACCTACGACACTGACATCTTCACGCCCATCATACAATTCGTTGAAAATGAGAGCGGTATAAAATATACGGGGCAATATCCAGACCTTTCTGCACCGTCATCCCTCACCCCTCATTCCTCATACCTAATGAGTGACATTGCGATGCGGGTTATTGCCGACCACATCCGGGCGGTGAGCTTCACCATTGCCGATGGCCAATTGCCTGATAACGGCGGGGCGGGCTATGTCATCCGCCGCATTTTGCGCAGGGCAGTTCGCTACTATTATTCATTTTTGAACATCAAAGAACCGTTCCTCTATCGCCTCCTGCCCATGTTGGCCGACCAGTTTGCCAACGTGTTCCCAGAACTGAAGGCACAGCAGGAGCAGGTCGCCAAAATCATCCAGAGTGAGGAAAAATCGTTTTTGAACACCCTAGAAAATGGCCTTCGCCGCTTCGCAAATTTGACCGCCAAAGATGGCGTCATTGCTGGTGACGAGGCATTTGAACTCTACGATACCTTCGGTTTTCCGATTGACCTTACCCGCCTAATGGCAGATGAAAAGGGCTGGAGCGTGGACGAACCCGGCTTTGATAAAGCCATGAAAGCCCAAAAAGAACGTGGCCGTGCTGATGCCGAAAAAACCGTTGGCGACTGGACCATCCTCGCCCCCGGCGACGTGGAATTCATTGGCTACGACCAGTTGGAGGTGAGCAATTCACAGGTATTGCGAAGCAGAACAGTGAAAACAAAAAAAGGAAACGAGCACCATATTGTATTGAGCCGCACGCCGTTCTACGCTGAGAGCGGCGGCCAACACGGCGACTCAGGCTGGATGGAGTTCGGCAACTCGGAGCGCATCGCTGTGCTTGATACTGTGAAGGAAAACGACCTGACCGTACATGTACTAGAGCGTTTGCCGCAGTCAATAACTGAAAATGTGGAGGCCAAGGTGGACGCCATCAAGCGCCAATCAACGAACGCCAACCACACAGG
>JANPLH010000084.1:0-7974 GCA_031426435.1 Saprospiraceae bacterium | reverse complement strand
TTTATGGGCAATGGATTGGGCGATTGGATTAAAGGCAGTTGGGGCCGAACCAGCCTCCATACTCGTTTTCATGAACCCCAACCTAGAGCGGAAAAACCGCAGGGTCGAATCAATGCTTTCCATGTAAAGCAAGATATGGGTGCGCTTGCTCCAATCGTCCACGAACATTACTTTTAAGTTGTCAATGGGGTGCAGGATTATTTCCTTTACCATTTTGAACATGCGGCCAAACACCGAGTTGCCCATCACCATCGGGGCCATGAAAATGCGCCAAAAACCTGCGCCTTCCGAGTATTTCACGGGTTCGACGTGGCGGTTTTCGTCAATGTGCACGATGGCACCAATGGCGATTCCTTCCGAAAAGGAAACGTTCCGGTCGAAGGTCGTCACGCCAATCAAGCTCTCCGAATTGGTGCGGACTCCCCTGCCCAAGGTGTCCGAGAGATTGGGCAAGGAGGTTTGTTTGAGGTTTAGCAACAAATCCAAACTGCCCATTACACCGCCAGCGAAAATGACGCCCCGTGTTTTCACACTGCCTTTTTTTGGAAAATGGGACAACGAATCCTTGAACTTCACTTCGTAACCTGCGCTGCCATCTGTGTTCATCGGCACCACGTCGTACACCTGCGATTCTGCCTTTATTTCACAACCAAGCCCTTGGGCGAGGTACAGGTAGTTTTTGTCCAAGGTGTTTTTGGCGTTGTAACGGCAGCCCAACATGCAGCCACCACACAGGTTGCAGCCCGTGCGGTCGGGGCCTTTTCCATCAAAATAGGGGTCGGGAACGGTCTCGCCGGGCTTGCCAAAATAGACGGCCACTTCCGTTTTATGAAAGGCGTTTTTGTCGCCCAATTCCTCGGCCAGCGACAGCATTGCCTTGTCGCTCCGGCTCATGTAAGGGTGTTCGGCAGCGCCCAGCATTTGTTTGGCAACGGCATAAAATGGTGCCAGTTCCGCCTCCCAATTGCAAAGCCCCTTCCAGTTGCCGATGTTGAAAAACGCCGTTTTCGGGACGGGTAGCGTATTGGCGTACACGACCGAACCACCACCCACCGCCACGCCGCTCAGCACAGCCACGTGGTGGAAGAACGACAAACGAAAATGGCCTTGGAAGCCCAACCGAGGCATCCAAAGCCATTTGCGAAGGTTCCAGTTGGTCTTGGGGAAGTCATCTGGCTTGGTGAACCATTTTCCTTTTTCTAGGACCAGGACTTTGTACCCCTTCTCGCTCAAACGCAAGGCTGCCACAGAGCCGCCAAAGCCGCTGCCGATAATCACATAGTCGTAGTCTATTGATGCCATTGCGTTGATGTTTGATGTGCGCCGTCTAAATTTGGCCCATGAATAAGGGTATTGGACATTCCTTGTTTTAGGGAGTTATGCTTTTGTAAATAAAGACATAGTGCGATGCTGTGCCGCCCAGTACAAAACAATGCCAGATGGCATGGTAATAATTTATTTTGCTGCGGACGTAAAAATATACTCCGGCAGTATAGCTGATGCCTCCAACCAATATCCACCACATTAATTCGGTCGGGACTTGCTGTAGAATGGGCTGGATAATAAATATTATCATCCAGCCCATCGTTAAATAAAGCAGTACCGATATTTTTTCGAACCTTTTGGTGAAAAACAATTTAAACAGCACGCCTATGGCGACAAGGCTCCACATGATAAGAAGGAATATAGTGGCTTGTTCTTTGGGCAAATAATTTACCACCAAAGGAGTATAAGAACCCGCTATCAAGAAGTAAATGCTGACATGGTCGGCAATTTGGAGCAAATCTTTGCGCTGCTTATGTTGTATGGCATGGTACATGGTTGAGCTTGCATATACCATTATCATTCCAAGGCCAAAAGTTAAAACAGCCCAAAAGATATTGGTTGTTTCATAGGCCACCGCATTTTTCAATAAAAAAGGCAGGCCTATTAAAGATAGGATTAAGCCGATTCCATGGGTGACTGTATTCGCTATTTCTTCATGGCTCGTTTGTGCTCTTAAAGGCATACTGTTTATTCAGTTTTTTGCATAATGAAACTTATCAAAATCCCGATTTTTTTCAATGCTTTCATCCAGTTTTTTATTCATCACGGCAAACCACAGCGGCGGCACCAAGGCCATGAGGATACTCGCCGGATAACCAATGGGCAATTGCGGACTTTCATCAATATGCCGCAATACCTGGTACTTTCTGGATGCCTTGTAATGGTGGTCGCTGTGGCGGGTCAGTTCAAACAACATGATGCGACCCACGACGTGGTCACTGTTCCAGGAATGCTTGGGCAGCACCTGCTCTGGTCTGCCAGAAGGGAGTATTTCCCGCCGCAGCCCGTAATGCTCTATGTAGTTGAT
Organism: Saprospiraceae bacterium; assembly: GCA_031426435.1. Classification (GTDB taxonomy): domain Bacteria; phylum Bacteroidota; class Bacteroidia; order Chitinophagales; family Saprospiraceae; genus UBA6168. The sequence goes on along the minus strand of JANPLH010000084.1, from coordinate 5,621 downwards.
GCCCTCCAAAAGCAATACGCCAATAAATGCGATGGCGATGGCATACGGTATGATTTCAATGCCGAAAACGAGGCCAACTATTAAAAGATATAAAAGCTGATATACCGAAAAGCGAATCATCTCATTGGCCCAGGTCAAGGGCTTTTTGCCGACCCGGCGCAGGCGTTCGTTTTCGAGTGCCCAAGCGTCCTTATACTGCCCAAAGATGGAACGGGGGATAAAGGCATACAGCATCTCGTTCTTCCGAGCCGAGGCAGGGTCTGCGTCGGTGGACACGTTTTTGTGGTGGCCCCGGTTGTGCTCGATGAAAAAATGCTGGTACAGCACCAATAGCAGGCCCGCCTTCGCAAAAAACTGCTCGGTTTTGCCAGGCCGGTGCCCCAGTTCATGCGCCACGTTGATGCCCATAGCGCCCAACAATACGCCCATGCTCAGGGTCAACCCCATCAGTTCTGAACCCGAAAGTGCTACTGACTTTACGGTATCGAAGTACAAATAAGTCAACAAAAAGCACAGCGGCGCACAGGTGTACAGCAGCAAATCAAAGAACTTTTCCTTGGAACGGCTCGGTTTCTCTTCCGCTGGCACATTGACAGTGGAGGGGGGCAGCGCCGCATCTATGATGGGGATGATTCCAAAAGCAATGAGCAAGGGCGCCCATGACCAAAAGCCTTGGTACTCAATGGCCACCCAGCCTGAAAGCGGGATGATATAGGAAAGGAGGTATTTTGCGTCTTTCATCGGCGGACACTTGAATTAATTGATTGCCGCAAATTTACGCCAAAGGCTATGCGACTGCAACAACAATTGTTATCAAAAATCGGCTATGAATTCTTCAACCTGCTCAAGTGTACGGAAGAAATATTGAGGTACGAGGCGATAAAATGCTGGGGCACCCTTTGAAGAATTCCGGGGAATACCAGGTCCATGTTGTGGTAGCGCTCCATGGGGCTTTCGGTGTAAAACGACCTGATTTTATTGCCAAAAAGGAAGAAATAATCCTCGGCAAGCCTACGGCCTAATTTCTCACCGTCCCGCAGGTTGCGGTATCCAGCTTCCAAGGTCTCGAAGGAGATGGACACGACCTCCGTGTTTTCCAGCGCTTGTATGGAATAATTGGAAGCGGCTTTTTTCAGAAAACTCTCATAGTCGGTTGAAAAGGCGTTTTCAAGCGAAAAATGAAATGTATGCTCCTCACCTTTTTTATCTACAAAAAACACCCGCAACAGTCCGCTATTTACAAAATAAAGCTCCTTGCATATTGCGCCAGCTTGCAGCAGCAGCTCGTTTTTCTTGAATTTTTTAAGCTGAAAATTTGAAGCGTATATATTCCATTCTTCATCGCTAACGTCAATATATGCGGCAATAACGTTCCGTATTTTTTCAAAAGGCAATTTCATAAAATGCGTATGATATCCGAATGGATGAATAAGCTAATCTTCAATTAAAAGCGACAAGAATGGGGTTAAATGCCCGCCGCTGAACCCCATTCCCAGCGGCGGGCATTCCCTTTAATTCTTCACGGCTGCTTCCCCTTTCAGGTATTTGTCCAAGAAGGTCAGCACCGCCCCATATCCCTTGATTTCGTTCTCCTTTTTCACAAAACCATGCCCCTCGTCGGGGAAGATGACGTACTCAACGGGCACATTATTTTTCTTCACCGCCGCCACGATTTCGTCCGATTCCACCTGCAAAACCCTTGGGTCGTTGGCGCCTTGCAGCACCATTACGGGGCTTTTCACCTTATCGGCATGGAAGAGCGGCGAGATATTGTACAGCCGCACGGAGTCGGCGGTGGTGGGGTCGCCCATTTCGTCGTAAAGCGCCTTTTTGAAGCTCTCCCAGTACGGCGGGATGTTCTTGAGGGTGCGCAGCCAGTTGGTCACACCGAAGATGTTTACCCCGACCTTGAACTCGTCGGGGGTGAAGGTCATGCCCGCCATCGTCATGTAGCCGCCGTAGCTGCCGCCGATGATGCCGATTTTGCTGGAGTCCACGTAGTCCTGCGAGGCCAGCCATTTTTTGCCCCAAACGCAGTCCTTCAAGTCCTTGTCGCCATGGTTGCGGTCGTCCATTTTGAAAAAGGATTTGCCGTAGCCGCTGCTGCCCCGGTTGTTGACGGCCAGCACGGCGTAACCATGGTTCGTCAGGTATTGCAGGAGTGCAAAATAGCCTGTCCTCGACTGCCCGCCGGGGCCACCATGTACCCAAACGAGGGCGGGTACTTTTTTGTCAGGCGATGCGGTCAGTGGCTTGTAGTAGATGGCCGGGATTTCCAGTCCGTCGAAGGATTTGTAGCGCACCACTTGCGCCGTTACGAGGTCGCTGTCGCTGATTTCGGGGTTGAGCGTATTGGTCAGTTTTTTCAGATCTTTTGTTCCAAAATCATAGACGTAGATATTGCTCGGCGCTTTGGAAGTGCCCACCGAAAGCCGCATTTTCTGTTCGCTGTCCGAGATGGCTATAGCCAGTATGTCGCCGTCGGTAATATCAGGGAAGGCCACGGGCTGGCCGCTGGCATTGTCGAGGATTTTCAGGGCGTTTTTTCCGTCCTCGTTGATGGCGATGACCCGGTACTTCTCCTTTTCACTGACGTAACTGTACATCACATCCCAGTTCGTTTCAAAAATGGTCTTGCGCTGCCCAGTGGCGAGGTCGTACTGCACGAGGTAGGCGAACTCCTTGCCCGCATCGGTGGTATAAAAAAACGATTTGCCGTCCTTGCTGAATCCCGAAGCGCCGTACTGGCCAAGCGCCGTCGGCTCTGAGATTTCAGTCATTTTTTTCGAGGCAATATCATAAAGGAAAAGCTGGTTCTCGCTGGAAGTGTTGGGCTTGTTGATGGCCAAAGTTTTTTCATCCCAACTGATGGCGCTCACGTCCAAGCCCTCGTTGTTTTGGTAAATCATCGTGGCCTTCCAGTCGCCGACGGTCATTTTGTAGAGGTCAAAAAACTGCTCGTTGCGCTTGTTGGAAATATAAAACATGCTCTTTTTGTCGAGGCTCCAACCGAAAAAATTGGCCTTTTCCTTTTCGGCGGGCGTCAGGTCCGTGACCTTTCCATCTTCGCCCAACAGGTAGATATGGTCAATTTCATTGCCGCCCTTGTCAGCGGAGTAGAGGATTTGCTTGGTGCCCGGCACATAATCCACGGCGAAATAAGACTCGATGGCCGAGTTGGTCACCTGCCGCTGAGAGCCGTCGGCCACGTTGATTTCATATAGGTTGTAGATGCCAGTCTTGTTGCTGTGCACGAGCAGCTTCGACTCATCCGAGAACCAAGCGCCGCCGCCGATTTGCTCGTTTTTGTAAAACTGCTCGATGGTGTACTGCTTGATTTCCTTGGGCGGTGCGGGTTTTTCCTGCTTGCATGCTGAAAATAGCATGGCGAGGGCAGAAAAGGCAATTAGCAACTTCTTCATGTGATTGTTCATTTTGGTGATGAAAAATGGTGGATTCAAAAAATTTTGGTCAAATGTAGGAAGCGAATAAAGCAATATTGGAAATTATGGACAATGGGCATTTAGTTCCTGTTAAAGAAATGGAATTAACTGACCAGCAGCGCTTTTGAAAAAGCTGTGCAGTTGGTTATTATAGTTTTCCTTCGGGAAATTGGCCAGTTTTGATGGCTTCTACCTGAGTAGTTGTAAATGGGCCGGACAACAAAATTGGAGCATCGTGAAAGCAACGGAACAGGTCAGCGATAAAATGCAGCCTGTCGGGCAGGTCGGCCCAGTCAATTGTGCCAGTCTGCTGCGGGCTATCGGGCGTGGGGTCAATTTTTTTCAAAAAGGCCAACAGGTCGGGATTTTCCAATCTTTCCAAAACGGCTGGGAACTTTGCCTTTAGGTCTTCGCCAAGCGGCAGGCATGCGCCTTGCGGGAAACCAAGTTCCATGAAATGGTCGGTAAGTATCAGCCGCAAACGGTGGCGAGCCTGTTTTGCAAAGCGGACGATGGCCTCCTCCAAAGGGGATGGCCTATTGAAAAGCGCCGTGAATACTGGGCCAACGTATCTTACCCAAGGGCTGGAAGGGAAAAACAGGTCAAGCAGCTTCGACTTCAGCAGTTTCGGGTCTTCCACGGCTGCCTCCAGTGCCTCTGCAATTTCGGGCTGCAGTCGGGTCTGCTCATGGAACCCGATTTCGAGGTTGGCTAGTAAAATGAGTTCCGCCTTTGCCTTTGGGCTTGGTTCGAAAAGAGCCTGGTAGTAACGCATGAATGCATGCCGGAGGTAGTGTTGGCCGTTGGGTGGATCACCTGGCCTCAACTCGGCGCAAAAAGTGGCGATATTATTGGCGTCAAAAACTTCGTCCATCATGCAGCATTCCGCAAAGCGGGCGAATTCCCTTGCTATCTCTGCATAAACCTTCTGGTTGCCACGGGCCACCGCCGCACCAGCTCTTTCCATGGCGGCTTTAGGGTTTAATGTGTCCCATACTATTTCGGTTATCCGCTCCTTGCCCAACTTGGTGCCTTTTGCCAAAGCCGCATCTATGATTTCGGTTAAGGCTGAGCTGACTTCTTTTGAGCTTTTCAGCAATTTTTGCAAAGCACGAGATAGGTCTTCCTGCCGGATGGTCTGTCCAGCCTGTTTGGATGCCCAAGTAGCAAAAGTGCACCAATTGGCGCAAGGGCCGATGCGGCTGGACAATAGAAGGGAAAGCTCATGGTAGCTTTGGGTAATCTGAAGGTTGCGAATGGGCGGTACGTTCAGTTTTGCAATGCCGTCAACACTGGAAATCGAAGTGTAATTTTCCATAGGAATGAGTTGTTTCAGCAAATAATTTGGGTTAGCTGTTTTTGAAAAAACCTGCTGTGAAAGCGCCTGTTTAGCCATTCGGGTTTGCAAGGGACTTGCGCAAACAAATTTCAAAAACGGCCACCCTATTTTTAGGCGTAGAATCTATCTCGTCCGTAAACCTTTTATTTAACCCATAGCCAAAATATAGCCGTGGAATCAAATCCAGTTTTGGACTAATTGAAATGATATACCCCATATTCACACAAACAGAAGCGGTTAAATCCTTGAAATAATCATCCGATTTTGAATTGATGGGTTTGGATTCACCGACATAAATAGTCCTTGGTGGTATTGTGCTATTATCCCAATCCAAGTGCCAACTGTTTCGCACGCCTTTCACTTGGCCATTGGTCAAATAGGCAAGTTCCACACCCAGCCGAATTTCAAATTTATCATCCAATGATTTAAAAGTAAATGGAAAAAGACCCAGTTCAAGTGTTCGAATTTTCGTGTCTGCATTAATCCCGAAACCAGCACCCAATCCACCTCCCGCTATATCAACACCACCATTGATTACCATGTGTTTTATGGTCATGCCCATCTCGTAGCCTAAGCCTGTTTTTCCAAAAAAGCCTATACCCAAGCAGTTTGCCAAACCGGGACTATAATCTGAACGATAATGCCCATCGTCATACCCCTTGTCGAAATAGCCGTTGATGCCTACGCCTGCAAAAACCTCTAAGAAACTGTTTTAAAACCCCTTCATGAGTAGAAAGTGTGCTCAAAACGAAATTAGGTTTGAGGTCTCGAATCTTAAACCACGACGTTATGAGCACACAGCAAAAGAATGGCAAAAGAGCCAAATACCCAAGCGACAT
>JANPLH010000083.1:0-5730 GCA_031426435.1 Saprospiraceae bacterium | reverse complement strand
GCGTTATGACTTGCCATGTTTAAAAAACTTGGTAAGTCTTTATTATTTAATCCGCCATGGCCACCTGCTCATTCTTCTTCGGCAACAGCACCCAGATTCGGCCATAATGATGGAGGTTAGAGGCATGGGACTGGCCCAATTTTCCATTGCCACAATAAATATCAACATGGCCTGCCCCTTTTATGGCACCGCCCTTGTCTTGCGGCAGCAACAGTTTATATTCATGGTGGGTAATTCGGCCCTTGTGAAGCACCGGAACGGCGGCCAAAACTACACTCCCCAGCGGGAAATATCGAGGGTCGGCAGCGATGGATATATCGGACATCAGCGGTACGTTGGCAGCCCCCTTTGCCAAGCCTTTCTTAGGTTCAAAAAAAGTATAGGACGGGTCGTAGTGCAGCACACTGTCCGTTTTTTCTGGGTGTTTCACCAAAAAGCGGCGAATGCCTTCTTGGGTCAAGTTGCCGATATTTAGGTCGTCACGGCCTTTAAAGAAGTTTTGGATATTCCGGTAGGGATGGTCGTTTTCGCCCGCATAGCGAAGCAGGGTGCGCTCTTTGGTGTCCACGTACTCAACGGTGCCGGAGCCTTGCAACTGCATGAAATAGATGTCGAGCGGATTCGTGGCATAAGCCAGCACAAGGTCGAGGGAATCCAAAGCACCTTTTTCATCAATCTGCTTGCGGCTGGGCAGCTTGCCCTTCCAGTTTTTTGGAAAGACGTAAATGGGGTATTGGTACTTGCCACCCTTCTGTTTTTTTACCTTTAAAACGGGCGTGAAATACCCCGTGAAATAGACATTGCCCTGTTGGTCGTCGCCCCAGGTCTGGTAGGCTTCGAGGTATTGGTGCAGGTCGTTGGGCTGCGTGCCTACACGGTTTATCAGCAGTTCGATAACATCCCGCATTTCGCCATAGCTGGTTTTCAGGTTGCCAATTTTACGGCTGTCGCTCATGTCTGATTTGTTCAAGACATGCAATTGGTGCTGGAGGGCCAACTTCAATTCTTCGGTAATGACGGGCAGGCCAAGGTCGGCCCATTCGGTTTTGGTGAAGATGTTTTCGAGCTTGTCTTCGGGACTGATTTTGCCGTTGCGTTCAATTGCTTCATGCAATTCAGTGGGTAGTTCCAGGCAAGCGCTGGGTTTCGTGCCGGAGCCTTGGAAATTTAGAAAAACCGCACAAGCGGATAATCCAAGGATGGCGAATGCGAATTTCTTGATTTTGTTCATGGGAAATAAAATGGAATTACTGTGTGTCAGTTCGGCAAGCTTGTAACTTCGTTCATGGTCGTCCTCGGTCGGCGATACTGTAATTTGTACGGGATTTGTTCCGGAAGGTTTTGTAGTGATGTTCATAGTATTTAGTGGTAAAAGGTGTATTAATAAAAATGTCTGAATAGGATAACTGATTAGACGCTCAGAATGTTGAGTATTCAAAAGAATTTTTTTTTCTACAACTGTTTAGTAATCAGGCGTTTAATAATTGGAAGCCAAATTAATACACAGTGAGTGTTGCGTTTTATAAGTCTTATTGCTTAAAAAGGATAACCTGTTCAGAATAGTATTCTGGAGTTAAAGCAGGATTAGAGCTTCAAATTTTCGTTAAATTTTTTCATTTAAGTGCCGGTTCAAGCTTTCTATTTCTTCATCGAACTATCACCAACCGCCTTATAATCCTTGCAGGTTTTACTTCGATTTGGATAAAATACGCCCCAGAAGGTTGGTCGTTCAAGTCAAGCGGATGGTCGCCATTTCCCAAAAACAGTTTGCGCAGCAGCACCCCCCTCGCATCGAAAATGGTTGCCTGCAATTTCCCGGAGGCCGTGTTGATGCCCTTCGCCCTTACCATAAAGTCCCCCTTTCCTACATTCGGTAAGACCGTTATTTCAAACGTCTCGGCGGGTTCGAGCGTCGGAACTTCACAGGCTACGAGCGGCAGCTTGGCGTCCATCCAGGCGATGCGCTGCCGGAGGAAACGTTTCAGCTTTTGCACCTCCCCGGCATAAGTGGTAGGGTAGGGCATGGCTTCGGGTGCCCCACTGTTGTAGCCGAGGCATTGCCAACGCTGGAAATGGCGGGTCTGGGCCTCGTCCAGCACCAATGCCGTTGAGTCAATATAATTGAAAATTTGGGTGGTGTCTAATATCTCATTGCGCAGCGACACCCAGCGCTCGCATACTTTGTTTTGAAAAAAACTGTCCTCCATCAAGCGCTTGAAATAAGGCACGTACAACACGTCTTGCGTACAAGGGTCAATGGTATAAAGCCAGCCAGCACCATTTGGGAAGCCGTTTTCGCCCAAGAATTTCAGTGCCCAATCAAAGTCCCAGATGGGGCCGAGCTTGAGCAGGCTGTCCCGGTCTTTGTGGTAGTACATAGACTTTTTGTAAGCGTCCACATTGCCCGAAAGCTCGCCCAGGAGGAAATAATCCACCCAGGAATCCAGGTCCAGAAAGGCCCGGTAGCCCGTTGCTGGGTCTTGGTAATTCGGCGAAAAAAGCGCCTCTTCCATATCGTCCATGTACTCCGTCATGTACTGAACCTGTTCTGGGGTAATGTCCTCCAGTTTCGGGTATTCAAACTCAAAATTCAACCATCGGTCAAAGCAGTTTTGCGGGTGCCAGTTGTCGGTGGTGAAGTCCCAGCCGTAGTCGTGCTTGAAAATATAGCCGCCCGTGATGGTCGTTGGGTCGTTGTCGGTTGGGGTCAGCTTCGCAATGGGCACCCGGTCGCCGTCCCGTTTTATCTTTTCGCAAAAAACATAGATGCCCTGGTACTGGCCGTTCAGCAGCACTTCCACGTGTCGGGTATTGGGTGCCCATTGCCCGCCACGGCGGGCAAGTTCAAACATCAGGGCATTTCGCACGAAGGACTTGTCGTTCCAGGTTGCCAACAGAATCCAATCCTCTTCCTTGGGCATTCCAAGCAGGGCGACGGAGGTGTCAAGCCCAGTGACCGCATTCAATGTCTCGATGGCGTAGGGCTTTTGCGGCAGCGATGCGGAATAATTGCCCCGCAACCGGATGCTCACCAAGCCCTCGTAGGCGGGCGGGTCGGCAGGGTGGTTGGGTTGCCCGGCGGGGTTGTCCACAATTTTGAAATTGGCGTTAATCTTCTGAAAATCAATGGGTTGTCCGCTCGTGGTCAGCACAACGATGGGTAGGTTGGAGGTTGTAAGGGTTTGGGCTTGGGCATGGTTTGTTCCAACGAGAAAGCAAAAAATTATTACAAAATGGAGCTGAGTTTTGGACATGTTGAAACAGTTGCTGATTATTTTTTGGTGAAGGTAAATCCTTCGGCACGAAATGCAATTGGGCTGCTTAACTTTGAAGCCTAAAATCAAATCGCCCATGCTGAACGACTACCTATCCAGCGCCCGAAAGCAGTTTGAATACTATAAAATGCTCGGCGAAAAGACCTTTGACCAAGTCACCGACGAGCAGCTTTTTTGGCAGTACAACGCCGAGAGCAACAGCATCGCCACCATCGTTAAGCACCTTTGGGGCAATATGCTTTCCCGCTGGACCGACTTCCTCACCACCGACGGTGAAAAAGAGTGGCGGCAGCGGGAGGCCGAGTTCGAAATCGACCTGCAAGACCGGGCCGAGCTGATGGCCAAATGGAACGAGGGATGGGACTGCCTTTTCCGTGCGCTCGATTCGGTGAGTGAGGAGAACATCGGCACCATCATCTATATCCGAAACCAAGGCCATAGCATCGTCGAGGCCATCAATCGGCAATTGGCGCACTACCCATACCATGTGGGGCAAATCGTGTTCATGGGCAAAATGGTAAGGGATGCGGAATGGTCATCGCTGTCCATTCCACGGGGTGGCACCCAGCAGTACAATTCGGCGAAGTTTGAACAACCGAAGCATCGGGCACATTTCACGGAGGAGTTTTTGAAAAAGGGATAATTTAATTGAATATGCTTTTCAAAAGAAATCTAAAGAAGGATAATGTGCATATTACGTTTGGTTCTGTCGCTGACGATAATGACTATTATATGGAATTTCGAACTACATCAGTTGAGAAAAAGTCATTTCTATGCCTATTTACAGCGGGCGAAGGAATCAATGTTTATACTTATGAAGCTGAAGATGCCATTTCGCTGGACGATTTTATAAACCAATTTGAGATGAAAAATGAAGCGGTTATTTTAAATACCGAATTCGGTTTATACTATATGGACAAACATGAATTTAAAGACATGCTATCAGCGTCAGGACAACGATTTCTGAAAGCAAAATCAGCTTTTTGGATGTCCTAAAACAACATCCAGATTGGGATTAAAAGAAGTAATTTCCGAACCCTCGTCCCGCTCAAAACCAATAACCCAAATTAAAATATACCGACGCTCCTTCGTTTGACTGTCCATACGTCAACTCGATAGGCCCAAGCACCGTATCCACACCATATCCAAGGCCAAAGCTGTAAATGGCCATGTTCCCTTCCTCAAAGGCATTCTTTAAAAGCGCTGCATTTCCGCTGACGGTCAGGTATTGGTTTTTGAAAAAACGCCGCTGCCAGTAAACGCTGGTGAAGGCCAATCTTGTTGCCGCCAATTCACCCAAGCTAAGGCCGATAAAAGGCTTGAAATTATTGATAAGGTTCAGGTTATTGCCGCCGATATAATAGCGATACGGAGCTGCTTCCTCGCCCAAAAGCCCGCCCACCGTAACGGACGCCCCGCAAACTGTCCGTTGGGTCAACTCCTTGACAGCGAGGAAGTTGAGGTCGAGGTTGTAGCCGAATTTTCCCAGCGATTCCTCGTCGCCTGAGAACACCGCAGCGGGGAAAATGACCCTGCCATAAAGCGAAGTCAGTGTCCCGCTCCTTGGGAAATACCGACGGTCACGGGTGTCTTTTTTAAAGAAAATGGCGGCAGTCAGGTACAGCCCTTTTTCGTCAAAAAAAGGCGTGTTTTCGATACTTCCCTTGATTTGGTCGGTGCTGAACTTATAGTATTTAATCTCCCCGCTCAACCCCAGTGCATAGTCGCTGCCCGACAAGAGGTGGGTGTAAATATCATTGGAGATATCCAAGAACTTGAACACAAGCCGCTCTATTTTTCGACCGTCTGGAAGCACCAACGGGGTAGGAAGTCGAAAGCGAACATTGTTCAGGTTCAATCGGCTATTGGCACCAAAATCAGCCTTCGGCCCACGGTCGAGGTAGTAGAAGAAATTGTAGCGGAAGCGGTCGCCGAGGATGATGTCGAGTGAGGCAATGGAGTTTTTGAGGAACAGGTTATGATAGGTTGCATTGAGCAGTACGCTGCTTCTGTACTCGTTGTCGTAGTGCAACCCCGCCCTGAAGCGTCGGTCGTAACCTTTGCGCAGCTGCGGGCGGAGGTTGAGGCCATAGCGTCCGTCTTTTGTTCTAAAAAATTGATAATCAATGAATTGGTAAGCACCGGAGCCGTACAGGTTGGTCAGTCCCTGGTAGAAATCTTTCTCTGGCAACAGTCCTGGCAATTGATTTGGGAAATGCCGGAGGACGGCGCCACGGTTCACCCCAGGGTTTCTGGCCACAAAGACCGTATCAAATTTCCAAGGGTTTACGATAGGAGTTGGCAGGTTTCGAGTGGGTTGGGGTGATTTTTTTTGACGCTCCGCAATGGACAACAGCACCTCCCAATTTTCCCTCGCACTCATTTCGCCTCTTTTTATCAGCGTATCTGCCAGTTCAAAATCGGTCAGTCCGACACCTGTCACGTTCGGGCAAAA
>JANPLH010000082.1:0-14521 GCA_031426435.1 Saprospiraceae bacterium | reverse complement strand
GAACAGGCCGACCGCCACGAAAGTCACGAGTGTCAGGATTAGTTTCTTCATTACAATTTAATTTTGTTGTAAACAGGAGGTTTAGGAAGTTTAGAGGGTTTAGTAGGTTCAACCGTTTAGCAATTCCTTCCGAAAAATGCTGACGTTAAACCTTCTACACCCCGCTAAACCTCCTAAACTAATTTTTTCAAAATCGGGCGTGAAGTTACCCATTTACCCGTCAATACAGCCTTTTTGCGAAGCAACCTTAACAGTTTTATAAAACTTGACTATTGGTTTTAAGAAAAAAAGAATCTGAAACAAGCCTACGAACTGCCACCCCGGCACGGTTAAATTCCTACCTTTGCCACCTGCCAGTAGGCAGTAAACAGTAGGCAGCAAATTCAGCCAACTGCCAACTGCCAACCGCCAACTGAACATGGCCTTCGTAGTATCCGCCAGAAAATACCGTCCTGTCCACTTCGAGGATGTCGTTGGGCAAGCGCACGTGTCGCAGACGCTGAAAAAGGCGTTGCAGACCGACCACGTGGCCCATGCCTTCCTATTTTGCGGCCCCCGTGGCGTCGGAAAGACGACCTGTGCCCGCATCCTCGCCAAGGTGCTCAACTGCCAAAACGTGACGGCCAATTTCGAGCCGTGCGGCGAGTGCGAAAGCTGCCGTGCCTTCGCCGAGAACGCCTCGTTCAACATCATGGAACTGGACGCTGCCAGCAACAACAGCGTCGAGCATATCCGAACGCTGGTGGACCAAGTGCGCTTCCAGCCGCAGCAGGGCAAGTACAAAATCTTCATCATTGATGAGGTTCACATGCTCTCACAGGCGGCCTTCAACGCTTTCCTGAAAACGCTGGAAGAGCCGCCGAGCTATGCCATCTTCATCCTTGCCACAACGGAGAAGCACAAAATCATCCCGACCATCCTCAGCCGCTGCCAGATTTTCGACTTCAAGCGAATACAGGTAAAGGACACGGTCGCCCATTTGCAAAAAATCTGCGACGCCGAAGGCATCGAGGCCGAAGGCGACGCCCTGCACATCATCGCCCAAAAGGCCGACGGCGCATTGCGGGACGCACTCTCCATTTTCGATAGGATAACCAGTGCCTCCGGCAAAAAAATCACCTACGACGACGTCATCACCAACCTGAACGTCCTCGACTACGACTATTTCTTCCGCCTCACCGACGCCCTGCTCACCGAGGACCTGCGGCAAGTGCTGCTCATTTTTGATTCGGTGCTGCGCAATGGCTTCGAGGGCGACCACTTTATCAACGGCCTTGCCGAGCACCTGCGCAACCTGCTCGTGTGCAAGGACGCCGAAACGCTCCGCCTCCTCGAAGTCAGCGACTCGCTGCGGGAGCGCTACCGCCAACAGGCGGCATTGGCCCCGGCCTCCTTCCTGCTCACGGCCCTCAACCTCTGCAACGACTGCGACATCAACTTCAAGATGGCCCGCCAAAAGCCGCTGCACGTCGAGCTTTACCTCATTAAAATGTGCTACGCAAACCAAGCTGTGCAATTAGCGGTGAACGGGGTAGGGGCTGAAAAAAAAACTCCTGACATAAGCAATAACGGTGGACGGCAGTCGGTGGACGGTGGACGGCCGCAAGCTTCACCCGCATTACCAAATACAGCAAATAACGAATTTGATGCTACCCACCCAGAACAGCCTGCACCGGGCTATGCCGAGGTAGTGCCTCTTTCGCCAGTCGAAGCGATGGTGGTCAATGAACCGACTGTAGCAATGCCACCCGTGCAACCCGCCCCACCTCAGCAGTCAGGTTTGCTTCGCAAAATGGGCTTGAACGGCCTTTCCACGGCGTCCTTGCAGAGTATCCACGATGAAATTGCGGAAGCAGAATCGAACGGTGCTCCCGTTCAGGAGGCCAAGCTGACGCTCGAAGATTTGAAGGAGGCCTGGGCTGCCTATATCGAGTCCATTGACAAAGACTCTGTGAAGAACATCCTGAGGGGTGCCGATATTGACATCAACCCAGAGCAGGTGTTGGTGACCGTAGGTTCCACTTTGGCAGAGAGCACCGTGCGACAAGAGTCCATGCTGATGGATTTCCTTCGGAAAAAGCTCCACGCACCGCTGCTGGCGCTTTCCATCAAGCTCGACCCCGCCCGCTCCAATGCTGCGCCCGCCAAGCCCAAGCGCCTCACCGATAGCGAGAAGTACCACGCCATGCGGGCCGTGAACCCGTTGGTGGACGAGGTGCGCAAGCGTTTTGACCTTTCTTTGGAGAATGAGTAATTTTTGCAGTCCATCTGACGCAACCGCTCCCTGTAGTTGACAATACCATCCAGCAGTTTTATCTTTGCAGTAATGGCACAACGACCAAACCCCTGCTCCAGAAACCTGATTTTTGTCAAATTATGGTTTTGTAATGGCTTGGTTGCGCCCTATTTTTCATTTTGAAAATTTCTACCTTTACACTAACTTAAAAAATTCGTGATATGGCTACTACAAAAAAACTCAACGATTTTTTCGGAAAGGCCCTCAGCCAACAGGAGAGCATCGAAGTGAAAGGCGGCAAAGCTTATGTGCCGACGGACACGGGTTCGATGGGGTATATCAACTGGGATGATGTTGACATCCGTGAAAACAACATCCAAAGCAGCCCATTTCAAACCTTGAAGGCAGGATTAGTTGGTAAATGGAAGTGATTGGCGCAAAAAGCGTTCTTTCACTACCTCTGAATATGGCTTTCCATTTATTTTGCTTTCCAGCCAGGCAATAATGTCAAACAAATCGAAAACACCATAAGATGGCTGCTTTGACAAGACCTCGAAATCCTGTTTCAGGGTTTCGAGGATTTGTTGCATTTCTCGCCTTGAATGGGGCTTTCCCGCCTCCCGAATGAAATTCATCATTTTTCTTTCAAACTCAGAAAGGCGGTTCGCTCGGTTCAGAAAGCGATAGGTAGAGCGCAACAAACTATCAAGTAGCATTGTATTCCCCAATTCATAATGAATAATAAGGTTTAATATCCTCGAAAGGCTTTGCAGGTCTTTGCGTTCAATACTTTCGGACATTTTCAGCCAATCATTCAGACTATTTAAGGCATCTTCGAATTGGGCGTTTCCAAAGTAAATACAGAAATATTGAAAATAGAAATTGCTCTTTAGAAATTGGATTTTATCAAACTTATCCACTGCTTTCAAGTGCCGCTTTAACTCCTTTGCCCCTTCCTCAAATTCCCCAATACTAATGCAAAGCCGGAATTTGTTCATAAAATACTGCCGGTGAATCTTCAATTCATCATCTAAAGTAATAGGATTTACTTTGTTTAATTTATCAAGGGTTTCCCTTACTTCCCCCACTTTACCAAGCCTCCCACAACTGATAATATGATTGTTCAGCGCTGAGATATATTCCGATACGTCCTCATCCATCATCAGTTTGTTTTGTTCCATTAATTCCAATAAGCTTTTAGAAAAAGAATAAAACAGTTCAAAATTGGAATTTGAAAAATAGTAAATGGACAATATGCGGTAATACAATACCTTGGCGTTAAAAGATCGAGCATTGGCTGCATCTTTCATCAACGGGTTTTCCATCAATAATGCAAACTCTTCTCGCTGTGCCTGGCTGCGTGAAACGTCTTTTCTAATGCCGACGAGAATATTGAAAAAGATATTCCGATAGGCTGAAATATTGGCCAAATTCTCCAAATAGTTTTGCTCCTCATTAGTTATGCGCTCCATTTCTTTGTTCAAAAAAGCAATATCCGTCTGCGTATAAGCAATCTTCTTTTCCCAATCCAGCACCTCCACCAGCGTCTTGAAATCTTCGTATTCCGTAGCCGTTTTCTTCACCTTGGCCAAAATCGTTTTGCAATCCTCGAAATGCGAGCGCTTGAACAAGGCCCGAACACCCAACAACTGGTTCTTCAACAGGTAGTCAACCGAGGTTTTCTCATCAAAAGACTGGAGGCTACGTATGACCAAGTCATAGAGGTAAGACTTCAGTTCAGAATATTTGCGGGTTTCCACAGGCTCCCCACCGTACACGGTTCTTGACAGTTGCTCGTCGTTAAAATGGTCGCTGGCCGTGATGGCGTCAAAAAGCCGCAGGTACTTGCTGCTTGCAGCGTCCTTGTTGCTGATAAACAGCTTGAAATAGCGCCGCTCGGCGCTCGTGAGCGACTTCACCAAATCGTATAATCTGCTGGATGGCGTTTTCATAATAGGGGTGAGGAGTGAGGGATGCCTGCTTGACAGGTAGGCAGGACATTCCATTTCTCAAGGCCGAAATTATAAATTTTGTGGCGTAAAAATATAGCTTGACCAAAAATCAAAAACCTGATTTTTAAGTTAATTTCAATACCTGAACTTTTCGCCTATGACAAATGGGGTTTCTGTTATTTTTGCCCGACAACCCTCAATTTCCAAATTTCTTAATTTCCAAATTTCCAAATTCGCATGACCACCGACGACTACAAAAAGCTCCTGGCCAACTGGCCGCACGACCCTGGGGTCTATCGCTTCCTCGATGCCGAGGACAGGGTGCTTTATGTCGGCAAGGCCAAGAACCTCAAGAACCGCCTTTCCTCTTACTTCTCCAACACCAAGGACATGGTCTATAAGACCCGTGTCATGGTCAAGCACGCCCATCGCATCGAAATGACGCTGGTGGATACGGAGGTGGATGCCCTTCTCCTCGAAAGCACCCTCATCAAGCGCTTTCAGCCGCCGTACAACGTAATGCTGAAAGACGGCAAAAGCTACACCTACCTCTGCATCAAAAACGAGCGGTTCCCCAGGGTCTTCCTCACCCGCCGGGTCATTCGGGATGGCAGTATCTACTTTGGGCCATACACCTCCAAGTTTCGGGTAGAAACCATTTTGGACTTAATCCGGCAACTCTTCCCACTGCGTACTTGCAACCTAAATTTGACCGAGGAAAACATTGCCAGGGGCAAGTTCAAGGTCTGCCTCGAATACCATATCAAGAACTGCCAAGGCCCCTGCGAAGGCTTTGAAACGGAGGCTAATTACAACGAAAAAATCGAGCAGATAAAGAACATGCTGCGGGGCAATTTCGGCCCCGTGAAGCGCCACTTCTTGCAACGCATGGCGCACCACGCCGAGCGCATGGAATTTGAAAAAGCCCAGCAAATAAAGGAGAAGCTGCTCGCCTTTGAGGACTACCAAGGCAAGAGCACCGTCGTGAGTACCACCATCCGTGATGTGGACGTGTTCAGCATCGCCTGTGATGAAAAGAACGCATACGTCAACTATATAAAGGTGGTAAACGGTGCCATCATCAACACCTGGACGCAGGAGATGGTCAAAAACCTCGACGACGACGAGGCTGACCTGCTTTCATTTACAATCCTCGAAATCCGGGAGCGCTTTCAGAGTATTGCCCCGGAAGTCATCGTGCCGATGGAGGTGCAATTGGCCGATGCATCCATTACGATGACCATCCCCAAAATCGGCGACAAGAAAAAACTGCTCGAACTTTCGGAGAAGAACGTGCATTTTTTCCTCCTCCAAAAAAAGAAGGAGGAAGCTTCGCAAACGGGTAAGCAAACCAGCGCCGAGCGCATCCTCCGCACCCTCCAGAGCGACCTCCAAATGGCCGACGTGCCGCTCCACCTCGAATGTTTCGACAACTCCAACATGCAGGGCAGCTACCCCGTGTCGTCGTGCGTGGTGTTCAGGAACGCCAAGCCCAGCAAGGGCGATTACAGACATTACAACGTGAAGACCGTCGTTGGGCCAAATGACTTCGCCACGATGGAAGAGGTCGTTTTCCGAAGGTACAAGCGGCTATTGGCCGAGGGCCAAACCCTTCCGCAGCTCATCATCATTGACGGTGGAAAGGGACAACTCAGCGCCGCTGTGAAGAGCCTCGAAGCCCTTGGTATCGGCACAAATGCGCCCATCTCACGTGCCGAGGCTGACAGTCCTCGCTCAACCGCTCAACCTCTCACTCTCTCACATAAAGTGACGGTCGTGGGCATTGCGAAGCGGCTCGAAGAAATCTTCTTCCCCGGCGACCCGGTGCCGCTGTACATCAACAAAAAATCGGAAAGCCTAAAGCTCATCCAACAGGCGAGGAACGAGGCGCACCGCTTCGCCATCACCTTCCATCGCAACCAGCGCTCGAAGGACTTCACCAAAACGGAACTGGAGGACATCCCCGGCATCGGCACGAAGACTGCCGAGAAGCTGCTCAAGCATTTTGGCTCGGTGAAAAAAATGCGGGAGGCCAGTACGGAGGAAATTGAAAAGGCGATTGGGAAGGGGGCAGCGGAGAAGGTGGAGAGGTATTTTCGGGCGGAGGAGGGGGGCGAGGAAGTTGGCGGTTCTCCAACCTTGGCCGGGGTGGGTAATGAGCTTTCAGGGGGTATGGAAACATCATTGGAAGAATCAGACGAAAACGTGGAAAATGAATAGATTATATTGCCTTTTGCTTTTGGTCGCAGTGGGCTGTGGGCAAATGAGTCTAAAGCCCCCGCCCAGTGGCATTCCTCTGGATGCTGAAGATTTCAATGTATTTTTTGACCATTTTTCTACTGACTCAGTCTTTCAAAAAACGAAGATAGACAACCCTTTGCCAATCATCTTTTCCGACAGCGATGGAGATTCCTTGCAAAGAATGGAAGTACATAAAGTTTCTTTTGATAGCAAAGATTGAAAAGGCGAGGTAGAGATTAATCAGGTTCGGATTTCAGAGGATACATTTAAGGTCATCCTTCAAGTTGTTGATACAGGAGTGTTTGTAGAGCATAATTTTGCTCTGCGTGAAGGTAGTTGGCATTTGGTTGAGATGAGAGACTCGTCTGATTGAATAGGCTAAAGGGAAAAATTATCACGATAAAATTAAAATAATTGTTTAGTAAAAAAGCAGATAGGTTAGCTGACAAAGCCGAGCACAGTACCCTCGCCCAAAGCCCGTGGTCGCTCGTCTGGCGGCGCTTCCGCAAGCGGCGCATGGCCCGGTGGTCGTGGCGGGTGCTACTGGGGCTGGGCCTCGTGGCCTTGTTTGCCGATTTCATCGCCAATGAAAAACCCTTGTACTGCAAGCTCGGTGGCAAGGCCTATTTCCCCGTCTTCAAGCAGTACGCCGTTGATTTGGGCTTCGCAAAATGGGACACCGCCTTTTTGCAAAAAAGCTGGGACGAGCACCAGTACGAAGCCGCCATTTTCCCAATAATCCCTTATTCCGCTACCACCCTCGATTTGCGGAACAGCAATTACCGAAGCCCTTTTAAATCACAGACCTTGCGAAGCTGGCGCTGGCGGCACTGGCTCGGCACCGACCAACTCGGCAGGGACGTGGCGGCTGGCATGGTCACTGGCACACGGGTGGCGCTGCTCGTGGGCATCATTTCCATGGGTATAGCTACACTGATTGGGCTGCTGCTCGGCTCGCTGGCCGGGTACTTCGGCGATGACCGGATGAAGGCGAGTTGGCCCAAATTGGTATTAAACTTCATAGCGCTCTTCCTTGCGTGGTTCTATGGTTTCTCGGCGAGGAGCTTCACGCTGTCCGAGGCAGCTAAGAACGGCGGGCTTGGGCTGGAATTGCTGAAGAGCTTCGCCATCGTGCTGCTGGTGTTCTTGCTGGCCAATGGGCTTGCGTTCCTAATAAACAAGGTGGTAAAAACCGGCAGCATCACGCTCCCGCTCGACCTCATCATCATGCGGGCGGTGGAGGTGATGAACGCCGTGCCCGGCCTGCTGCTCCTGTTGGCAATGGTGGCGATTTTGGAAAAAAGCTCGATTTTCTACGTGATGGCCATCATCGGCCTGCTGCGTTGGACGCCCGTCACCCGCTTCCTGCGGGCCGAGCTGCTGAAAATCCGTAGCCTTGGGTATATCGAAGCGGCCCGTGCTATGGCCTTCCCAGAGTGGCGCATCCTTTGGCGGCACGCCTTGCCCAATGCCATCGGGCCTGTGCTCATCGTGGTGGCCTTTGGGGCAGCTTCCGCAATTTTGATGGAATCCACACTCTCGTTCCTTGGCATCGGCATCGGGTCGGGCGGGGTGACGTGGGGCAGCATGTTGTCAGCGGTGAGGAGCAACCCCTCGGCTTGGTGGCTGGCGGTGTTCCCAGGGCTGGCCATTTTTGTTTCGGTGACGATTTTTAACTTGATTGGCGACGGGCTGTCGGAGGCGATGGCTCAGCGATGAAGCTAGAAATTGGTTGAACTGGTTGAAGTAGTTGAATTGGTTGGGGCCGCCTAATTCACCCAATTTACCGACTTCAACCAGTTCAACCAACACATTTCACGAAAAAATCCAATAAAATAAGGCGAAATCCAGCATTTGCTGAAACACCTACCGCACTGGATGCGTTATTTTCCTCGTTTATAGACGCTTTTTGGGAAAAGTCCCGATTTGGTTTTTGACCTTGGGTATTTGCCTTTCTTGTCAGGTTGCACATGCGCCGACTCGTTCATCGGGCAGCCGGAACCCCGGTTGCAAGCGGTGGCGGACAACAAAAGGATGAATGCGGCAAGGCCGAAAGCGAACAAAAAGGATGATTTCTTCATTTTCAAAGCAAGTTTTAATCTGAAAAACTGGGGCAAAGTTGAGCAATATCCTTGTCAAATGCCACCATTACATGAAAAGGCCAATAAAATCAGGCATTTTTATGCATAAAACGTTGGTGGATAAGGATGCTTGTATATTTTTGCGCCTCTTTTTTAAAATTCGTAAAATTTTTAAACCATTTAAGATGAACAAAGGAGATTTGATCAACAAGGTAGCAGAGAGTGCTGGCCTAACTAAAGCACAAGCCACTTCTGCTGTAAACACTGTTTTCGAAGCAGTTGGTGAGTCACTAACCAAAGGAGACAAAGTAACAATCATTGGTTTTGGTACTTTCTCTGTTTCGAAGCGTGAAGCCCGCCAAGGCCGCAACCCACAGTCGGGTCAAACCATTACAATTGCCGCTAAGACTTCTGTGAAGTTCAAGCCAGGCAAAGAATTGGCAGATTCTGTGAACTAATCAGGAACCGAAAGATTTAGCTTTCAGAGAGGAAAGGGCAACTTGGGTAGCTACCCGGTTGCCCTTTTCCTTTGGTGGTTTTTCGTACCTTTGCTCACCGATTTTCGGTGTCTGACACCTTTGTTATCATGTACGAGGCCATAAAAAAGCTGGCTAAACGGATTTTGCCGAAGCAATGGCTCCTCAAAAACGAGTTGTTCCTTCGGAAATTATTGGCATTCAGGTACTGGGGCGACCGGGTTGGCTGCAATGTTTGCGGCAGCAAGCTCTCCGGCTTCGTTCGCCTCGAAAACGGCGAACTGCTTTGCCCGGCCTGCGGAAGCCTCCCTCGCAACCGCAGGCTTTGGAAGTTGTTGCAAGATGAGCAGCTTTTGCAGGGCAAGGTTCTAGATTTTTCGCCGAGCCGGTGCTTGGCAAGGAATATTCGGGCGCAAAAGAGCATCCGCTACATCAGCAGCGATTTCGTCGGGGAGTTTGAGGCCGAAAAAGCCTATGACATCACGGCCATTGCAGCGCCGAGCGGCCAGTTCGACCTTGTGATTTGCTACCACGTCCTTGAACACGTCATCGCTGACCAATCCGCCATGCAGGAGTTGCACCGGATACTGAAACCGGGCGGAAAGGCCCTTATCCAAACGCCGTTCAAGGATGGCGGGATTTATGAAGACCCCAAAATTGCAACACCGGCAGCACGTTTGGCGCATTTCGGGCAGGAAGACCATGTTCGGGTTTACTCCGCAAATGGACTTGCCAAAAGGCTCGTAAACGCTGGGTTTTCCGTGGAACACAGGCTGTTCAAAGCCGACACGGAAAGCGACCGATTTTTTGGGATGAAGGAAAACGAGACCGTTTTGATTGCTACGAAATGAAACGGTTTCCAAATTGAAAGAAATATTAAAATGAAATTCGCAACCAAGACCATCCATGCCGGCATCGAGCCGGACCCCAGTACGGGGGCAGTGATGACGCCCATTTACCAGACCAGCACCTACGCCCAGGCCGCACCCGGCGACCACAAGGGCTACGAATACGCCCGCACCCAAAACCCCACCCGACATGCACTGGAGGCCAACCTCGCCGCCCTCGAAAACGGTGCAGACGGCATCTGCTTTGGTAGCGGCCTTGCCGCAATGGATGCCATACTAAAGCTGCTTAGCGCTGGCGACGAGGTGGTGGCCACCAACGATATCTACGGCGGCTCTTACCGCCTCATCACCAAGATTTACGAACGTTTTGGCCTCAAAGGACACTTCGTGCCCATGTACGATGCCAGTCAGTTTGAACAGTACCTGACGCCATACACTAAGCTGATTTGGATTGAGACGCCCACCAACCCGATGCTCAACATCGTGGACATTGAGGCGATTTGCGCTGTAGCAAAAAAGCGGGGCATCCTCACGGCAGTGGACAATACCTTCGCTTCACCGTACCTCCAAAACCCGCTCGACCTCGGTGCCGACATGGTGATACACTCCGCCACGAAGTACCTCGGCGGCCACTCCGACACGGTGCTTGGTGCTGTTGTTGCAAAGGATGCCGAGCTTGCGAAGCAACTCTATTTCATCCAAAACGCCAGCGGCGCCGTGCCTGGTCCAATGGACTGCTTCCTCGTGTTGCGGGGCATTAAAACGCTGCACCTGCGGGTGCAACGGGCTTGCGAGAACGCTGAAAAAATCGCCCACTCGTTGCTTGGCAACCCCAAGATAAACAAGGTCTATTACCCCGGCTTCACTGACCATCCCGGCCATGAACTGGCCAAGCGGCAGATGCGCCACTTCGGGGCGATGGTCTCGTTTGACCTCAAGGAAGACACCCTAGAACACGCCAACCAGATATTGACCAAAACCAAACTCTTCACGCTGGCCGAATCACTCGGCGGTGTGGAATCGCTTATCGGGCATCCCTCCACCATGACGCACGCCTCCATCCCACGGGAAGAAAGGCTGAAAGTGGGGCTGACCGATTCGCTTATTCGACTCAGCGTCGGAATCGAGGACGTGGACGACTTGCTTGCGGACCTCGTACAGGCGCTGTGAAGCGGAAATTTGAAATTTGAAATTAGAAAATTGTGGGCGACGCTCCAATTTCCTAATTTCTCAATTTCTAATTCCCAACAAGTTGGGCAAAGCCGGGAAAGCCCGGTGACACATTGTCCAGCAGTTTTTATAATTGATTGATTGTTAAATTGTTACGATTGTTTAGGATGCTCCGCAACAATCAAACAACCCCAACAATCAAGCAATTTAACCATTTAACAATTCAATGAAATTCACAGATTTGAACCTCATCGAACCCATCTTGCGCTCGCTGCAAGAGGAGGGTTACGATACCCCAACACCCATCCAGCAGCAGAGCATACCGTACTCCATCGAAGGACGTGACCTGCTCGCTTGCGCACAGACGGGCACGGGCAAGACGGCAGCATTTGCCATCCCCATCCTTCAGCGGCTGAACGACAAGTACGCCACACAGCCTGCGAAACATATCAAAACACTGATATTGACGCCGACAAGGGAACTCGCCATTCAGATTGGCGACAGCTTCACGGCTTATGGCCGCCATTTGAAGCTGCGCAATTTCGTGGTGTTCGGCGGGGTGGGGCAGAAGCCACAGGAAGACGCACTTCGTAGTGGCGTGGATATCCTCATCGCTACGCCGGGCCGACTGCTCGACCTGATGAACCAAGGCTTCGTTAGCCTGCAAAAACTCGAAATCTTCGTCCTTGACGAGGCCGACCGGATGCTTGACATGGGCTTCATCCACGATGTGCGCAGGGTCATCAAGGCGCTGCCCACCGAGCGGCAAACGCTGTTCTTCTCGGCCACCATGCCGCCGGAGATTGCGAAGCTGGCCCATGACATCCTCACCGACCCGGTGAAGGTGGCCGTGACGCCCATTTCCAGCACGGTAGATTTGATTGACCAGTCCATCTTTTTTGTGGACAAAAACCGCAAGAAAAACCTGCTGCTCCACCTGCTCGAAACCAATGATGTCAAGTCGGCACTGGTATTCACCCGTACCAAGCACGGTGCGAACCGGGTGGTGCAGGACCTCAACAAGGCTGGTGTTCATGCTCAGGCCATCCATGGCAACAAGTCACAGACTGCCCGCCAGAAAGCCCTCGGCGACTTCAAGGACGGCAACATCAAGGTGCTCGTAGCAACGGACATCGCCGCTCGTGGGATTGACTTGGAGGAATTGTCGCACGTTATTAATTTTGACCTGCCCAACGTTCCCGAAACCTACGTCCACCGCATTGGTCGGACTGGTCGGGCTGGGGCAAGCGGTGTAGCCTTCTCCTTTTGTGACCAAGAAGAAAAAGCCTTCCTGCGTGACATTGAAAGGTTAATCAACAAAAGAGTACCCGTCGTGAACGAACATCCGTTTCCGCTCGGCAGCGGCGCCAATGACAAGCCTGAAGCCGATGACCGTCCACCACGTCCCCAAAGGGGAAATCAGTCCCGTAGGAATGAACCTCGCCGTGAGCCACAAGGTGGCGGCAGGTCGCATAGGGGAGAACCCCAAAAAGGCGAACAGCCCCGACGCAATGAACCTCGCCGTGAGTCCCAAGGGGACAAGCCGCAAGGAGACAGGCCACCAAGGGACGGACAGCCGCCAAGAAGTGAACCCCAAAGGGGCGAGCAACGCCCCCAAAACGCCCAAGGCGACGCCCGGCGAGAAGCTGGCAACGGCGAAGAGCGCTCAAATGCTTCCAGTCGGCGTACCCGTGGTGGAAGAGGGCGGGGTGGCCGCAGCCGGGGCAATGGGCCAACGGGCGAAAACCGCCAAGGCCAGCAAGGCGACGGAGCCCAAGCTGAAAGGCCCCAAAGGGGCGAGCAGCCCCGGCAACCACAAGCTCCGAGAGGTAACAACCAGCAACCGCCAAGGGAGAACCCACCGAAGCAGCAAGACGCCTCAGAGGGCGGTGCCAAATGGTCTTCCGTTTTTCAGTCCACCAAGACCGGGGGGGCCAAAGGCTTTGTGATTAAGAGCGACCGGGATGAAATGTCGGCAAAGAAACGCAACGACCGCAACGACCGCAACCGTGGGCCAAGGGGTGGTGGTGGGAAGAAATAGGGCGAATATTGGTGGCATTGGCAGGTGCCTTTGCCAATTTCAATGCTGCCGGCTAAAGATAAAATTGAAAGCAATGGCATTCAAAAAGCGTTCAGAAAAATTATATTTTGTTGAATTGTTGTTGCTTTCAATTATTCTGCTTAATTTTACATCGTTATTTTACGGAAGCCCTTTAAACAGGCTTTCTAATATAGCTTTCATTGAGTGATTTTCTGTTTAGCAAGCGATTTTTCGTGAAATTTTTCCGCTGTACGCACTGCAAGCAAAGCTCCTAAAGACAGTTCATCCTGCCCTCGGATTTTCTCCTTGCCAGCCCGTCTGGTTTCATTTCCTCAACTATTACTGCTTTTCACCTAATTTTCTCAAGTTTTTTTTCATTTCAATTTTCATTTTTAATGAACATTTTTGCTGCAAAACTGAGTTTCGACACTCAGTCTGAAGACCTCAGAGAGGCCTTCGAAGAATTTGGCGAAGTAACCTCCGCCAGCGTAATTACTGACAAGTTCACAGGTAAGTCCAAAGGCTTCGGCTTCGTGGAAATGCCTAACAACGAAGAGGCCTCAAAGGCCATCAGCGAATTGAACGACAGCACACTCGACGGTAGGACTATCGTCGTGAAAAAAGCCGAACCTCGTGAAGAGCGTAGCAGCGGCGGCGGCGGTGGAAACCGTGGCGGCGGCGGTGGCTATGGTGGCGGCGGTGGAAACCGTGGCGGCGGCGGTGGCTATGGTGGCGGCGGTGGCCGTTACTAATCGTAGAATTGAACGACTTCTGGCCTTAGTGCCTGAACGATACAGCTACTTTGATAAAAAACAGCCCCAGGGAAACTTGGGGCTGTTTTTTTATGCCCAATACTCTCGAACTTTCCATACCCCAATTTTGTCCTTTCTACTTTGTCCTTCCCGACCTTCGGTGCAGGATTTCGTAAGCTCAATTTACCTTCGCAAACATGTCCATCTTCCACCTTGATAGCAACTACAAACCCACCGGCGATCAGCCACAAGCCATCCGACAGCTCGTGCAGGGCGTGGAAAATCATGAGCGGGCGCAGGTGCTGCTCGGTGTCACGGGGTCAGGCAAGACCTTCACCATCGCCAACGTCATTGCGCAGCTGGACAGGCCCGTACTGGTGCTCACGCACAACAAAACGCTGACCGCACAGCTTTACGGTGAGTTCAAGGAATTCTTCCCGGACAATGCGGTGGAGTATTTCGTGAGCTACTACGACTACTACCAGCCGGAGGCGTACATCTCCGTCACCGATACTTTCATCGAGAAGGACATGAACATCAACGAAGAGGTGGACAAGCTCAGGCTGCGGGCCACCTCCTCGCTGCTCAGCGGTCGGCGGGACATCATCATCGTGGCCTCTGTCTCCTGCATCTACGGCATGGGCAACCCAGAAGATCTCAGCTCGAGCATCATCCGCATTGCCGAAGGCATGAAAATAACGAGGAACTCCTTCCTCCTCCGGCT
>JANPLH010000081.1:0-1365 GCA_031426435.1 Saprospiraceae bacterium | reverse complement strand
AGACAAGCATACAGGTATAATATTAATTGGCCTTGACATGAACGAGATGGATAGTTTCCGTAATGCCAGAGTGATGCTGCTCTCGCCAAATGGAAAGGAAATTGGTGTGGTACATGGGCATTATCCTACATCTGTGACAATGCCAAATAAGCAGGTCGGTTATTACAAGTTCAAAAATGCTGAAGGAAAAGAGTTTTGGATGGACATAACGAGGGGACTGGAGTTTAGAGAGCAATAAGGCATTTAACATGTCAATCATTCTCTTATTTGCTGCAGTAAAAAATGTCCTGAAAGGGTGTCATTCACCAGCATAGGGCAACGCCCAATGAAGAAGAAATATAACCAAACCCATCCAAGTAATTTATGAAATCAATTTATGAAATTACTTGGATGAAAAAAATTTCAATGTCAAATCATTCATTCACCCACGTCAACTATCTCTGGGACGACCAGAAAGCCTCCACCCTTGGCGACGACCAAATCGCCCTATTCCTCTACCGCTCCAACATCCTCGGTGCCGACCTCCGCATCACCAACTACGGAGGCGGCAACACCTCCTGCAAGACCATCGAACACGACCCGCTCACGGGCAACCCAGTCGAAGTCATGTGGGTAAAAGGCTCCGGTGGCGACATTGGCACCCTGACCCGCAAGGGCATCGCCGGGCTGTACGTCGAGAAGCTGCACCAGCTCAAAAACCGCTACCGGGGCATCGAATTCGAGGATGAAATCGTGGGGCTGCAACTGCACTGCCTCTTCGACCTCGACAGCGCCGCACCCAGCATTGACACGCCGCTGCACGGGCTGCTGCCGTTCAAGCACATAGACCACCTGCACCCCGATGCCGCCATTGCCATCGCTGCCGCAAAGGATAGCCGAGCCATCACAAAGGAAATCTGGGGCGACACGATGGGCTGGGTGCCTTGGCAACGACCGGGCTTCGACCTTGGCCTACAACTCGAAAAATGCCTCGCCGAAAACCCCGGCATCCGGGGCATCGTGCTGGGTGGGCATGGGCTGTTCACTTGGGGTGATACCTCGAAGGAGTGCTATATCAAAAGCTTGGAGGTCATCGAACAGGCGAGTGTTTTTATTGAAAAAAGGATGGGTAGCGCAAACGTGGGGGCGGTTTTAAACCTCCCCCACGTTAAACCTGTCTTTGGAGGTCAAAAAATACAAAGCGTTGATAGTGAGGCACGTAAGAAACGGGCGGCGGCGATTTCGCCAATACTACGAGGACTTGCCTCCAACGTCGGCGAGGTTCGAAACCTCGCCGACGTTCGTCCAAAGTTGGGCCATTTCACCGATGACCCAAGGGTGCTCGAATTCATCAACTCCAACGACCTCGACCGCCTCGCCCCGTTG
>JANPLH010000080.1:0-26434 GCA_031426435.1 Saprospiraceae bacterium | reverse complement strand
CAAATTGGCCAGCACCTCCTGCCGCAGTGCCTCTATGAGGCTTCGCTTCACGGCGTCACGATGGGTGACGAGGCTGACCTCCCGCACAGGCACTGGGTCGGCGAAGGGGCGGATGCGCTTCCGTTGTTCTTTGGTGAGTGTGTAAGTGGCCAGTTCTGGCACGATGGTGACGCCGCTCTGGTGGTCCACCATTTTTATCAGCGTGTCAATGCTGCCCGCCTCGAACTCTAATTGGGCGTTCGATTTTTTGCGCAGCTCGCAAAGGTTGAGGATTTGAGAGCGCAGGCAGTGGCCTTCTTCGAGCAGCCAAAGCTCGTCGGGGTTGATGTCTTCTGGCAGCAGGTAGTTCTTTTCGTGTTCGTCGTGGGCATAGACGTAGAATGGCTCGTAAAACAGTGGCGTTTCTTTCAAATTCGCTAACGGCAATGGCGTGGCCAACAGTCCAACGTCAAGTTGCCCCTTCTTCAACTTCTCCACCAGCGCCCCGGTCGTGTGTTCATGTATCTTCAAATGAACAGCGGGATATTTTTCCAAAAATGGTTTTAGAAATAAAGGCAGCAGGTACGGTGCCAAAGTGGGAATGATGCCGATGCTGAGGTCGCCGGAGAGCGTCTCCCGCTGCTGGCGGGTGGCCTCGTGCAGCTTGGCTACCTCGTGCAGGATGGCCTGTGCTTGCATCAGTACCACCTTGCCGCCATCCGTGGGGATGATGGGCTGCTTGCTGCGGTCGAAGATTTTCAGGTCGAGTTCTTCTTCCAGCTTTTGCACCATCATGCTGAGGGCGGGCTGTGAGACGAAGCAAGCCTCGGCGGCCCTGCTGAAGCTGCCGTGCGCCTCCACGGCGAGGATGTATTCGAGTTGCTGTAGGTTCATAATCAAAAACTATTGCAAGATAGGAACAATCAGTTTTCGTTATGTGCTTTTCATTAGTTTTTACAACTTGTTCATGTCAGGGAGCGATGGTGAGTTGGAAAGTATCCTGGGGATGAAATGGCATCGCATCATCGTTTGATGTCAGTTTGAATCTTTCAGCGAAAATTCGCTAAATATTTTTGCATGATTCTTGCACGAACTCAAATACCATTGTAACTTCGCCAGCGAAAATTCGCTAAAAATTTCAACCAATATAAATCTGTCAATCATGCTAGACACACTTGTAAAATCAAATGTCCTCAAAGGCGGCGAGTTCGTCATCAAGGAGAGCGCCGCAGCCGATACCTTCATCCCCGAAGACATCAACGAAGAGCAGGCCATGGCCCGCCAGATGGTGCGGGACTTTGCAAACGGAGCCGCCGAAAAAGCCCACAAACTAGAATACCAAGTGGAGCTGATGGAACAAGCGGGCGAGCTTGGCCTGCTGGGTTGCCACATTCCCGAAGAATACGGCGGTACCCTACTCGACACCAACGCCAACACCTTTATTAGTGAGGAACTTGGGCGGATGGGCGGCGGCTTTGCCACCACCATTGCAGCGCATACGGGCATCGGCATGTTGCCCATCCTTTATTTTGGCACCGAAGAACTCAAACAAAAATACCTTCCACTACTTGCCTCCGGCGAATGGAAGGCCGCCTATTGCCTCACTGAACCCGGCAGTGGCTCCGATGCCCTCGCCGCCAAGACCCGTGCCGACCTCGACCCCGCCTCTGGTGGGCAGCACTACCTCATCAACGGCCAGAAGATGTGGATTTCCAATGCAGGCTTCGCCAATATGTTCATCGTGTTTGCGCAGATTAACGGCGACAAGTTCACGGGCTTCGTGGTGGAGGCCAATACGCCCGGCATCACGCTTGGTGCGGAGGAGCAAAAGATGGGCATCAAGGGTTCCAGCACCCGGCAGGTGTTTTTTGAAAACGTGAAAGTACCCGCCAGCAATGTGCTCGGCCAAATTGGCAAGGGGCACCTCATCGCTTTCAACGCCTTGAACATCGGGCGCTACAAGCTCGGCCTCATGTGCATGGGCGGCTCCAAGAAGGCCATCGCCACCAGCGTGAAATATGCCAACGAACGACTGCAATTTGGTCAGCCTATCGCCAACTTTGGGGCCATCAAGCATAAGCTGGCCGAGCAGACCATCCGCAATTTTGCCGTGGAAAGTGCCTGCTACCGCATCTCCGACCTCATGGAGGACAAGAAAAATGCCCTTATGGAACAAGGCGACAGCTACGCCGACGCCACCCTCAAAGCCGCTGAAGAGTATGCCATCGAATGTGCCATCATCAAGGTCTATGGCTCGGAAGTGACCGACTATGTGGTGGACGAAATGGTGCAAATCCACGGCGGGCTTGGTTTCTCCGAGGAGTTTCCTGCTGCCCGTGCGTACCGGGATGCCCGTATCAACCGCATCTACGAGGGCACCAACGAAATCAACCGGATGCTCATGGTTTCTCAGTTGCTCAAGCGGGCAATGAAGGGTCAGGTGGACATGGTCGGCCCAGCTTGGGAAGTGCAGAAGGAACTAGCTTCCATGCCTTCCATGGAAAGCTTGAGCGGACTTTACGCCGAGGAGAAA
Organism: Saprospiraceae bacterium; assembly: GCA_031426435.1. GTDB lineage: Bacteria > Bacteroidota > Bacteroidia > Chitinophagales > Saprospiraceae > UBA6168. Next base: position 23,922 of record JANPLH010000080.1, on the reverse strand, counting down.
AAGGCATTGAAGGATTTCAAAAAAATCGTACTAATGACCGCCGGCGCTGCTGTGAAGATGCAGATGGAAGGCAAGCTCGACATCAAGGAGGAGCAGGAAATCACCATGAACGTGGCCGATATGATGATTGATGTCTATGCCGCCGAGTCGCTGCTGCTGCGGGTGGAGCGCCTGAACGACATGCACAGCAAGGCACAGGACCAAGCCGTATACGAGGCAATGCTGCGGGTCTTTTTCAACGACGCTACCAGCAGGGTTGCTAAATGTGCCACCGATGCCATTGCCTCATTTGCCGAAGGCGACCTCCTCAAAACATTCCTCATGGGCGTGAAGCGCTTCACGAAGTACCCGCCCGTGAACGTCAAAAGCGCCCGTCGTCAGGTGGCGGATGCGTTGATAGAGGCAGATGATTATTGTTTCTAAAAATATTAAGGTTAGCTAATAGCAAGCGGGGTTTTTGGCGGATTGTTGCCAGGAACCCCGTTTTTTTTAATGTACCGTAACCTTAAAAGAAGAAGGGGTTTTGGTCGGCGATGCCCGGCCAAAACCCCTTTATTTAGTGCAGTTTTTAACTAAAAATCCATCCCGATGGAAAAATGCAGCCTTGGCGCTTGCACCACCCTCGTTTCCACCCCCCAAGCATAGTCGAGGCGCACCATATACCCAAAGAGGAGCGTGCGCAAGCCCGGGCCGTAGCCAAAAATAATGGGGTCACGGAAGTAGTTGACCTTGATGGTCACGTTGTCGCCGCTTGATTCCCAAGTGTTCAGTGGGCTTTGCTCATTGAAGGGGTTTAGCCCCTGCCAAGCAGTGCCAATGTCGAAGAAGCCAACGATTTGGAAGTTGCGGACAAAGTTGGATTGGTTGCGTGGGAAGATGTAGCGCAGCACAGGCACTCGTAGCTCACCATTGAACACAGCGTAAGAATTGCCATTGCGGGCATTCAGTTTGAAGCCACGGGCGTTGGTGGCAATGGTACGGTAGGCGTAATTCTCGCCGTTAGGCTGCGAGATGTTGTTGTCAAATTGTGGGAACATCCAGTTGTCGGTGCCGCCCAGCATATATAGGATTTTCTCTTTCCCAAATGAAGTGGCAGTGGCCAACCTGCCCGCCAGCACTGACCATTTCATCAGTCGTTGGTAGTGCCTGAAATCGGCACCGACCACCGTCATAAAGCCATTGTTGAGCTTGAATTCAGGGTTTTCGTTCAGGCTGACTTTCATGCCCTTTAGCATTTCCGCAAACACCTTGTAGCGTGTGCCGTTCTTCACGTTCAGCGCCACGTCGAGGGTGTTGTCGAAAACAAACTCCCCTTTGAGGCCAACCCGTTGCGTGCGCAATGCGTCAGCCACCAAGGTTATATCATCCGACGCCAAGTAATTTGAATTATCCATTCGGAAAGTTGCCGTGGCACGCAAACTGGTGAAAACGTCAAACGGGTAGCGCACTTGGTATTGTGTTAGGAAAATCCGGTTTTCGTATTTCACTGGGTCGGTATTCGTGGTTGGCGGCAATGGAATGCCGGAGGAGGGCTGCGTCGGGTCTTCCGTAAATCGAAGTCGGCGGTAGTAGGTGTTGATGCGCTTGTCGAGGCGTTTTTTCTTGTCGTGGTAGGTCAGGAAGTATTCAGCACCATTGAAAGAAGTAGGCACCCGAATGCCGCCCTCAAACTCATAGTCTTCGAGCAGGTCTTTGAAATTGGCTTTTAGCAGTATGCCCGGCGGCGGGTAGCCGAAGTCCTGTGGCACCCCTGCATAAGAGTTCAGCCCGTCAAACAGGATGCCGTTGTCGAGCTGTGTGGTCACATAATCGGTCCTGAACTTCAGCCGATATGGGATGATCCGGCTGGAGCGGAACTCCTGCAATTTCTGTCGGGGGCTGCTCTCCTCTGATATAACGGGTAGATAGATCAAGGGCTGCACCGTTTCTGGGGCGACTTCCTCTGGTTTTATGGGTTCAGGTTTGGGTGCTGGCGTGGTGCGGGTCGGCACCTCGTCGTCGTCGAACTCGCTCTGGAACAAGTAGTTGTCTATGTCAATCTTGCCCGTGTCCTGTTTTTCTTGCGGGAGTTTGGAGACGTCAATCGGCTGGTTGCCAACTTCGTCCAGCACGTTTTTCTTGGGCGGGTCAATCTTCGGGGTTGGCGGCTCGGCCACTACCTGCACCTTGCGGCTTTGGTGACTGGTCAGCTTTGGAATGATCGTTTCATCAGGCTTTATATCACCAACAAAGACATGAAGCCGCCCCTCTCTTTGCTGCATTTCCGCAAAGCGCCCAGCCCTGCGGGCCTTGCTCTGCTCCAAAATGTTGCGGTCGTAGTTGGTGGAGAAATGGTTCACGGCGCGCTGCTTGATGACGGCTTCCTGCCAAACGGAATCCACCTGCGCCATTGCAACGCTGTCCAGCACACTGGTAATAAGGGAATCAGCATGGAGCCGCACGATGTTGCCGTCCTGGAAACGGATGGCGTTCACGTTGTGGTGAACATAGTCTTCCAAGAACCCCGACTTGCGGTTGAACACGCCAGATTCATCCGAAATAAAGCTGAACCAAGTCGAATCAATCGTCATAGGTTTGCGCTCATCGGCGTGGGGGGTGTGCGTCAACTTTACCAGTTCGCCCGAAGAGCGAAAGCCGATGGAGTCGAGGTTGAGGTAAAAAATATCAAAGTGCTGGATGGGCAGCACGGAGTCGAGCACGACGGGGATGTTGAGCGAATCAGGCCGGTTGGAGGCAAAGAGAATGCCCCGCTGGCCCCTAATTTGTGTAAAACTGGCGTCGAGGTCGTCCCAAATATCGGTGGTTAGCCGCTGCGCCTGCCGATTGAGCAGGTAGTAAATGAAAATATCGGATTGCCCCCGTATCGCTGCCGAAAGCACGAGGTCATTGGGGCTGCCAAAATCCATGCTATACACTCGCTGGAACTGATTGGGCATCTCGTCTTCGGTCCGCTCTTTTGTCAAAACATTGTACCTCAGCAGCTTAACGAGGTCACGCCGCTCGTACATGACCGCAAGTTCCATATTCGTTGGGCTCCAAGCTATCAGAGGGTAATTGTAGTCTGTGGCCTGTATAGGGTTGCGTGAGCCATTCTTGAAAACCAATTTGCGTTCGCCAGTGGCGAGTTCCTGCATCCATACCCGCTGTCGGCCAATCTCGTTGGTCACGTAGGCAATGCGCAGACCGTCGGGGCTGATTTTAAGTTGACTGATGGGCAGGTTGCGCTTGTTTTTGATAGTGATTTCCTTTCCAGTTGGCTTCGCAAAATCCTTGGCGTCGTCTTCATAACGTTTTTGAAAAGCCTTGTACCAACTGTCTGTCGTCTTGAAATAGGTACTGCCCAATACGTACAGGAACCCACTCTCAATGCTGCGGTTGATGCGTGTAAGGTAGAGCAGGTTCGACACCGTGGAATGGCCGTATTGCTGCCCGATATAGTACCAAAGCGCATGACCCGCCAGCTTTGGATTGGCTTCTGTCATGTCCTCGAAGTCTTCGTATTTACCAGAAAGGAACATGTCACGTAGTTGGTTGTCTATGGTCGAGTTCCAGTCTTCCCCAACATAAGAGATAAGCCCCTCCTTGAACCATTCCGGCAGGTTCATCATCACGGCGTTCTGCACGATTTCTTGAAGATTGGAGCCAAAGAGCATGGCATTCAAATAGACGCTGGCCACCCCTTCCCGTACCTGTCGGCGCAGGTCGTTGTGGTTGCCGTTGAAAAAGACGAACATTTTATTGCCAACAATCTTGGTCTGCCCACCCGTGTTGATGAATGCTTCCTCGCTGCCGATATTGCTCTGTTTCAGGTCTGTAATGTCCTTATAGACAATGATTTCAATCTTGTCGTTCATCCGGTGTTCCAGGATGCCCTGAATCTCATAGAAATCATACTCGGCCATCTGCACCACGGCCTGCCCAACAAGGCGCCCCTCCCCATACCAATAAGTGATGAAGTTGCGGCTCTCATACTGCGACCACTCCGCAAAGTCTTGGTGGAACTGGACCCGGTTTTTGCCAAACTCGGTCTGCGTCGTTTGGCCGCTGGCATATTGGGCGAAGCCCAACAGCGTGAGCAATGAAAAAAGGAGGATTGGGTATATTTTGCGCATAGAGCAATGTATAATGTAGTTTGGCGATACGTCAACAATCAAAAATACAAAACTGCCAACAATTGATTGGACGACATTTGACAAAACGTGGATTTCCATATCATGGAACGCCACAACGCCACAACGGTTTTGTAAAACGTTGTGGCGTTGCGGCATTGTTTGAGCAATATTTTAAGAAGGGCAACCGTCCAATATCAATCTTCTCCCTCCATGCCACGCAGCGTCACTTCGTCTTTTCGGATTTTGCGGCCATTACGGATGATGTCCAACGCCACCTTGTCGCCAGGGCGGAAGCGGGCAATCTGCTCTTGGAGTTCAGGCACTGAAGCCGTTTTCGTGCCGTTCACGCCGATGATGATATCGTTCATTTGCAGTCCAGCCTCCTCAGCCCCACTGCCAACATCAACGGTGCGGACGAGCACGCCCTCCACATTGCCGAGGTTGAAGTCGGCGGCTATTTCGTTGTCCACGTCCTTGATGCGCACACCCAGCAACGCCCGCTGCGCCATGCCGAACTCTTTGAGGTCGCTCATGATTTTGCGCACGAGGTTGGCAGGTATGGCAAAGGAGTAGCCTTCATACGCTCCTGTTTCGCTCATAATGGCAGCGTTGATGCCAACCAGTTCGCCTTTCATGTTCACGAGGGCGCCGCCGCTGTTGCCGGGGTTCACCACGGCGTCGGTCTGTATGAAGCTCTCGATGCTGTACATGCCTTGCAGGATATTGATGTTGCGCCCTTTGGCACTCACGATGCCCGCCGTGACGGTGCTGGTAAGGTTAAACGGGTTGCCTACCGCCAGTACCCACTCGCCCACCTGCACATTGTCAGAGTTGGCATAAATAAGTGGATGGAGGCCATTGGCGTCAATCTTTAGCAAAGCGAGGTCAGTGTAGGGGTCTTTACCAACGATTGTGGCCTTGTAGATGCGCTTGTTGTTCAAGGAAACTTCCACCTTGCCGCCGCCGTCAATCACATGGTTGTTGGTGATGACATAGCCATCAGGAGAAATGATGACCCCAGAACCACCCGACGAAGGCTCTGATGCGCTGCGGCTGGTGACGGTGATGTTTACCACGGCTTGCGTGACGATGTTCGCCGTCTCCACGAAATCTTCAGGGATGTAAAAATTGCTGGTGGGTTTGGCATTGACGGCTTGTGAGCCATAATCATAGCTGGCGAGCTGAACCTTTGGGTTCGATGTTGCCTGTGTTACCAATTCCGATTGGACAGCGTCCTTCAAGCCATCGAAAAGGAAAAGGGTAAAGGCGGCGTTGAGCAGCAAAGTAGCTGCGATAGCGATTCCTACTTTTTTCATAAAAACAAAGTTTCGGGTGATTAACAGGAGATTTCTTGCATGGCCATTTGAGTCAAATTCGACAAACCTGATAGAAAGGGAGCGCTTGTTGATTCATTGAGGTTATTCAATAACCGCTTTTTTTGTCAAAAATTTTAACCCAAAAAACAAAAGCAGAAGCAAGTGCGGATTATCTTACAAATTAGCCAATATTTTTTGAGAAATGCTTGTCATGGGCAGACGAAGGTGAGTTATTTTCTGTCTAAATGAAAAAGTGCCGAGTGGCTGGCAGTTTGGTAAGGTTGATAAAGTTGATAAGGGTTGATGCCAACTTTGCCCACCATCAACCCTTATTAACCTTTTCATTTCTTTACTTGCACATAAAACCGCTTGTCCACCTCAAACGCTTCCGTGGAGGTGAGTTTGCAGCTCACCGACTGGCGCTCGGTCGTTGGGTGAATCCAAGTCCATTTGCCGGGTTCGAGCTGTACGAGCAGGGGCAGGTTGAAACAGGGCACACATTTGGTCCAACGGTATTGAAGTATTAGCTCACGACCCCGTTTCGCCTTTTTTTCCACCATGTTCACTTCCAATGTGGGGATGTCTGTGGTGCGCAGATATTGGTCGAAGACCACGGAAAAATCAATGCCCGCCGCTTTGGAAACATAATCTTCCACTTGCTTGGTAGTCACGGTTTGGTGCCAAAAGGTTTTGTTCAGCCCTCGGAGTATTTGGCGGAATTTCTCATCGTCATCAATGGCCGCACGCAGGGTATGCAGTAGGCTGCCACCCTTGTAGTACATATCGCCGCTGCCCTCGTGGTTCACGCTATAGTCGCCGATGATGGTTTGCCGATTGCCAATGAGCGCACGGCAGCCAAGGTTGTAAGTGGTGGCTGCATCTTCGCCCAGTTCACAGCCTGTATAAAGGGTTTCGGAGTAATTGGTGAAGCCCTCGTGCACCCACATATCTGCGATGTCCTTCGTGCTGATGTTGTTCCCAAACCATTCATGCCCTGATTCATGGACGAGGATGAAATCCCATTTCAGCCCAACACCCGTAGCCGATAAGTCACGCCCTCGGTAGCCGTTTTGGTAGCCATTGCCGTAGGCAACAGCGCTTTGGTGTTCCATGCCAAGGTGTGGGGAATCCACCAATTTATAACCATCATTGTAAAAAGGATATGGCCCAAACCAATGCTCGAAGCAGCGCAGCATCTTGGGCGTTTCACTTAAAAAATGGGGCTTGGCTTTGTCCAAATTGTAGTCTATGACCCAAAAATCGAGGTCGAGCGTCCCGGCCTCCCCTTGGTATTTCTCACTAAAATGCTCGTAGTAGCCGATGTAGGGGATGAGGTTGTAATTGTTGATGGGGTTCTTCACCCCCCAAGTATGGGTTGTGGTGCCATTGCCATTTTCTATGATGTTGCGCAGGCGTCCATTGGCCACGGCCACCAGCGGCTTCAGTGCAGTGATGTGCAATGCGGCGCTATCCGGCTCGTCGTACTGGTGGTCTTTGTTGGGATACCAGATGCTTGGCCCCACCCCTTGGCAGGCCACGGAAATCCAAGGACGGCCTTTTTCGTCCTTTGCCCAGATGACGCCGCCATCCCAGGGCGGGCGCACGGCCTCGGTGGGTTGGCCGTGGTAGTACAGGTGTATTTTATGGAAACTGCCAGCCGTTTGCGGAGCAACCAAATGAATGAAATAAGCATTGCCATCTTGCTGCCAGGCAAGCGGTTTATTGTCCTGCACGGCGCTGTCGAGTTGGAGCGGTGCCATGAGGTCTATCTGCATCCGGCTGGCATCGCTGCGCAATACTTCGTAGGTGACAGTGTTCCAGCCGCTGATGGTTTTGGCTTCATAATCAAAAGCCACGTGGAGGTCGTAGTGGCGGGCGTCCCACCAAATGCGTTCCGGCGTTATTGAGCCACGCAGGGAGTCGGCGTGGGTAAATTTTTGGGCGTTGGAAACGAGTGGGAGTAAAATCAGCAGGTTGAGAATATACCTCATTTTTAAAGTTTGTGATGAGTTGATGTATGAGACGAAATGACAATAGTAAAGCGTATTTATATCCAAAACAAATATTTCTGAGCTTGCTACTTCATCCCAAACATACAAATTAACTTGGCCTTGTATTTCACCAAAAAAACTTGAACTATGAGAAACTTGCTTCGTCCCTTTGAGGACTTGCTCTGCCTCTTTTTTCCACACCTCTGCATGGCTTGCGAGCGAAACGCACCACCCTACGGCGAGCATTTATGCGCCGCCTGCCGTGCCACGCTGCCAGAGTCCAATTTTCATACAAGAAAGGACAACCCTTTTACAGAAAAGTTCTGGGGACGCATCAACCTACATGCTGGCACTGCCATGTACCTATTCACCAAGGAAAGCCGGGTGCAGAACTTGGTTCATAATCTCAAATACGCGGGTAAACAAGAAGTGGGAACCGTTCTCGGTCAGAAGCTCGGCATCCTCTTGCGGCAAGCACCGCTGTTTGCAGATGTTGACGTGATAGTGCCCGTGCCGCTGCATATCCGCAAGCTGCGCATCCGGGGCTACAACCAAAGCGAGGTGTTTGCTGAAGGTATCGCCGAGACCTTTGGGCGGCCCTGCCTCGGCAACGGCATGAAGCGAGTCGTGCATTCTGCTTCGCAAACCAGACAATCACGGGAAGCCCGCCTGCACAACGTGGGCGAGGTCTTTGAGGTAAACAAGCCAAAATCTTTGGAAGGTAAGCATATCCTGCTGGTGGATGATGTACTAACGACGGGCGCAACGCTGGAGGTTTGCGCCAGCAGACTGCTCGAATTGCCCGGCACCAAGGTGAGCATGGCAACGATTGCAATTGCGATGCACTGATGCTTAACCTAAAAAGGGGGTTGATCTGCATGCGCCGACCAACCCCCTTTTTTTCTCTGGGTCATTGACTACCCAACCTCAACCAACGTCCCCACCTTTTCTCCTTGAACAATCCGTTTCAGGTTGTTGCTGTCATTGATGTTAAAAACGATGATAGGCACGTCGTTCTCTTGGCAGATGGTAAAAGCAGTCATGTCCATGACACCGAGGCCCATGCTAATGGCTTGACTAAAGGTGAGATGGTCGAATTTTGTGGCGTTGGGGTCTTTTTCAGGGTCAGCATTGTAGATGCCATCTACCCTTGTTCCTTTAAGTATCACGTCGGCGCTCACCTCGTTGGCACGAAGTGCAGCAGCGGAGTCGGTAGTGAAATAGGGGTTGCCTGTGCCGCCAGAGAACAGCACGACCCTTCCTTTTTCCAAGTGCCTCACTGCCCTACGACGAATATACGGCTCGGCAATCTGGTCCATTTTTATTGCTGAAATCAGGCGGGTGAACACGCCCTCTGTTTCCAAGGCACTTTGCAAGGCCATCCCGTTTATGACGGTGGCCAACATGCCCATATAGTCGCCCTGCACCCGATCAATGCCCGACTGCGAGGCTTGCAATCCCCGAAAGATATTGCCCCCGCCGATGACGACGGCCACCTCTATGCCCATTGCAACGAGTTCCTTGATTTGCTTGGCATAATAGAAAAGCATGGTGGCTTCGATACCATATTTTTGAGTACCCATGAGCGACTCGCCGCTCAATTTGAGTAGGATTCTTTTGTATTTGATTGCCATTTGTTTGCTTTTTGCTGTTGGCCTTAAGTTGCCAAAAGCCAACGGCCAAAAAAAAAGGCGAATTAATTGCTTAATTCGCCTTTCATGGCCTCGGGCGATTAGCCCAGTTCAACATGTTTGAAAGCCGTAACCGTCAAATCTTTGTGCAGACTTTGCAGGTACTGCGCCACTGTCATCTTGCCATCCTTCACGTAGGATTGGTTGAGCAGGGTGCTGTCCTGGTAGAACTTGTTCAGTTTGCCGATGGCAATTTTCTCCAGCATGGCCTCTGGCTTGCCTTCTTGGCGAGCCTGCTCCTTGCCGATTTCAATTTCCTTCTCGATAAGGTCAGCAGAAACGCCATCCTTGTCAAGTGCAACTGGGCGCATGGCAGCGATCTGCATGGCAACGTTCTTGCCCGCCTCCATATACTCGGTGCCTTCGAGGTTCAGTGCCACGATAACGCCTGCACGGTTGCCCATGTGGATGTATGCAAGCACCTGACCTTGGCCAGCGGCAGTCTCCAACTTTGAGTAGTGGCTAACCTCTACCTTCTCGCCGATAATGCCTACTTGCTCAATGATCTTCTCACCGATAGTTAGGCTACCTTCGTAAGGTAGGGCAAGCAACGCCGCTGTGTCAGTAGGCAGGTGTTTGAGCGCAAGTTCCGTGATGCTTTTTGTGAAGTTCACAAAGTCTTCGTTCTTGGCCACGAAGTCAGTCTCGCAGCTAAGGCGCAAGAGTACGCCACTGTTGCGGTTGCTGGAAGTCATTGCGATGACAGCGCCTTCCTTGGCTTCACGGTCAGCCCGCTTGAGCGAAAGTTTTTGGCCCTGCTTGCGGAGCACTTCCACTGCTTTATCGAAATCGCCGTTGGCTTCTTCCAAGGCTTTTTTACAATCCATCATGCCGGCACCCGTCATGTCACGGAGCTTTTTTACATCGGCAGCTGATAATGTCGTGGTCATTTTATTTGAATATTAAATGGTTAAAATGTTGATGCGGCCTATCAACGTGCTTTTCAAACGGAAGTTCTGCAAAGCATGTTAAGTCTCATGCATCACCTCAAAAAAACGGGTAATTCTTTTTCAAGAATCAGCCCTCGGCCTCAGCCGCTACTTTCTCTTCCTCTGGCTTGGCAGCACGCTCGCCGAGGCCCTCACGGATAGCTTCAACCAAGTATTCCGTGATGATACGGATGGACTTGGAAGCGTCGTCGTTTGCCGGGATGGCGAAATCAACCTTGTTCGGGTCAGAGTTGGTGTCCACCATGGCGAAGGTGCGAATGCCCAAGCGGTTTGCCTCGGCCAATGCCAGATGCTCATGCTGGATGTCCACTACGAAGATGGCAGCTGGAAGGCGGCCTAAGCTTTCAATACCACCGAACACCTTATCCAATTTGATGCGCTCACGGTCGAGCGTGAGGCGCTCTTTTTTGGTCATGGTGGCGGCAGTGCCATCGGCCAACATCCGCTCAATGTTCTGCATTTTCTTGACAGAACGCTTGATGGTTGCGAAGTTGGTCATCATGCCACCCAACCAACGGTCGGTGACGAAAGGCATGCCAACCGATTGCGCAGCGGTGGATACGATGTCACGAGCTTGCTTCTTCGTGGCCACGAAAAGTATCTTGCGGCCGGACTTTGCGATGGCGCGCATGGCGTTTGCAGCGCGGTCCAGTCCTTCCACCGTTCGGTTAAGGTCAATGATGTGGATGCCTTTGCGCTCCATGAAGATATAGGGCGCCATTTTCGGGTTCCATTTTTTGCGCATGTGGCCAAAGTGAACCCCTGCATCGAGCAAATCTTGATATGTAGGTTTTGCCATTTTTTTTAAAATTGCTTTTAGCACTTGGTACTTGGCCATTGGCAGCAAAAGCCAATAGCCAAATGCCAATAGCCGATTAACGTTTGGAGAACTGGAAGCTCTTCCTTGCTTTAGGTTTACCGTATTTCTTGCGCTCTACCTCGCGGGCGTCGCGGGTCAGCAACTTCTTTTCCTTCAGCGGTTTGCGGAAGTCGGCGTTCAGCTTCACCAGCGCACGGCTGATGCCCATGCGGGTCGCCTCTGCCTGGCCCTTGTAGCCACCACCGTCAACGTTGACGTTGAGGTTGTAGAGGTTGCTCTCCAGATTAACGGTAATGAAAGGTTCGGTGATGGCACCTTGTACGTGCAATTGAGGGAAGTACTCTTTGAAGTCCTTGCCATTTATGCTTATTTTGCCTTCACCTTTGGTGAGATAGACCCTCGCAACAGAGGCTTTCCTTCTCCCTATGGCATTTATCATTTCCATGTTTGAAAAATTTCCTGATTAAAAGTTAAATGGTTGGGGCTTCTGTGCCTGGTGTGGGTGCTCCTCACCAGCGTACACGAAAAGCTTCTTGATCATTGCATTCCCCAACTTGGTCCTTGGCAACATGCCACGTACACCGAGTTCGATGACGGACTCTGGCTTGCGGCCAAGAAGGCTGCGTGCAGTCTCCCGCTTGAGGCCACCCGGGTAGCCAGTATAGCGCAGGAACTCCTTCTGGTCAAGCTTCTTGCCGGTGAAGCGAATTTTGTCAGCATTGAGGACGATAATATTATCGCCAGTGTCAACGTGCGGGGTGAAATCAGGCTTGTGCTTGCCCCTTAGCACGGCGGCTATGCGGGAAAACAAGCGGCCCGCCGTCTGGTTTGTTGCGTCAACAACGTACCAACTACGCTTCACTTCTTCCTTCTTCGCCGACACGGTGTTGTAACTCCGAGTATTCACGATATTATGCGTTTAAACTGTGATGAAATTTTTGACCTAAAAATGCCTTTTTTAAAGGCGGGTGCAAAGGTAATTCGCTTTGCTTGATTTGCAACGCCGCACATTGATTTTTTTGAATTTTTTTTTTCATAACTGATTGAATTTCAGTACGATTTTCGCCTTCCGTTTTTAAAGCACAGATAATCAAGGCTTAACGAAAGGTCGGGATAGGTGTCTTTTCTGTAAGTTTCGGCACAAACAATCGCCATTCCAGTAACTTTGCCGTCAAAAAATTGCAGCGCATGATTAGATTCATTTCCACTTCCATCTTTTTTATAGCTTTCGGCCTAATGACGGGTTGCATCCCCGACCCCATCTCCGCCGAGGACCAACTGAAGACGGACATCAAAAAAATCGAGGCATACCTCGACGAAAACGGCCTAGTGGCACAGTCCACAGCTTCGGGTCTACATTATATAATAGAAGAGCCTGGCACTGGTGGCCATCCTACCCTCGACGACGAAGTGACGGTGAACTACAAAGGCTACCTGCTGGATGGCAATGTCTTCGATCAGACGAGCGGCACCCCCATTTCATTTGGGCTTAGGCAAGTGATCCTTGGCTGGCAAGAGGGCATCCCCCTGTTCCAGAAAGGTGGCAAGGGCAAGCTCTTCATACCATCCGGCTTAGGTTATGGGGCAAACCCACCATCGGGCATCCCATCCAGGGCGGTATTGGCTTTCGATGTGGATTTGGTTGATTTTTAATGGCCGGCCTTTACCTCCATATACCTTTTTGCAAGCAGGCTTGCCACTACTGCAACTTTCATTTTTCGACCTCCCTGAAGAATAAGGATGCAATGGTGGCGGCCATACTTCAAGAACTTGCTTTACAAAAGGACTACCTCGAAGGCGAACCGCTGGAAACCATTTACTTCGGGGGCGGCACCCCCTCGCTGCTCGGCCAGCGTGACCTTGATTTGATTTTCGGTGCATTATTCAAGCACTACCCTGTCACCCTGACTGATTTGGAAGCCACTTTGGAGGCCAATCCAGACGACCTTACACCTCTGAAAATCAGTGAATTGCGCAGTTTTCCCATCAACCGCCTGAGCATCGGTGTGCAGTCTTTTTCAGAGGCCGACCTGCGCTCCATGAACCGGGCACACAATGCCGCCGAAGCGCTTGCTTGCATCCAAAATGCCCAGCAAGCGGGCTTCGAGAACCTGACCGTTGACCTGATTTATGGCTCGCCCACCACTTCCCATGAGCAATGGGCCGAAAACCTCGCCACTGTTTTTTCCCTTAAAATACCCCACCTCTCAAGTTACTGCCTGACCGTGGAGCCGAAGACTGCATTAGCACACCAAATAAAAAAAGGCACTGCTCGCCCAGTTGACGACGAACATGCTGCACGGCAGTTTGAATACTTGATGGAAGCCTCTGAGCGGGCAGGCTACGAGCATTATGAAATCAGCAACTTTGCGCTGCCCGGCTGGTACTCCCGCCACAATTCGTCCTATTGGCAAGGCAAAAAATACCTTGGCATAGGCCCTTCAGCACATTCCTACAACGGCCATAGCCGCCAGTGGAACGTGGCCAACAATGCCGCCTATATCGGCCTGCTTCAAACTGGCGTCGTTCCTTTTGAACTTGAAGTGCTGACACCCGTGCAACGATACAACGAGTACGTGATGACCGGCCTGCGCACCATTTGGGGTTGTAGTTTATTGAAAATCAAGGAGTTGGGCTTCGACGCCCATTTTGCCGAAGGCACAAAAGCTTTTGTTGCTGATGGCACGATGGACCAAGTAGGTGATGTTTTTAGGCTAACAAAAGCTGGCAGGTTCTTGGCGGACGGGATAGCGGCAGCGCTTTTCGCAGAGGAGGGAACTGGGCAAACTGGGTAAATTAGTTGAATTGGGGCAATGCTCCCAAATTCAACCAATTTAACTACTTCAATAGAAAAAAGCAGCCGGAAGCCAAACGGGGAGGCAACACTTCCGACCACTTTCCGGGAATAAGGAAACAGGGGGCATCCGGTTTTCTTGCCTTACAGCTTACTGCTGTAGGCAAGGCATACAAGGGGTTTCATCAGCTTTTTTCCAAGGCAAGGCTCGTAGCATTTGACTTGGAAAAAAGTGCAGGGCCACTTTTTGAAAAGTGCCTGCACCGAATTTGAAACCGACTAAAAATTCTTCTGGCTTGGGGTAAACCACTGAATATCAACGCCTTGACAGAAAGCCACGTGACAACGCCGAAATAGCTTTTCACGGTATTGCCCTGCTTGACAAAGCAAAATTTATCCAAAAATGGGTGTGGGTGTAAATACTGCTGCTATGATGGCTTTGGCCAATCAATGAGTCTCAGGTGTGCGTAGTGGTGTGGAAAACGATACGTGATGCCTGCTGCAAAACTGTGGAGAGGAAAATATTGGGAAGTGTGTGGGAGTGACGGCCTTTGGTCGGCCCTTGTCGTTCACAGTTTCTCTAGTAGGTTTAATCACCTAAAAAAACGAAAATAAAAGTCCCTTCCGGGTTGCTCTTCCTTCGGATGTTCGGTGAAAAATTTGCAAGAACCGTGCCAAGAATTTGAAAATTACATATTGAATCTAAATCCGACCCCATGGATGTTCTCAACCTTTAAATTTTCGTCGTGGCGCAGGTATTTGCGCAGGCGGGAGATAAACACATCAAGGCTACGACCCATGAAATAGTCGTCTTCTCCCCATAGCTTTTCAAGGATGTCGGATCGCTTGACGACCTGGTTGGGATTGTCGAGGAGGTATTTTAGCAAATCGGCTTCCCTTTGGGTGAGGGTCTCGGTGGTGCCGTTGCAGGTAAGGCCAAGGTTTTTGTAATCAAATTCATAGCAGCCTAGGCGATAGGCAGTTGGCTTGACGGCACCTCCCGTTATGCTGCGGCGGCGGAGGAAAACCTCTACCTTTAATATCAACTCTTCAATGCTAAATGGCTTGGTGATATAGTCGTCGCCACCAAGGCGAAGGCCCTTGATTTTGTCCTCTTTGAGCGACTTGGCTGTTAGGAAGATGATGGGAATATCGGCATTGAAGCGACGGATTTCCTCGGCGAGGGTAAAGCCGTCCATCTCAGGCAGCATCACGTCAAAGATGCAAAGGTCAAAACTGCCGTTCTTGGCGGCTTCGAGTGCGGACTTCCCATCAGTGCAATGCGTGATGTCATAGCCCTGCATTTCCAAGTTGTCCTTGGTCACGAATCCAAGGCTTTCGTCGTCTTCAACGTAGAGCAGGTGCGGTTTCATTTAAACAGGATTGAAGGATTGAAAGATTGAGGCATTGTTGCTGACATATTCTTTTTAGATGATGATACTAACGGTGGTTCCTTTCCCGGGTTCGCTATCCATGCTGATTTTCCAGCCATGAGCCTCACATATATTCTTGGTATAAAAAAGCCCAAGCCCAAAGCCCTTGACATTGTGTACATCGCCGGTAGGCACCCGATAGAATTTCTCGAATACCTTCCCCAAGTCCTCCTTGGAAATACCGATACCATTGTCAATGACTTGCAATTGAATTTTTCCGCCAACCACATCCTTTGTTCTCAGGAGGATATTGGGTGCATCCTTGCAGTATTTCGTTGCATTGTCCACGAGGTTGTGCAAGATATTGGTCAGGTGCAGTCGGTCAGACTTGATGGTTGGCGACTTGGCCAGCAGCTCACAATGTAGCGTCCCTCCCTGCTTTTCCACCTGCACCCTCATGCCTTCGAGTACACCTTTTACCAAATCTTGCAAATCGGTTTCTTCGAGGTTCAGCTTGAAATTGTCCCGTTCGATTTTGGCCAATTGCAGCACCTTTTCCACTTGGTTGTTCAGCCTTGTGTTTTGCTCCTGAATGATGTTGGCATACTGGCTCAACCTTGTGTTGGCCATGATTTCGGGGCTTTTCAAGAACACTTCAGTGGAAATGCGGATGGTGGAAATGGGGGTCTTGAACTCGTGCGTCATGTTGTTGATGAAGTCCTTCTGCATCTCTGAAAGCCGCTTTTGCCGAAGGATGATGGCCATTGCATAAAGGAAGAAAAAAATAGTAATGAGTAGGATTCCAGAAAAGATGAGTGCCAATCGCATGTTGCTGAGTATCTGCGAGTTGCGGTGCGGGAAGCGTACCCCAAAATAGTACAGGAACTCGTCGTGGACGGGCAGTTGCTCCTCAACTGCAGCAGTGGCTATTGGTTTGTCGGCATCCTCTTTTTGAAAGCTAATGTATTTACCATAAGCCATCTTTTTAGAGTCGCAATTGTAGATGCCATACTCAAAGTCTTCTGCTAAACGAACGGCCTCCAGCTCGCTCCGCAAGAAGTGTTCAAGGTTCTTCGGGTCAATGACGTCATTGATATTGACCACCCAGTAGTTGGAGGTCACTTGGCTGATAATGTTGTAAGCGGGGGGCGTGCTACCGAGTTTTTCAAAACTCTTCACCACGTTTTGCAGGGCAATGTTCACCTTCTCTTGGTGTTCCTTCTCTTCGGCGTTCCAAGTGTTGAACAACAGGTAAGCCTGTATGGCTATGATGCCGATGATGGCCACAGCACCCAAAATCACCACCCTATTGATCGCCGTATTCTTCATTTAAAACTTAATGGTCAGGCTTTGAAACGCTAAGGATTGGACTTTGTTTTTGCGGAGCAAAAGCGAGTCAGCGGAACCCAAGCGCTCATGCTGCGCAAATTAGGTGTTTGGTTTTTGTTTTGAAAAACGGTTAACACCTCTTTAACAACGACGCCGTTTGCCTCTCGAGCAAAAAAGAAAAAGGGAGAAGCGTTTTAAACCTCTCCCTTAAACAACAGCGAAATAAAAATAAAAACTATTTCTTCACGCCCCTGGCCAGCAGGGACACTTCATTGTTCAGCACTTCGATAAAGCCGCCACCAATCTCGAAGGTCAGCGTTTTGCCTTTCTGTGTTTCTGTCTGGATGGTGCTCGTCTCCGAATCGTAGAAGCGGTATTCGCCACCGTCGGTCACCAGCGTCACCGTACCTTTTCCAAGAGACGAAACGATGGGTGCGTGGTTCTTCAATACCTGAAACTCGCCCAGTGTACCCGGCACTTTCACCAAGACAACAGAACCGTTGAAAATTTCTCTATCTGGCGTTAAGATGGTAATATTCATCGTATCAACTGTGAACTGTGAACTGTGAACTGTGAACTGTGAACGCCATTTTGTTCACCATTCACAGTTCATAGTTCACAGTTAATTATTTCGTTTCTGCCATCAATTTCTTGCCGGCTTCGATTACGTCGTCAATAGAACCTTTCAACATGAACGCAGCCTCTGGGTACTGATCCATTTCACCGTCCATGATCATGTTGAATCCACGGATGGTCTCTTCGATGGGAACAAGTACGCCCGGTGTACCGGTGAACTGCTCGGCCACGTGGAACGGCTGCGAAAGGAAACGCTGTACCCGGCGGGCACGGCTTACCACGAGTTTGTCCTCCTCAGAAAGCTCGTCCATACCAAGGATGGCGATGATGTCGAGGAGTTCGTTGTAGCGCTGGAGGATGAGCTTCACCTTCTGTGCGCAGGTATAGTGCTCTTGACCGATGATGAGCGGGTCGAGGATACGGCTGGTAGAGTCGAGCGGATCCACCGATGGGTAGATACCGAGCGATGCAATCTTCCGGCTCAAAACCGTTGTGGCGTCCAAGTGGGCGAAGGTCGTTGCAGGTGCTGGGTCTGTCAAGTCGTCGGCAGGTACGTATACGGCCTGCACAGAGGTGATAGAACCCCGCTTTGTAGAGGTGATGCGCTCCTGCATCAGACCCATCTCGGTGGCCAGCGTCGGCTGGTAACCTACCGCCGAAGGCATACGGCCAAGAAGGGCCGACATCTCGGAGCCCGCCTGCGTGAAGCGGAAGATGTTGTCAATGAAGAAAAGGATGTCACGGCCACCTGTTGGGTCGCTGAGGTCGCCGTCACGGTAGTATTCGGCAACGGTCAAACCAGAGAGGGCCACACGGGCACGTGCTCCGGGAGGTTCGTTCATTTGACCAAAAACGAAGGTCGCTTTAGAGTTCTTGAGGCTGTCCATGCTCACTTTGGAGAGATCCCAGCCACCAGCTTCCATGCTGTGCATGAAATCTTTGCCATAGTCAATGATGCCAGATTCGAGCATCTCCCGCATAAGGTCGTTGCCCTCACGGGTACGCTCGCCCACGCCAGCAAACACGGAGATACCGTCGTAAGCCTTGGCGATATTGTTGATCAACTCTTGAATCAATACTGTTTTGCCCACTCCAGCACCACCGAAAAGACCGATTTTACCACCTTTCATATAAGGCTCGATGAGGTCAATCACCTTGATGCCTGTATAGAGCACCTCCTTCTCCACGGAAAGTTCTTCATAGGTAGGTGGTCGGCGGTGAATGGGATACTGATGTTCACGGCTAACTGCGCCAATACCGTCAATGGCTTCGCCCACCACGTTGAACAAGCGGCCTTTGATGGCCTCGCCAACAGGCATAGAGATGGGAATGCCTGTGTCAACTACTTCCATGCCTCGGGTAAGGCCGTCGGTGGAGTCCATGGCGATGGTGCGGACGCTGTCCTCGCCAAGGTGGCGCTGTGCTTCGAGCACGAGCACCTCGCCGTTGTGGCGGCGAACTTCGAGTGCGCTGAGGATTTCGGGGAGCCTGGAGCCTTCGCCTGAGAAGCTCACGTCCACTACGGCACCAATGATTTGCTTGATATGGCCGATATTTTTCATAAAAATTGAAGGTTTTTAATTCTTCAGGCAGGAATTTTTCATGTTTGAGATACCCCCTCCCGAAAATCGGCGCAAAGATAGTATTTCAGGGTAGTTTGCAAACTCAAATGGCAGGAAAAAGAAAAAGATAAAGGGATTTTCTACTCAAAACTTAGCAATAATTTTTGTGGTGCCAGTTTTTGGCGATGAGGATGTCTATATTTGCCCTAACTTGCCTCGTTACGAAGCTACAACCTCACCCCCACCGACACATTCCCACTGCGCCCATCCGATGGCCAGATGCCGGGGCCAGGATAGAAGGTGGGCCTTTTCGTAAAGTATTGATTGTCAAGCACATTGCTCAAGTTCATGCGCAACGTCACGTTGCCAGTGATGCGCCAAGTGGCGTTCAGGTCGAGCAAGCTGTATGCAGGAACCACCCCAACTGCGCCCGTGGCGGAGGGCCTAACGGTGTTCAACGGATCGGCGAAGCTCTCGGCGGTGTAGCTATACAGGGCAGAGAGGCTGAATGTCTTGTACTTGAGCGTGAAGCCGCTGCGGGAAATCCATTCAGGCACGCTTTCCACTTTGTTGCCACTGATGTCCACGTTTTCGTTGCCCACACGGATGGCAGCGTCCTCGTACTTGGCATCCATGTAGGCGGTGGAAGTGAAAAAGCTGGCCCGCCACGAGCCGCCCAACTTGAAATAATATTCGCCGAACAATTCCACGCCCTGCGTCACCGAGTTGCCGATATTGGTGCGGAAGATGTAGAAGTTGCTGTCTTCCTGCACCGCTTGATTGCCAAGGCGGTTGTTGTACTGCATCCTGAACACGCCCACGTCCCAGCGGAAGCCGCCAGCGGCACCCCGGTAGCCTGCCTCAAAATTGTAGCCTTGGGCGTCCTTGAGGTTTTTGTCCGATTTTTCGAGGAGAGAAGCAGGAATGATGTCCTTGAATATGACCGGTCGGTAAGCCTGCGACCATCCTGCATAGAATGTTTGCAAGCTGCCCAGTTTGTACTCCATGTTGATGCCCAAAAGCGGGAACTGGCGCTTGATGGTGTTCGGCACCTCGTCTTCGGGCAGATAGGCAATATAGCCCGACATCTTCGAATCACCCGACTCCAATCGCACACCGGGGCTGACGCTGAAACGGTCGGTGATTTGAAAGATGTTTTCCACGAAAAAGGCGATGTTCTGCGTCTTGAGGTGCATGTTACGCCCCCATTTGCCATCGGCCACCGTGAAGTCGTTATCGGAAGCAGTAGTACCCTTGCCCTGCTGGCGGCGGTGCAGGTCGTTGTTGATGTACTGAACCCCAGCGGCCAGCGTACCGCCGATTTTACCCATATTATAATTGTGTAAAAAACGCAGCTCGGAAGTGTGGCTGCGGTAGTTGTCAATGTCCACTTGGCGGTTGGCGTATTTGAGGGTGACGGGGTCAATCACATCCGCCGTGGTCGCTGCCCTGTCGAATAGGACGCTGCTGCGGCTGCCGAACACGGCAGAGGTCGTCCATTTCAGCTTTGTTTTTTCACCCAAAATCCAATCGAGGCTGATGGAAGGGATGTAAATATCAGGGCTGTAAAAGTTGCGGCTGCGGGTGCTTTGGCGGGGGGTTTCTTGGAACATGCTGTCGGTGAGCTGTCCCGGCAGTTGGAAAACATACTCCGAGTGCGAGAACTCTGCCGTCAGCGCCAAGTTTTTTGTGGGGCGGTAGCGGAGCATGACCGACTGCCCGTTAAAGTCACTTTTGCTGTTGTCGCGGTAGCCATCACTGACCCGCTTGCTGTAGTAGGCGTAGTATTCAAGCTTGCCCACTTTACCACTGATGGCGTTGTAGGTACTGAGGAGGCCGAAGGAACCAACGGAATTGATGCTCTCCAGCCCAATGGTCTGAGAAGTGTCCGGCTGTTTCAGTACGTAGTTCAGCATCCCGCCGAACTGCTGGCCGTACTGCAAAGCACCCGTTCCACGAACCAGTTCGATGCGCTCCACGGCTTCCATCGGCAGGGTAAAATGGCTGGCCGGGTAGCCGTACAGGTCGGTGTTGGTGATGATGCCGTTCTTGCGGATGTTGAACTCCCAGCCCCGGTGCGGGTCGAGGCCCCGAGTGGAGATGTTGATTTGGTTGCCGGAGCCATCCATGTCATAGACGAAGACGCCGGGCACTTTGGCAAAAATCTGGCGAGCTGATTTCTCGGCGATATTGGCATCGGTGGATTGCAAGTTGATGACTTCGCTTTTTTTGCCTGCCCAGATGAAAGCATCCTGTGTTTTCGGCAAGCGCTCCATGGAGCTGCGTTCGCCTTTCACCGTTATTTGGTCCAGGGAAATTTTCTTTAAAGTATCCTGTTGAGATTGAGCTGTCGCTATGGAAAAAGTGCCAATAGCAAGAATAAGTAATCCAGTTCTTATGGTCATGGTAATTTTTTTTTGAATCGAAGAGCCACCATCAAGGTTGAAAATAAACATGCTTTAATTTAAGGCAAAGGTAGGCCAATGACGCTTACCCGTCCTTAACAACATATTAGAATTTGATTGGTTTGGGCTACATCCAGGAGGTGCATAACGTCAGATTTTCACTAAGAATAACAAGAGGTTTCGTTCCTTTCAATTAACGGTGACCGACCGACCGACTACCCAACCTACCTTTTTATTGGAAAGCTGCACCTTGAACCATTGCGGTAAATCAAAAGACTTACCTGCTTCGTCTGTCATTTTGGTTTCTAAGATAATGACCGATTCATTGATTTTCAAAGTGCTGAGTTTTTGTGCAGTGGTGGACGGCTCGCTGTAAAAAACGATATTCTCTCTGCCGATGTACCCTGTAGGGTTTCCGGCGGGATTTTCTTTTTTGGCCGCTACCGTGGTACTGGGCTTGAAAGACGAGTTAGGTTTGGCTGCTTTTTTGTTGGGCTTGGCCTCAGTTTCTGTGGCCTTTTCCGGCAACGCCTGAGCTGATGCCACAGTAGTGTCGGCCAGCACTTCGGGAGTGGTTGGCTCTGGTGCTGGTGCTGGCGTAGTGGTAGCGTTCGAAGGTGATGGTTGAGACGCTTCGGTGGCTGGGCCGTCATTGGAACAACCAACTAAAAGCATAGAAGCAATGAATAATATAACTGGGAATATATTTCTGGCTTTCATCTGAAAGTATTGGAAAGTTCGACAATGATTAGTTTAGAACACTAAGTTAGTTCCAATTTTCACAGGCCGTTACGGCTGGTGTCAGCAGGTGTAGCGTTTCTATCGGAATGCTGCACAGGGTTGCCTTTTACCTCCACCAGTATTTCATTTTCATATTTTGCCTCATAAGACAATGACCCATCCGGTGCCCATGTGCGCAAGTATCCATCTTTTTTGCCATTTTTAAACTCTGCGACAAATTTAGGCTTGCCGTCTTCATACCATACCGTGTCGCCTCCCTGTTTCAGGCCTGCTTCATAATACTGAACTTCCTTGGCTTTGCCACTTGGGTAATAAACAAGGGTGCGGCCTTCCTGCTTGCCGTCCTTGAACATTTTTTCTGTCTTGAGTTCTCCTTCGGGGTAGTAATCGGTCATCTTGCCTTCTTTTTTACCATCAATTTCAAAATAACGGCGTGAAATTTTTCCGCTATCGAAATACTGTAGTTTTTCAACTGGTTCCTGCTTTTCGTTACAGGCCATTACCAGCATCATGGTAACGCCACTGAAACAAAGGATTTTTGTGGTGTTGAAAATAGTACAAATCATATCCTCGAAGTTTTTGAGAAATAAAAATGAAAAAGAGACTACTGCAAGCAAGTAGCCTCTTTTTCAATAGAAACAAAAATCAAACAATTCTTATTTCTTCCAAGGCAATTTGTTCACCTCTTCACCGATGAAAGTGCCGTGGCGCAATCCCTCTTCGCAGTCCATCCAGTAGTGAACGCCAAGCGGTACCCGTGACCAAGCATTTTCGTAAGCCATTTCATAAAGGCTGTTGAATGAACGAGGCGCACCTTCAAAATCTGTACGACCTTCGTGGCAACGGTCAGTCATGGCAAGGCCATATCCAAACACGCTGGCAAGGGTAGCTGCACCGGCCCCACCCATTGTGGAGTGACCAGAAGGATAAGCAGGGAATGATGGCGTCATGCCTTCAGCACCCGAAATTGGGTCGGTCAGGTTAGGTTCCCAATTGGGGTCGATGACCCTTTTGATGAATGATTCTGGACGCTCAACGTTGTAGTAGTACTTGGAATGCCAGCAAGCTACGGCAGCATCGCTCAGGGCCATGCCACATTTGGCGTATGCTTCCAGCGCTTTTTCGAGGTTAGCATTTTGCGACTCAATTATCTGGTTCGCAATGGCAGTCCAACGAGGACCTGGGCTGAAAGTAACGTTGATCAAGTCGTCGCTCCAGAATTCACCAACCCACTCATCTTCGTAAGAAATCGTAGGTGTATTTTGTGCAACTACCTGAACAGCCTGTGAATAGAACTCAGATGATGGGTCTTCGCTGTATGGGAGTGGCGGCCTTGCAAGTTTTTGGCTCTCCGTAATCACAAATGTGCGGGCCTTTCCGTAGTATGGGCCCATGCCTTTTCCAGGACCTGGCACGGTAGGCTCCCAATCACCAGGGCCAGTGTAGTGGGCCGTCCAATCGTACTCTTCATTGGTATTGAAGTTTCCAAATGGGTTTTTATAGGCATTGTCACCGTAGGTGTCAGTTTTTGACCATGCCCACATCGCTTCGGCCACGCTTTCACCGTAAGCTTTTGAGCGGGCGAAAAGTTCTTGGCCAGCCTCTGCGAGGTACTTGCTGTCAAGCTGCGAAGTCAGCACCGTTATATTGGTTTGCACATCCGCAGGCACGTCCGCAAAAAACTTGGGCATCATGTTGGCGTAAACCGCATGAACGACCGTAGGCCAATGGTATTCAGCTTTTGGGTCTACATCTGGGAGGTTCAGGCCAGTACTGGCGTAACGAGCTTCCATTGAATTGTAATCTGGCATGGCGGTGATACATGCCTCGTAAGCTGCCAAGCCCATGAGGGCAAGCGCACGTGGTGCAGGGCCAGGACGGTAGCCAGCAGCATAACGCTCCACCAAATGAAAGGTCTTGTTCCATTCAAGTGTAGCTTCTGGGCCGAAATCAGATACCAATTTAGATTGAACTGGATTGTCATCGTCCTTGCCGCAAGATGCGACAAACAAGGATAGCATCAACAATCCACAAAGGGAAGGTAAAAGCAGATTCTTCAATTTCATAGGATTCTAAATTTGAACTGTTTGATTACCGAGTTACAGAAAGAATCGCAGTTTTTCTTGAACTCAAAAGTTTTCTGCCTGCGGTGAATTCAAACATTGAATTGAGATTATAATGTAAAAAAGTTTTGCAAAATTAGAACCACTTTGGCCAATATCTGCTTAAAAAGCAATTAGAAAATAATTAGATTTATTTTAA
>JANPLH010000079.1:0-11795 GCA_031426435.1 Saprospiraceae bacterium | reverse complement strand
CTTTCCTGTGGTTCTCACAGCAAGTCTTGAGGTGTCCTTCAAGAAGGTACGGCCAGATTTAAACCTCAAAACTATGCCTTTGGATGAAGCATGGTTGACAAATGTCCTTGGGGGGGGGCTGCCATGGTAAAACTGGGTTTTATAGTAGAAGGAGACAACGAAAAAGCCATCTTGAACAGCGCCCTATTTGAAGGCCTAATGACCCGCTTGGGATTAGACTATGTTAAAGAGGTATTTAATGCAAAAGGAGGTGGCAACTTATTGCCCCAAAATATCGGAGTGCAAATTGATGCCCTAATCCAATTAGGGGCGACCAGTATTTTCATACTCACCGACCAAGAAGAGGCTCCTTGCATAACTGAGGTAAAAAATCGAGTGTCTGCTGGACAAAATATCATGGTCGTAGTTGCGGTAAAGGCCATTGAGGCTTGGTTTTTAGCAGACAATACCGCTATTTCAAAATTCATGGGCGCAAAGTTTCAATGCGAACATCCGGAGAGTTACCCCAATCCATTTCTATTTATTAAACAGGAAAAAATACGACTAACGGGAAGGGGTGTTGACAAAAAACGACTGCTCTGCTCCCGCATCCTCGCCTCCGGCTTCTCCCTTGAAGCCGCCGCCACCCACCCCAACTGCCCCAGCGCCAAATACTTCTTGGATAAACTCAAGTCCCTAACAATTTAACAACTCAGCAATTTTGAACAATCAACTCATCGAATGCGTCCCCAACTTCTCCGAAGGCCGGGACATGAGCATCATCAAACTCATCACCGACGAAATCGAAAGCGTGGAGGGCGTCAAGCTCCTCGACATTGACCCAGGCAAGGCCACCAACCGCACAGTCGTCACTTTTGTGGGTACCCCAGCGGCCGTGGTGCAGGCCGCTTATTTGGCCATCAAAAAAGCGGCGGAGGTCATAGACATGAGCAAGCACAGGGGCGAGCACCCCCGCATGGGCGCTACCGATGTCTGCCCGCTTATTCCCATCGCCAATATCACGATGGAGGAAACAGCGCAGTGGGCGCACAATCTCGCCGAGCGGGCAGGTGCTGACCTCGGCATACCATTTTATATGTACGAAGCTGCCGCAACCTCGCCGGAGCGACTCAACCTCGCCACCATACGGGCGGGCGAGTACGAGGCGTTGCCGGAGAAGCTGAAAAAACCAGAATGGAATCCCGACTACGGCCCCGCCACTTTCAATGCAAGGGCGGGCGCAACCGTCATCGGGGCACGGGATTTCCTCGTGGCCTACAACGTGAACTTGAACACGACCTCCGAGCGCCGGGCCAATTCCGTCGCCTTCGACGTGCGGGAGCAGGGGCGGGTGCTGCGCAAGGGCGACCCCATCGAGGGCGAGATAGTGAGAGATGTGAGCGGCGAGCCTGTGAGAGAAGCAGGTGCATGTAAAGCGGTAAAAGGCATCGGTTGGTACATCCCGGAGTACGGCGTGGCGCAGGTGAGCATGAACCTCACGAACATCGAAGTGACGCCGCTGCACATCGCCTTCGAGGAGTGCTGCAAGAGCGCTGACCGCCGAGGAATGCGCGTCACTGGCTCGGAACTCGTCGGACTGGTGCCGCTGAAGGTGATGACCGAGGCAGGCCGCTATTTTTTGCAAAAACAAAAATGGAGCACGGGCGTGTCGGAAGAGGAGTTGATTCACATCGCCGTGAAGTCGCTGGGGCTGGACGAGCTGGCACCATTTGACCCAAAGAAAAAAATAATCGAATACCAATTGGCGGACGAGAAATCGGCCCCGCTCGTACACATGAACCTGCGAGCCTTCGCCAACGAGACGGCCAAGGACTCACCTGCCCCCGGCGGCGGTTCCATCTCGGCCTACGTGGGTGCGCTCGGCGCTTCGCTCGGCACAATGGTGGCCAACCTGAGCGCTGGCAAGCGGGGCTGGGACGACCGTTTGGAGGAGTTTTCCGCTTGGGCAGAAAAAGGCCAAGCACTCAAGGACACCCTGCTCAAACTGGTGGACGAGGACACCGCCGCCTTCAACCAAATCATGGCGGCCTTCCGTTTGCCGAAGGAAACCGCCGATGAAAAAGCTGCCCGCAAAGCGGCCATTCAGGCCGCCACAAAATATGCTATTGAGACGCCAATGCGGACGATGGAGGCTGCTTTCGGCGTGTTCGACTTGGCAGAGGCAATGGTAAAAGAAGGCAACCCCAACTCCGTCAGTGATGCGGGCGTGGGTGCGCTCTGCGCCCGTGCTGCCGTCATGGGCGCTTGGATGAACGTGAAAATCAACACGGGAAGCCTCGCCGACAAGGAGTTGGCCGCCGACTTCCTGAAAAAGGCAGCCTCCATTGCGGAGCAAGCGGATGAGCGGGAGCAGCGAATTGTGAAACTGGTGGAGGGAAAGCTGTAAAATAACGGATAGTTGTTGACTTAACTCACTCGCCCACTATGACGTAACTCACTACTTATTGCGGTTGTTTATGGCATTTTTGTTTCGTCAAAAATCATTTTCTAACAAAAATCATATAGCCATGACACTGCAAGATGAACTGATGGACATCGGCAAAGAGCGCCTCACCCAGATGAAGGTGCTGCTGGACGAAATGCAAATCCAGATGGCACTTGGCAAAGCCGAAGCCAAGGACATTTTCGACAGGGAGCGCAAGAACTTCCTGACGTTTATTTCCGAAGAAAAAAATGTTCTGCGCCGCACTGGCGAGGCAGCCTCGAAGCACCGCCAGACTTTGGCGGAAAAATTTGAGGCATTGGATGTTCGCCTGGCAAAGGTTCCTGCCGAAAACAAGCGGCAGTACGATGTGCAGAAACGGGAGACCCTCCACGCCATTTATACCTTGGAACTGGCGATGAAAGAAGCTTTTGGCGACGTAGGCATGGCGCTGCAAGCCAAACTCGAAGCTTTCAGGACCAAGTTGGACAGTTTCCGCATCAAACTGGCTTTGGGCGAGTTCGAGAACGAAGCTGAGCTGGAACCACTAAAACTCGAGTTGGAGGACGCCATTAAGGAAATTCGTGAGCGGCTGAAAAAAGAAGTAGGCGCCAGCGAAAAAATTGATTCCTTTACCAACGAGCTTTCTACCTCGTTTGACCACATGAAGCAGGCGTTTGCCAATTTGCTGTCGTAAAATTGGTTGAAGTAGTAACTGGTTGAATTGGGGTGCCCCGCCACAATTCAACCATTTCAACCAATTTAACATGTTTAACCAACGCCATCACCTCTCATGTCGGCCACCAACGCACATAAGCCAACCCTCATTGGTCGCTATGAGAAGGTCATAAGCGTTCTGGTCAAATATGGCTTTGCCGATGTGGCCTTGCACCCTCCTTTTAGCCGTTTCATACCAAAATGGAAGCGGCTCATACCCAAGCACGACGGCCACCCCGTTACTGAGTTCACCCGCTATGAGCGGATGCGTATGGTCTGCGAAGAATTGGGAACTACCTTTATCAAGTTCGCTCAGATTGCCAGCAACCGACCCGATATACTGCCGGAGGAACTGGTGGAGGAATTGCAAAAATTCCAAGACCACGCTATGCAAGTGCCCGTGGAGGATATCAAGGCAACGCTGGAGCAGGAACTGGGCTACAAGCTGACAAAAGCCTTTGAAAGCATTGATTATGAACCTATTGCGTCGGCATCCATGGCGCAGGTACACCGGGCAAAGCTCATTGGCGGGCAAGAAGTTGTGCTGAAAATACAGCGCCCCGGCATCGGCAGCACGGTGGAATTGGACATCCAGATTTTGAAAAGCTTGGCCCGATTTGTAGAAGACCGCTTTGATAGATTCGATGCCTACCAGCCGGTGGAGTTGGTGAAAATGTTCGAGGCGAGCATTCAAAAAGAGCTTGATTTCACCTTGGAAGCTGGCAATATGCGACGCTTCGAGGTGCAGTTCCGGGGCAATCCCGATATTTATGTGCCAACCGTCTTCCCTGAGCTTTGTACCGAAAAAGTGCTGTGCATGGAGTACATCGCTGGCATAAAATGCACCGACCTGACATCACTGGAGCACATCGGAATGACGGGTGCAAAACTGGCACTAAAAGGCATCAACCTCTACTTCGAGCAGGTGTTCGACCACGGCTTCTTCCATGCCGACCCCCACCCCGGTAATATCTTCGTGCTGCCCGACCAGCGGGTTTGCTTTATTGACTATGGCATGATGGGCAACGTGATGGAGACCGACCGGGAACTATTGGCCGACCTGCTGCTTTCAATACACGATCATGACATGGAAGGCCTGAAGTCTTCCCTCTTGCATTTCAGTTGGGACGAGGAAAAAATTGACCAAAAGAGCCTTGAATACGATATCAACGAATTTTTTCAGAACTACTCCAACATCGGCATCGCCGATATTGACAGCAACGAGGTGATGGCCGCACTCAACTCCCTGTTTTTCGATTATAAAATCAGGGTGCCTTCCAACCTGCTGCTCCTACTGAAAGCCCTTGTCATCATTGAGGGCGTGGGGCTCATGCTCGACCCCCAGTACAATATCATCAAAAATATCCACCCTTATGTTTCAAGGCTGTTGCGCCGAAAATACAGCCCCGCCAAGCTCTCAAAGCGCATGTCGAGAACCCTTGGAGAGCTATCCAAACTGGCAACCTCCCTGCCAGAAGACCTGGAGGAAATCATAGGAAAATTAAAAAGGGGCAAGCTGCACATCGAGTTCGAGCACCGGGGACTGGAGCCGCTCGACTCGGCCGTGGATGTAGCCTCCAAGCGCATCTCCTTTGGTCTCGTGCTGGGGGCGCTCATACTTGGCTCCTCTATGTTGGTCATCGCCGATGTGCCGCCGCATTTCAAAAACATACCCGTCATTGGCGTCATTGGCTTTGTGCTGTCGGGGTTGTTCGGGCTGCGCTGGATGGCTTCGATTTGGCGGCAGGGGAAATTTTAGCACCAACGTTTACCAAAAAACAAAAGGCGCTGCCAGCAAACTAATGCTGGCAGCGCCTTTGTCGTAAAATCCTGCTGGTCAGGCAATTACCCGAAACCGATGACTAATAGTCATCGTCTCCGCTGCCACTGTCATCTGGAATGTCTTCGTAGTTGCCGCCGTCATCGAAAGAGTCGTGCTTCTCCTCGGCACCGCCCTTTTCGTAGTCGTCGTCCGCAGCATCGTCGGAGCCACCACCGTCGTAGGAGTATTCCTTGTCGAAGTCGAAGTCGAGGTCGTCGTCGTCCTCCACGTTGACAGGTTTGGCGGGTGTCTTCGACTTGCGAATGACCTTCGTGATGATTTTAGGCGTAGCCGTTGCGGGCTTTTCCTTTTTCTCCAACTTGTCGAGCTGGTCGAGCGAAATCTGCGGCTTCTCGATGACCTTTTTAGGAGCTTCGGTGGCTTCGGCAGTTTTTGCTTCCACACTCTTGGTGGCAGTTGGCACAGCCAATAATCGGCGCTTCTCGATGAGCTGGCCAGTAACGAGGCAGATGCCGTAGGTCTTGTTCTTGATACGGATAAGCGCATTCTCCAAGTCCTGGATGTACTTGCGCTGGCGGATGGCCATGTTGTTCAAGAACTCGATATCGTTGTTGGTGCTGGAATCGTCCATCCAGTCGCCACCGTGGTCGTCACCGCTGTTTTCAGTAATTTCGAGAATCTGCTCCTGCAGGTAGGCAAGCTCCTGGTTAGCAGTCTCCAGTTTTTGTTCAACAAGTACCCTGAACTCCTCCAAGTCGGTGTCGGAGTAACGGGCCGTTGTGCTGACATTTTGTGCTTCCATTTTTGTTGAAAATTTCGTTTTGGTAAACAGGGGCGCAAAATAAATGCAATTTCTCGAAATGGTTTCAAAAAAAATCACATCTGAGTTGGCTTGTTTGCCTTTTGGCGATTTGAGAGGGATATGCCCAATTCGCCTTGGTTGGAAATACGATTGAAACGTAGGTTTATCAATAAGTCACATGCTTGGTTTTTGTTCAAAAAGGGTTGAAATTTCAGGTGTAATATTACTAAACTTTGCTAAGTTTTTCAAACCCTGCCCGTATATGCTCACCAATGGAAATAATGAAACCGAGCCTTGCCCAGCGTGTTCACTTCCAATGCGGGTGCTGGCATTTTCAGGAAGTTCAACGCTTTGAACACCACCCTTACCCAGCGGCGCTTGGTGGGCAGTTTTGACCAATCCACATCCAACGAAAGATAGTATTGGCGGTGCCTTGGATAGCGCACGGGGTCAAGCTCAAAAACAACGCCAGCTTCGGTTTCCCAGCGGTTTTCCGTGCCACCGTAGAGGTTGCCTGCGCCGTAGCCAAACGCAAGGTTGAGCCAGGCTGGTATTTTCGAGCTTGCTTTGTTTTTGGAAAACGAATGGACGTTGACCGTTGCCCAAACCGTTAGTGCATTATAGTCCTTCAGCAGCACATTGAAAAAATTGGTGCCGTACAGCCCGGCCGCCCGCTCGTCAAGGGTGGTGATGAGGCTGCCGTCGGCGGAGTAAAGCGGCTCCTGCGAGTAGCCGGGCCTTATGCCCGATACCTTAAACTGTATGCGCTGCTCCTGCCAGAGCAGTTCCTGCGAAGCAAAAAGCCCGGGGCCCATCAGATTGAAACCCATGTCTCCAAGCGAAAAGCCCCATTGCTCCGAAAAGCCGTCCATTGTCTCAATGGTGGACATGATGCCGAGCCCCACGCCGAGCGACGTCCACAGCGCGCTGCGGCGGTTCATGCCTGTCCAGCGGGCACCCTCAAAGATATAATTGCAGGCCGTCCAACTGGAAAAGAGATGGCCCGCCTTGTCCATCTGGTTCCATTCTTTCCAATCGTCGAAGGTGTGAAAAGTGGTAAGCGGGAAGTCCTTGTACCATGCGTGCCAAAGGGCAACGCTGAGACCGGAATAGGCAACTGCTCCCGTGCCTGTCATTGCCCAGAAACGGGTTTTGTCAAAACTGGGGGCGGGTTCGAGGGAGAGGAGCTTGGGGTGGGCTGGTAGCGTGTCTGTTGCTGTGATTTGAGAAAAACACGACGTGGGAATTTGGCACAAAAAGAAAATGGCAACAAAAATTGCCAAGTTTAAAATCGTATTTGATGCTTTGGGTTTCATCCGTTTATTGTCAAAGTCTAGCACAAAAGCTGGCGCTGCGAAAGTTAAGGATATTCACAGCGCCAGTTTTTATAGCTAAAATCAATCCACCACCACCTCATCCACAAACAGCCAAGCCTCGTTGCCTTCGCCCTGTTGTCCGGCAGATATGATGCCGTAACGGAGGGCTGTCACTTTCAAAAAGCGGGCTGTTTGCTGGCTCAGCGGGAACTGAACATCCGCCACCTTGCTATCGCCCGCATTGATGGACTCGATGCTGCCCAATGCCTGATACTGCTTGCCATCAGCGGAGATTGCAACAGCAAAGGACTTTGGCAAATAAACCCATTGTCCGGGACCATTGAAGAATCGGACTGTCACAGCGTTGAGGACTCTAACGTCGCCCAGGTCAATCACTGCCTCAAAGTCCTTGCCCTCGAAGCCGAGCCATTCCGTGCCACCATAACGTTCGGTGGGGCCATGAACTCCATTAATGAGGCTGCTCGGGCCATTGCCGCTGTATTTTTCAGCAGGCATATTGATCAATGTGATAGCCTTGCCAGCGGCTTTGTGCATACGGAAGCGCAGCTCGGCCCCGGTGCCCACCTGCTGTCCATTTTCAAAGGATTGCGCCCGCAGGATGCAGTCTTTTTCAATCTTGATGGGTTGGCTATAGAGTGCACTGCTGGGCGAGATGTCATTGCCATCGAGCGAATAACGGATTTCGATTCCCTCCATTTTCGGCGAGAGTGCCACGCTGATGCCCTTGCCTTCGGCCACTTCCACATTCGTTTTTACATCGTAAGTTTTGTTGGCGGCGTTCACGCCCATTGCCTTTAGGCGCTTCAAATGGTAGCCAAGTCGTCCAGTGAAGCCGTCGTAATTGCGGCTGACCTGTGGCGACCAGGCAATCTCAGCGATGGCACAGGCACGGGGATAGGCCATGTATTCCAGTTTCTTCATATCGGGGATGTACTCCGTCCATAGGTTGGCCTGCACGCCCAGGATGTGCTTTTGCTGCTCCGGCGTCAGGTCGGTGGGGTCGGGGTTGTAGCTGTACACCTTGTCCAATGGCAGGTAGCCGCCGATGGCCAGCGGCTCGTTCAGGTCTTGCGACTGGTAGTAGTCGAGGTAACAGAAGTCGGTGGGGGTCATGATCACATCGTGGTTCTGTTTTGCTGCCGCAATGCCGCCCTCGGTGCCCCGCCAACTCATTACCGTGGCATTAGGAGCGAGGCCACCCTCCAGAATCTCGTCCCAACCGATAATGCGGCGGCCCTTTGCGTTTAGGAACTTCTCCATGCGCTGAATGAAATAGCTCTGGAGGCCGTGCTCGTCCTTAAGCTTGTTCTTTTTTATCAAATCTTGGCAAAAGGCGCTTTTTTCCCAGGCCGTCTTGGGGCATTCGTCGCCACCGACATGAATGTATTCCGATGGAAAAATGTCCATCACCTCCGTCAGCACATCTTCGAGGAACTTGAACGTGACTTCATTGGGGCAAAAAACATTGTCGTAAACACCCCATTTCGTGCCTACCTCGGCTGGTTTGCCCGTGCAGCCAAGCTCCGGGTAAGCGGCTATTGTGGCCAGTGCATGGCCCGGCATCTCGATTTCCGGGATGACGGTGATGAAGCGCTCGGCGGCATATTTCACGATTTCACGGGCTTCGTCCTGGGTATAAAAACCGCAGTATTGCTTGCCGTCATATTTCTGCGGGGTGTCATTGTAGTGCCCAACAAGCGTCTCTTTGCGGCAAGCAGCAACAGTCTGCAACTTGGGGTATTTTTTGATTTCGAGGCGCCATCCCTGGTCTTCGGTGAGGTGCCAATGGAAGCGGTTCATCTTGTGCAGCGCCATGAGGTCAATGTACTTTTTCACGTCGTTTACCCCAAAAAAATGACGCCCCACATCAAGCATCATGCCCCGGTGGGCGTAGCGGGGCGCATCCGTGATTTCAACGCAAGGGATTGACAATGAGGCAGTTTTTCCCGATTCGGCTCCCACGGGCATCAGCTGGCGCAAGGTCTGTATGGCGTAAAATGCGCCTGCCCCCGTTTTGGATTTTACCGTCACTTCATCAGGCGTCACGATGAGCGAATAGCCTTCCTCGTGGGCAATTGATGGGTCGAGTTGAAAGATGAAAGCGTCCTTGGTAGCCTCGCCTTCCATCGGCGCAATGGTGGTGCCCGTTGCTTTTATCAGCAATGAGGCGAGGTGGGCGGCAGCTGTTTTCAGCCCCTCATCGGTGCTGGCGAGCAGTACCTTGGTATCGCCCGTCACCTTGAATTCGCCCTGCATTTCTATCAGGCTGACGGGCTGCGGGATGATGTGGTAGCGCCCCATATCGCTGCCAGCAGCGGCGGCATTGCCGGGGGCTGTGCCTTCATTTTTACAGGAAAAGAAAAAGAGGAGGAGGAGGAAAGGTAAAAACAGTTTTTTCATACGGAAGATTGGTGATGTTTTGATGAATTGATTTAAAGTGCTTAAAAAAAATTGCGCCCAAAGGCGCACCGGAACTGGGGTTCCAGTGTACGGCACGGTTTACAGCGGGTAAAAAATCGGCACCAGCACCATGATTGCCGCAAACAGCAGCACCGTGGCGATGATACCCACCTTGAAAAAGTCGGCGAATTTATAACGCCCCGGCCCATACACCAAAATGCAGCTCGGCTCGAACGGCGTGATGAGCGACACCGAAGCGCCCAGCATCACCCCCAAGGCAAAAGAAATGGGGTTCACCCCCAGCGCCTCTGCCGATTCCAGCGCCACAGGCAGCACCACCAAGGCCGCCGCCGCATTGGACATGGGTTGCGTGAGCAATATCGTGAGCACCACATAAGCAGCCAGCACCGCCAGCGGCCCCATGCCGCCGAACCAGTCGTTGATATGGTTGGCCAGGAACTCCGCAGCGCCCGTTTTTTGCAGCGCAACACCAAACGACGACATGCCGCCGATGAGCACCAACAGGTTCCATTCTATTTTCTCGTAAGCCTCGTCCGGCTTGATGCACTTGAACGCCACGCAGAGGAACGCCGCCAGCATGAACGCTACGGAAAGCGGAATGACCTCCAAAGTCCCCAGCAGGATGGCCCCGATGAAAAAACTGGCGGACAGCACTGCATTTTGGTTGCTTTTGCTGGGTTCGTAGCTGTGTTCTTGCAGCACCACGAAGTCGCTGAAAGACTGCCGGAAGCGGATAGTCTCCGCGGGGCCTTGCACCAGCAGGCGGTCGCCAGGCTTTATTTCCGTGGCTCCGATTTTCTCCGACAGCGTCTGACCCTCCCGGTTGATGGCAATGACCGCCAGGCCGAAGCGCCGCTTGAACTCGGCTTCTTTTACCGTCACGCCCACGAAGTCGTTGGTGGGTAGCACCAGAATTTCAGCGATTTGAATGTCCTCGGTAACAAGGTCGTCAGTGGCTTTGGCATCCGCCAAAATATCAATGCCGTTGGCCTCCTTAACTTTCATCAATTCTTCGAGACTGCCCTCCACAAGTAATACGTCGTTGGCCTTCACCATGGAATCGGCGTCGGCGATGGCGTTTCGACCATCCCTGATGATGTTGAGCACCCGCAGCCCGATGCGGCTGATGACTGTTTGCCGGATTTTTCGGCCTACCAGCGAGGAGTTCTCATTCACCAATATTTCGGTGAAATATTGCTGCTGCTTCAGGTCTTGGAGCATGTCCACCTCTTTATAATCGGGCAGCAACCGCATTCCAACAGTGGCAAGAAAAACGATACCAATAATGCAAAGAACGATACCAATCAAGGTGAAATCGAACATACCAAAGGGCGGCAACCCATTCTTAGAGAGGTAAGCATTCACGGCGATATTGGTAGAGGTGCCGATGACCGTGCAAGTACCACCCAAGATGGACGCAAAGGCCACGGGCATCAGCAACTTTGATGGGCTGATATGAAGCCGTCGCGCAAGTCCAACGACCGGGGCCACATACATAGCCGTTACCGTAGTATTGTTCATAAAGGCAGAGGTGAAACTGACCACAGTCATCAAGATGGCTGGCAAGGACTTCACCCTTTTTTGGGTGTAGGCAAACAATTGGTGGCCAAGGATGTCGAGTACACCCGCCTTTTGCATCGCTGCTCCAACGACGAAAATTGAGGCGAGCATGATGATGAAGTCGCTGCCATACCCCGAAAATGCTTCGCTGGGCGTGAGGATGCCCAGCGAGGTGAGCACCAACAGCAGCCCAATGGTGATGACGTCCACGGGCACCTTCTCCGTGGCGAAAAGCGCCACAGCGACCACGAGCAAACCTAAGACTAATGCGATTTCCATGAGGGTGGTTGTGTTTCGGACAAAGGTAGCAAAAGGACGGTTTCAACTTTGGTTTGGTGGTTTTCAACGATGAAAATTGGAGTTCGCAGCTATTGAGCGCAGCTTTGTATCATCAACAAAAACATCCAATTACCTTCATAATTTAAAACCTGACGACATGAAAAATCACAAAAAATTAACCGCCATTGCCACCGTAGGCCTGCTGGCATTCTTGATGAACGGCTGTATTCCTTCGCTCCAACCGCTTTACACCGCCGATAAATTGGTGCTGGTAAATGGCCTCGTTGGGGCTTGGCAAGCGGATAATAGCTCAACCGAACAAAACGGGAACTCGAAAAAGCCAGAAGTTTGGACCTTCCGGAAAGGGGAAGACAAGAATTACCTGCTCATTCACCAAGATGAAGATGGCCTGATGGCTGCCTTCGATGTGCATGTGGTCAAGTTGGGCAACCATTATTTCATGGATTTCTTCCC
>JANPLH010000078.1:0-8782 GCA_031426435.1 Saprospiraceae bacterium | reverse complement strand
CAGCGTTCACCCGCTCGTCCATTTCGGCGTAGTGCAGTTGCACGGCTGCCTTGATTTTCGGCACATCGGCGGCTTCGGGTTGGCGGCCGTAGAAGGCAACGGCGGCTTTCAGGTTCGGCACGTTTACCGCCAAGCTGTTCGACATGGCACCGCCCCAGCAGAAGCCGACGCAGCCGAAGTTGCCGTTGCAGTCCTCCCGTTTTTCCAAAAAATCGAAAGCCCGGATGAAGTTTTGGAGGGATTCCTCCGGTTTCAGCGTGGTGAAAAGTTGCCGTGCCTCGTCCTCGTTGGTGGGCGTACCGCCCAATGGAGCTAGTGCATTTGGAGCAAGGGCAAGGTAGCCCGCCTTGGCTGCCCTTCGGGCAACGTCCTCGATATGGGCGTTCAGCCCACGGTTCTCATGGATGACCACGACGGCAGCGTACTTTTTCCGCTTTTTTGGGCGGGCGAGGTAGCCTTTCATTTTGCCATTGACGCCTTCCCAAGTGATGTACTCGGTGAGCAGGTCGTCGCCCTGCGTCTTGGCAGCAGGGGTGCAGCCCGTTTCTATCAATGGCAAAACGGCCAATGCCGCTGCCATGCCGCCTGTGAGCTTGGCGAGGCGTTCAAGGAACACCCTGCGGGGCAGGGGCTTGTGGGTGTACTCGTCGTAAAGGTTGATGATTTGCTGGTCCATAGGTTGAAGGATTGAAGGATTGAAGGATTGAAGGTTTGAAGGATTGAAGGGCTGAAGGATTGAAGGGCTGAAGGATTGAAGGGCTGAAGGATTGAAGAATTGAAGGATTGAAGGACCTGAAGGACTGTGCCATCAATTCAATCCTTCAATCCTTCAATCCTTGCCTTACTCCCCACCTTCATCCAGCGCCGATTTCTTCTTCTTTTGCTGGTGCAGCCTGTAACTGAAGGTCAAGTTCACCTGTCGCCTGCGCCATTGGCCTTCGTTGTAGGTATAGAAAGTTTCACCCTCGGTCACGAATCGGTGCCTACGGGAATTGAACACGTCGCTGACGTTGAGCGTGAGCGTTGCATTGTTTTTCAATAGATCCTGGCTCACGGCAAGGTCAAGGAAGGCGTTTGGTTTGCGGTAGCCCTGCGTCGTTTGCTGCTTGGCTTCGTAGTTGCCCCGCACTTGGAGGTCGGTGTTTTTCCAAAAAGTAAAACGGGAAGTAATGCGGGCGAACCACGAATAGGTGTCCGCCTGAAAGTCTGCATTCAAGTTGCCACCATCGGTGATGGAGCGGAAGAAGTTGAAATTACCGTCCAATTTCACCCATTTGGCGGGGTTGTAAGCGGAAGTAAACTCAAGACCAAAAGCATCCTCTGTGCTCAGGTTTTCGGGGCGGGTGGCGGAGATTCCCTCGTCGTCCACCCGGCGAATGCGCTCGATTTTATCGGTCGTGTGGCGGTAATAAATAGACGACGACATGGAGCCGGTTTCAAAATACTTGATGTGGCCAATTTCGTAAGCGTCGGTGAATTCGGGGTTCAGGTCGGGGTTGCCGCTCCAGTAGTTGCGCTCGTCGGAGTAGGTGATAAAAGGGCTGAGGTCGTTGTAGCGGGGGCGGCGCACCCGGCGGCTGAAGCTCACCTGCATGGCGTTTTCCTTCGGCAAATCATAGGTCAGGTGGGCACTGGGAAACAAGTTGGTGTAATCCCGTGCGTTCACCTGCTTGCTCTCCACCAGTTCCGTTTTGATGTCCGTCAGCTCCGCCCGCAGACCTACCTGATAGCCTACCCTACCCTTTTTGTTTCCAAAAATGCCGTATGCAGCGTGAATGTTTTCGAGGTAAAGGAAACGGTCATCGAAGCCGGGCAGGGTCTCCCAAGTTCCGTCCTTTAGCTCGGTGAGGAGGTAGTCGTTGTCCATGTCCCGCATGGAAGAGCGCAGACCGCCCTCGATTTTTCCTTCTTTTGAAAACGGCTGCACATAGTCCGCCTGCAGCAGGTACTGCCGCTCCGATTCGTAGTTGTAGCTGTTCTGCAGTCGGTCAGGCAGGCCGCTCGGCGAGCCGTTTGGCAGGTAGTATTTCTCGGTGTAATCCTGGTCGCTTTCCTCCCAATAATCAAGCGCACGTACCTCCGCCACGAACTCTTGGCCCTTGCGGTCAAAGGTCTTTTTGTAGGTCAGCGAGTATTCCGAATAAGGTTCCGTCTCCACCTCGTACTGCCTGCGAGTAAAGATATTGGTCAGGTTGTTTTCATCAAAAATATAATCCCGGTAGGTCATGTCCACTGTGCGATCGCCATCGGTGCGGCGAAGGGAGTAGGCAGCGGTGAGGGTATTCTTTGGGTTGAAATAAAAGTCGAGTCCCGCCCGTGCGTTTTGGGCAAACACCACTTGGTCGCTGGTGCGGGCTTGGCGGTAAATGAAGGTTGTGTCGCCTGCAAAAGAACGCTGATAAATGCTGCCAGTGCCGGGCGAAGTGCGGTGCGTGATGCCGTAGTTGATGAAAAAATTCAGTCGCTCGTGGCGATAGTTGACGTTGAGGGCAAGGCCAAGGTTGGCGGGGTAGCCGCCGACCAAATCAATAGAGCCGTTGAAGCCGTTGCGCTGCTCTTTTTTCAAAATGATATTGATGATGCCGCCCACGCCTTCGGCTTCATACCGGGCGCTTGGGTTGGTGATGATTTCCACTCGCTCCACCAAACTGCCCTGCAATTGCTGCAAGCCCGCCGCCCCGTTAAGGCTGACAAGTCCGCTTGGTTTTCCGTCAATTAGGATGCGCACATTGGCGCTGCCCCGCAGGCTGACGTTGCCCTCCACGTCCACCTGCACGGAAGGGATATTGGAGAGCAGTTCGGCGGCATTGCCCCCGGCATTGGCCAAGTCCTTGCCCACGTTGAACACCCGCTTGTCGAGGCTCATTTGCATGGTGCTTTTTTCGGCTTGAACGATCACTTCGTTGAGTTGGGTTGCCTCCTGTTTCAAGCGGATGTTGCCGAGGTCGAGCGTCGCTTTTTTCACCTCGATTTTTTCAATAAAAAATGCTTCGTAAGCAAGGAACTCCACCTTGGCGAAGTAGCTGCCCGGCTTGGCTTCTATGTTGAAAGCGCCTGCATCGTCGGTGATGGTACCGTCCACGAGGGCGCTGTCACCATGAGCAAAGAGGCTGATGGTGGCGTATGCTAAAGGGCTTCCTGTTTGGCTATCGGTTACTTTGCCCCTGACTTGGGCTTGGAGGTTAATTGCCAAAATGGCAAAGACGAAAATTATATAGGCTCTCATGGTCGTGAAATTTTGATAGCTGATGGCAATATGGTCAGGTAGGAATTTTCGAATGCAAAGTTAAGGTAGGATACCAGCAGCTTGACACAACTTGTCGGCCAAGCTCGAAAATGAGGAGATAAAAAGGCTGTACGCCATTGCGACGGCAAAAAAGAATCACCATAATAGCCGATTTTGGAGATGAAAAACTTTCGGGATATACCAGCTGTAAAAGTAGGCTTATAAAACAGGCTACTTGCTCATTTTAGAACAACCACCTTCTCCGTTGCCACGCCAAATTCCGTGTTTATCGAAATGAAATAAGTGCCCGATTGCAAGTCATGTGTGGCAATTTCGGC
This sequence comes from Saprospiraceae bacterium, assembly GCA_031426435.1. Taxonomy (GTDB): domain Bacteria; phylum Bacteroidota; class Bacteroidia; order Chitinophagales; family Saprospiraceae; genus UBA6168. Next base: position 5,218 of record JANPLH010000078.1, on the reverse strand, counting down.
AAGACCGTTAACTGTGTAGGCTGTTTGAACCAATTGGCCAAAAGGGTTGAAAACCCTCACCAACATTGGCTTCAACGATTCCGTATTGGCTTTGACGAACATCCAATCAGTGGCTGGGTTAGGCATTACGTTAATTAGGATTTTACCATTTCGCTCGCTGGTCGCAGTAGTCGGTGAACATGAAAAAGGCTTGGTGTTCAACTGCAAATTTGGCGCTACGGGATTTGTTACCCGCACGGCCAGCTTGTCCCCTGTGGCGCAGCTGCCTGGAGCAAGTTCGAGTTTGTTGGTAGTGGTGGTACCGATTGGCAGGTTGTTTTTGAACCAAGCGTAGGTACTCCCCTGCACGTTTTCATCAAACAGCAGGTCAATTTCAAGGTTGCCGTTCCCATTGGTAGCATAGATCGGCTGTACTGGTATGGAGTCCTGTTCCCAGTAGGTGCCAAGTTCGCCAAGCACGGGCAACAGGTCTTCAAAAGTCAGCAAATTATTCGAGACTTTGACTTTACCAGGTGTGTTGAGTTGGCTATTGATGGCAACCAAACCATTGTTGTTCAAGAAGATGTCGTCAACGCTTGGGAGCATGGAGAAATCAGGGACTGTTCCGCTTAAATTGTTCCAACTCAGGTCAATTTTGTTTGCCTGCGGCAAATTGGAAAAATTGGTGGGGTCACCTGATAAGCGGTTAAAGCAAAGGTCCAGATTTTTCAGGGCTGGGAAGTTGGAGAAGTTCGGCACGGCTCCAGTAATATCGGAACGAAACGGAATTATTGTTTCCGTGTATCCGCCAATGCGCAAATCAGTGAGCTTCGGCAAATGGGCAAAATCCGGCAACTCGCCTGAGAGGTTTTTGCCAGTAATGGTAAGGGTTTTGAGGTTTGGCAAATGGGCAAAATCAGGTATAACGCTGTTGGTTCGCACATATTGAAGCGTCAATTTTTCCAATGTGGGCATGTCGTAATCGGGAATGAGACCATTCAGGTCAGCCTCTGCAACGACGCTAGCAATAACTACCCCACCTAATCGCAGTTCTTTTAGTCCAATTAATTGGGTGAAATTGGGAAAAAGCCCGTTCAGGTCACTGCCCAAAACGGTCAATTTTTCAAGTCCCTGCAATGCCGAAAAATTGGGCAGTCCATTGGGGAATGGATTGGTGGAGAGGTCCAAATTTTTCAATGCATCCAAATGTTGAAAATCGGGGACGCTGACCAATTTATTGCGGGAAAGGTCGAAAAATTGGAGGCTTGGCAAATTCGTAAAATCAGGTACGCTGGTTAAGCTGTGATTGGAAAACCGCAGGCTCACCAACAGGGGAAGGTTATTGAAATTAGGCACTGTGCCCGTCAGTCCGTCGTGTTGATTACCCAGTACATCAACCAAAACCAGCTCCTCCAATTTGGGAAGGTAGCTGAAATTCGGGATGCTGCCACTCAGGTTCAGTCCCAAGTTGAGCTTTTTCAAATTGGTCATTCCGCTGAAGTTTGGGATGGTAGTAGTATTTGGCACTTCTTGGTTATGCCCAAGTTGCAGTTCTTCAAGGTGGGGCAATTGAAGGTCTGGCAATTGGCCCACTGCACCACTTGTAACAGCCACCTTCTGCACACAACCTTGTGGGTTCAAAGTCACACCGAACCAATTATTCATGGATTGTGGGAGGTTCCAACTAAATGTCCAGTTGGGGCCGTTCATGGCATTGTGGAGTTGTACCAGGGCCAGCGAATCCTGCTGGCGGTCACAGGCTTGGCCCTGCGCACTTTGCGGCAGCAGCAGCAGCCAGACAACGTTTGAGAAGATGAAAAAAGGAAGGCAACGGGCAACAATGGCTGTGGCGGGAGAAAGTTTCATATTGGCTTGTTTTTTATGCTTCACAAAAATAACCCATTGACGAAAAAAACAAGCACAAAACAGCACATTAAAAAAACACCAAGGACCAATAAGCCGGATTCTGTAACCCCCACGCAAGCAGAGGCTCCATCATTTATCTGGACCCGACGTCGCCGTCTGGTTCTATCTGCCTACCCCCCGGCTCGGGCGAGCAGCCCTTCCACCCGACGGGGATTGGAAATTGGAAATTGAGAAATTCGAAATTAGGGCAGTGCCTCAAATTTCTCAATTTCTAATTTCTCAATTTTCAGCCCCCGCAGGGCATCACCGGTGTACATGACATTTCAACCCGCAAGGTTTATCCGCCCCGACTGTTGCCAGCCGACGCCGTGCGCTCTTACCGCACGTTTTCACCCTTATCACGCCATAGGCGGACGGTTTTTTTCTGTGACCCTCTCTGTCTGCCGACCTTCGTCAGCATCCCACCCGTTAGGTGGTGCGGCGCTCTACGTTGTCCGGACTTTCCTCCCCATCCGCCAAAGGCGGACAAGGCGATGGAGTAGCCCTTGGTGCGGCGCAAAGGTAGTATAGGTTTATCCTATTTATTTGGACAATTCCTTCAAAAGGATTTGGATAGCGGAATGGGCACGGGCGAGGGTCTTATCCTGTATGCGCTCGTACCAGCCGATGACCAAGCGGGGCAGCATGCGTTCCGGTTCGTTGCCGTAGGGCCTGTGCAGGAAGGTGCTGCCGGGCTTGGCAGGTATTTCAAGTGAGCTGAATTTGCCGTCGGGAGAGATGACGATGCGGATGTTCGGAATGTCAATTTCGGCAATCGCTATTTGGTACTTGCTGCCGCCAAATGTGGAGTCCCGCTCAACGGTACGGCGCAGTTCCCGCACTTCGAGGAGGCCGCCTGCGTTTTGTGGGGGATTGAAAGAGAAGGACTTGCGGAAAGTCTTGCCGTTCAGCGAATCGGGCAACGAGGATGGCAATTGCTGGTTGAGGATGATATTGAGGTTCCAACGCAGTTCTTTGAGTTGCTCTTCGGGGCTTTTTTCGGCAGTTGGTTCAGCGGCAGGCGCCTGCTGTGCAAACATGCCATTGCTGCCAAGCAGCAATAAAATAAAAACGACGATTGGTAACTTCATGGGAAATGAGAATTTGATGGCAAAATTAGCCGAAACTGTGCCGGGTTTGGTAGCAATGCCAAAAACAAAGTTTTATGTAACACAGGAGTTTCGGATTTTGCCTAAAATTGCAAATGATTTGGGTGCTTAACAAAAATATGGGTCGCTATTTCGGAGGAGGGGTTTCAGTGTTTTTCATTTTTTGCGCAGCAGCCGGGTTTGATAACCTGGCCTCTCAAAGGGCTTCTGCTCAAACCCATAATTTTGTTAAGCACTCAAATGATTTCAAGATGATGAACGGTAATTTCAATGGGCTTGATAAATCAAGAAGGGAAAAATGTGACAACTGTGCTCAATGCCGTCTCAAACATTCAACGAACACAGCTTATAAATGCAAAATGACTTTTCATTGTCGGCAGTTAAAAGCCTTTTGAGAAAACTTAACCCCATTCCTGTCAGGTGGCAGGAGTGGTATCATTCACTTGCCCGCCGCAGGCCCATCCTTTCCAAGTTGTTTTTGGGGGGCATTTCCCTGATAAGCTTTGTCGTGCTAAGTTTTGTTTTGTTTCTCTTCTTGCTCTTCAACGGCAGTTTTGGGCCCATCCCATCCCCGGAATCCCTCAAACAGATTGACCACAACCTTGCCTCCGAAGTATATTCCTCGGACGGCGTGCTGCTTGGGCGCTATTATATCGAAAACCGCCGGCCCGCCAGCAAGGAAGAGATACCAGAGTGCCTCAAGCAAGCACTGATAGCGGCCGAAGATGCCCGTTTTTACAAGCACCACGGCATAGACTACCGGGCGCTGGGCAGGGTGTTTTTCAAGTCCATCCTGATGCAGGAAGACGAATCGGGTGGTGGCAGTACCATCACGCAGCAGTTGGCGAAGAACCTGTATCCCCGCAGAAGATTCAGGCTCTTCAGCCTGCCCATCAACAAGGCCAAGGAGATGGTCATTGCCTCCCGCCTCGAAAAGGTTTATACCAAAGAAGAAATCATAGCGCTCTACCTGAACACCATCCCGTTTAGCGGCAATGTTTTTGGGATAAAAACCGCCGCCAACCGCTTCTACAATGTGGAACCCGGCAAGCTGAAACCAGAACAGGCCGCAGTGCTGGTGGGCATGTTGAAGGCAACGACCGCCTACCACCCCATCAAGAACCCTGACCGCTCAAAGGACCGCCGCAACGCCGTGATGGCCCGCATGGAACGCAACGGCTTTTTGACCAAAACTGAATTGGACTCCCTACAACAATTGCCGCTCACCTTGGACTACAAAGTACGCACCCACGACGAGGGCATCAGCACGCACTTCCGGGAACACTTGCGGCTTCAATTAGAGGAAGAATTGAATAAACTCATCAAACCCGATGGCAGTGCTTATAATATCTATACCGATGGCCTGAAAATCTACACGACCATTGATTCCCGGATGCAACAGTTTGCCGAAAAAGCAGCCGAGGAAGAGATGCGGAAAATTCAAGGAATTTATTTCATGCACAACAGCAAGGACAAGGATATAAAGACCTACGGAAACGACAACCTGCTCGACCAGCAGGTGAAGCAATCGGACCGGGTGCGCATCATGCAGGGCCGCAAAGCCAGCAAAAAGGAAATCGCAGATGCGCTGAAAATCCCAGTCAAAATGACCATCCTCAACTGGAAGACCGGCCTCGACGTGGACACCCTTCTCTCGCCCATTGATTCCGTCAAATATTATCTTTCGCTGCTGAACATGGGCTTTGTGGCTGCTGATTTCAAAACCGGTAAAATCTTGGCCTGGGTGGGAGGCGTGAACTTCAAATACGCAAAGTTCGACCACATCAAGTCACGCAGGCAGGTAGGCTCCATTTTCAAGCCAGTGCTTTATTCAGCGGCCCTCCAATCTGGGATGAACCCCTGTAAAAACTGGCACAACAAGCACATCAAGTACGAAGAGTTCGAGGATTGGGCGCCCAAAAACGTGGACGACAAGTACGGCGGATATTACAATATGGAGGGGGCCCTGAAGAAGTCCATCAACACCATCGCCGTGCAGGTAATTTTGGAGATAAAGACGGACTCCGTTATCAACATGGCCCGCCGCATGGGCATTGGTTCGCCCATCCCGAAAGAGGCGGGCATCGCACTCGGTGGCGTTGACCTCACCTTGTACGAGATGATAAACGCATTCTCTACCATCGCCAACCGGGGCAAGCGGCCCGTGCTGCACTACGTCACGAAAATCGAGACCAATGACGGCGAGGTCATCAAGGACATTAAAG
>JANPLH010000077.1:0-2167 GCA_031426435.1 Saprospiraceae bacterium | reverse complement strand
GGCAAGGGGTCCCTTGAATCGGGGTCCATGTCGTCATTCGTGTTATCCCGTTCACTGCCCGAACCTTGTTCGCCCGGAAGGCGACGGTTAGGGTCTGTATCAGGCAATGGATTCACCGAAGAAGGCGCATTTTCCCCTCTTTCTTGGTCGGTAAAAGTCGGGTTTGTGCTCGCTGGATTCAAAGGATTGTTGCGGTTTTTATCCTCATCCGGCAATGGATTGGTCGAAGTAGGATGAAAGCTGTTGTCTGGCATGATGTTACATTTTTCGGTTAAGAATATGGTTTAATTCAAAGGGAAAACGTGCCGCTATTTTCAGATGTTCATTCCGATTCATTTGTTTTTAGCATCCTGTAGGCATTTATTGGGATACAAAAGCGAGTCTTCTCAGGAGCCATAATTTATCAGCTCCCTCAAGTACCAAGTTCCAGTAAATTTTAATTTACTGGCGCAGTCGCTGACAAAACCGCATTCCAATCCTCTTAAATCGGTAAACATCAAAGCAGTCACGATGACCCCTTCCTCTGCCATTCATTACAGCAACGAACGGTACTCCCAATGTTATTTAGTACCTAACGTATCCGGGTAGTAATGATACCCCAAATATGCAATCTTCCACTCCCCGTTTTCTTTTTCGAGGATTCGGGTCTCTAACGATTTGCCAAGGAACTTCCGGGTGTCCTTTTCAAAAGAATTCTGCTCGAAAGTGTACCACGCCATGTCGTTGCTGATGCGGAAGTTCTCGTTGGAGCGCTCCTCCGTGGAGCCTTGCCAGAGCGTCTCATTGGCGTCGAACTGCTTTTTCTTCACGTCTTCCAAAGACTGGAATCCATTGTACGCTTCAATCTTGTTCTCATAGCCCTCCCAATAGCCGAACTTTCGAAAGGCGGGCGACTGTAGGTAAGTGCTTTTCCACGCCTCAAAATCCTGCTTGTAGTAGGACTCCGTTTCTTTGGCGATGACGGCTTGGATGGCCGCCTTTTCTTTCTCAAAATCAACGGCAGGTGGCGACAAAGACTGCTGCGGTTGTTGGGTACAGTTAGTGAGCAAGCTACAAAGGGCGAACAGGAGGATTGCCTTTTTCATTTGAATAAAAAGATTTGGTGATAAAATGATTATTTATTTGGGTAAAAGTCCAATATTTTTGGTTATCCAATCAAGTTAATTCGTACTATTCTTTGACCCATTATTAGCCAGTTGAATTCGCATCGCTTCATAAAGGGTAATGCCAGCTTCCAAAACGCCTCAAGCATGAACGGCCTTGAACAATTGCCTAAGCCATCCTTTTACCTTTAACACGATTACAAAAAACGATGCTATGAAAGCCCGTCCAAACCTCGCATTTTTCCTCTTATTCATTCTTACCATCGCGGCATTCCCGCTTTTTGCGCAGCACCAGCACGATATGCCGAAGCCGAAAGCCCCTAAGAAAAAGAACGGCACGGAGATGAAAATGCCCAAACCGAAAGACCCTAAATCAATGGACAGCATGGACATGCAAATGCCCATGAACATGTCGAGCAGCTTGTCGCTGAGCTTGCCGATGAACCGCAACGGTTCTGGTACGGGCTGGCAGCCTGATAGTACCCCCATGTTCGGTAAAATGCGGCATTTTGGCCCATGGATGATGATGACGCACGGCGACCTGTTTCTACGCTATAATTCCCAAAACTTCAACAATGACGGCCAACGGGGTGCATTGAAACAGGTGGATGCGCCCAATTGGTGGATGGCGATGCTTCAACGTCCCACTGGCCAAAATGGCCTTTTGGCCTTCACGGGCATGTTCTCTTTGGACCGCCTTACGATGGGCGGAAAAGGTTATCCGCTCCTGTTCCAATCGGGTGAAACCTGGGAGGGCAAGCCCTTGATTGACCGACAGCACCCGCATGATTTTTTCTCTGCCCTTTCCGTTTCGTACAGCCACCGATTGAGCCAGCAGGCTGATTTATTCGCTTATTTTGGTTATCCCGGTGAGCCTGCACTTGGCCCTGTTGCGTTCATGCACCGAGGCAGCGCTTGGGGCAATCCGGATGCCACCCTCGGCCACCATTGGCAGGATGCCACGCATATCGCCTTTGGCGTCGGTACGCTGGGTTTTCGATATGGCATATTGAAACTGGAGGGCAGCTTGTTCACTGGGCGGGAACCTGACGAGAACCGCTTTG
>JANPLH010000076.1:0-15760 GCA_031426435.1 Saprospiraceae bacterium | reverse complement strand
CATTCAGAGCAGCAATGCTTCTATTGTGTTCAACAACTTCGTTGCCTCGTATTGCTTCCAAGTAGTACGGTTCTTCTTTTTTCCAGGCATCATACAGTTTTTTATAAACACGAACCTTGTCCAACGGTATCCTGAATGACTCGGTCATCATTTGTCCGTCCGGCCTCGTCATCCAGATTTCAGCCCAATAACTGTCTGGCAGTAACCGCATGATGCCGCAATTCCACAATTGCAGACCGAGTGATTTCAATTGGTTGTAAATGAGGGAAGTTACCGCAAGCAGTTCATCGCTTCGTTGCATGGCCATCGTGCGGGAGCGCACTCTTTCCAGCGCCGCTTCTATTTGCGCCTCCCTTGCCTGTGCTTCTGCTTTTTGCAGGTCGAGGAAACGGGTATAGGTTTGTTCAAAAACCTTCGTGAACCTGGCCAGTAACGCTTCTTTTTCAGCGGTAAGCGGAGTGCCGGTAATAATACAGAGATAACCGTGCGAAAAATTTCCACAGTAGAAGATGGTCGGGTCAGGAAAATTATTCTCTGCGTGCTGGACAACCTCTTCTGAACCTAACCGAGGGTTAACAAATTCATGGTGTGCTTTAAGCATATCACCACCCACCGTTTGGCAGAAAACCGTGTCTTTGCGCTTCCATGCTGCATATCGGTTGTCTAAAACGGGGTCGCCAGTTAAGGGCAGGTAAAACCTTTCCATTGCTATCCCTTCCGTATTCGTCATCCAACCGTACTGGGTCTGTTTTTGCTCATCTATTTCAAGATATCCGCAATTGATAAAATCCGTAATGCCAAGATTTTGAAGCTCTTTATAAAGCAATTCTGCAGCTTCCCCCAACTCGTCACTTTTGTGCATGGCCATGGCCCTTGACCGAACTCTTTCCAATGCACCTTCAATTTGCGCTTCCCGGTTGGCAGCTTGAAGCGCTAGGTTAGTTTGCTCCACCTTTTCTTTTTGTGCCTTCAAGATGGCATTCGCCTTTTGTTTTTGACGGTTGTTGCGATAGAGTATGAAGGCAATAAGGAGCAACATCCCCAAACCTGCACCAAATGCATACTGCTTTAATTGGTTTTGATAGGCTACCCGCTCCGCCTCCATAATTTTTTTTCGTTCTTGTTCTTCTGCAAGTATTTTTTGTATTTCCTGGAATTTCTTTTTGCCATAAAGATTATCATTGGCCACCCTTGCCAGTTTATGATAGTAAATGGATTGCTCCTTGTCTTTCGCTTCAAATTCGTCGGCTAATAATTGGCTGGCAAAAAATACAATCCTGGTATAACCAATTTTTTCGGCTACCAATAGGGCATTTTTTGCATAATAGATGATGGAATCAGGCATGTTTAGTTTAACGAACAATTCAGCTCTTGAAAAAAGGATTTCAGGAACCCCACGGTCAACGCCCCAGGTTTTCGCAATCTTTACCGCTTTATCCGAGGCTTCCATTGCAGCATCCATATTGCCCAACTTAAATTGCAGATCAGACCAATACAACTCTATAATGGCATATAAACCCTTTGATGGGTCATTATCTATTTTGAGCTTCTGTAGATAAAATAACGATGAATCCAATTTATTGGATTCGAGGTAATATTTCCCAATATTCAGGTCAAGCAACCGGTTCAACTGCATCCCGGGATAGACTTCTTCGGATTTTTTAGTTACCTGTTGTGCAAGCTTAAAGTAGTTTATTGCTTTCGGGTAGTCATTAAGTATGTCACCATAAACCACGCCTATGGAATAAAATGCACGGGCAATTTCCAATGTATAATTATTGGACGCTGCTATTTCCAATCCTTTAAAGGCGGTTTGAAGCGACTGTGGCGCATCACCATATATCCTTGATAAGATGGATAGGTCAATTAAAGCATGGGCTTCACTTCGTTTATCCTTGATGCGCTGCGCTATTTCCAATGCTTTATTTCCGTATAACTGGGATGAGTCTTTTTGAAAAGGAATGTATAAAGCACATAAACCTATCAGGGTTTTAAGACGGGTTGTGTCGTGTTTGGCATTGGTCAATTCGTGTTTTAAGCTATCAATTTCTTGAATGTTTTGGGCAAAGCCATCATTCCAAGTGAGTGCCAGTAATGACGCAATTATTAATGTCTTCATCATCCATTGTTTTTAATAGGTAATTCGAATTTCACGGTTCAAACAGCTTATCCATCGTTATTTCATTCTCGATTTCTTCGAGGTAATACTGGTTTCTCAGGGCAGGGTAGGTCGTGAGCAAGGTCGTAAAAACAGCCTTTTTGGTTTGGGTGGCTTGCTTGAAAATGGTCTTTTTCAGCCTTAACTGCGCTGCATAGTCACGGGTAAGGGCATAGTTTTCCTTCGTGAACTTTGCTTCGCACAAATGGATGATTTGATCTGCCCGGTCAATGACCATGTCTATCTGCGTACCGGGCAGGGCATCGTTTCCCTTGAATTTCCAGGAACTGTGCTTAGTAAAAACGCCCCTGATGCCCAATGCCGATTTTACCTGGTTGATGTGCATCATCCAGATGTTCTCGAAGGCGTACCCGCTCCAGGCTTTATAGGTGCTTTGTTTCGACAATTGCTCCCAAATCCTGTCTCCCGCTCCCTTATTTTGCTGTATGAATTTGAGGTAAAACAAGGAATACAAGTCCGTCAACTTAAAGACGGATTCCTTCTTTTTATTGAGGAAAGGCTGGAAGATGCTGATAAAATCGCACTCCGACAACTCCTCCAGGGTCCTCGACAAGGGGGCTTCACTCAGTTTGGTTTCGGCGGCTATTTCTGCCCTGGTCATGCCTTGCGGACGGGCTGCAAGTGCCTTGATGATGGCGATATGGGCCGTTGCATTCCTGAAAAGCGAATGGTACAATTGGTTGTATTCTCCGTACAACAAGCCCTGCGGCGAAAAGCAAATCTCGTCTATCAACTGGGTCGCACTCTTGCCCTTTTCTATTTCCTTTAGGTAGAACGGAATGCCGCCCATCACCATGTACAGTTCGAGGATTTGGTATTGTGGAAGGCTTACGCCGAGGCTTTGGATGAACAGGGCAGTTTCGTGCAAACTGAAAGGCATCAATTTTATCCGGTGCGTGATCCGGTTATGCAAGCCACCACGGGCATTGATGAGGTTTTTCCGAATCCAAGAGGAAGCCGAGCCGCAGGCAATCAGCAGGATGTTGTCCATCCTCGACACATGCTGGTTCCAAAAGAACTCGAGGGCGGAAATGAAATCGGATTTTGGGGTGTCCAACCAGGGCATTTCGTCCAAAAAAACGACTTGCTTTGCCGTGGTCGAGGGCAGTTCGGACAAGTAGTTGGCCAAATACCGGAAAGCCTCCTGCCAGGAATCTGGGGCTTGCGTTTCCTTCTGCCGCTTCGTCCTTGAGAGGTACTCCCCAAAGAAATTATGCAGTTGTTGCCGCTTTGAACCCGCTTTTGCTCCTGAAATATCAAAAACGATATGGTCATTCAAATACTGGCGTACCAAGAAGGTTTTTCCCACCCTCCTCCTGCCGTAAAGCGCTAAAAATTCTGGCTGTTTTGACTGCAGGATTTTATCTAGTTTTTCCTTTTCCTTTTCCCGACCAATTATGGATTGAATCATAGACATGGTATTTAAAATGGAGAAATCCATGCAATGATAATAGATTTCTCCAAGTATCAGTTCTATTTTTGGGGAAATGCCGCATACTTCTCCGCCATTTCTCCAACTATCAATTGTTTAAATGCAAACGCACCACAAACTCCGTCCCTGTCCCCTCCTCACTCTCCACTTCCAGCGTCCCCCCATGCCCCTTCACCACAATATCATACGCCAGTGAAAGGCCCAGCCCCGTGCCCTGCCCCGTCGGCTTGGTGGTGAAAAACGGCTGGAAAATCCGGGCCTGCACGTCGTCGGGGATGCCTGTGCCGTTGTCTTTGATGCGGAATTCGGCCCCCCTTAGTCTCCCCGAAGGGGGGATAATCAGGCGGGAAGACACCGTAACCGTTGGTTCGTAACCTTCTGGCTCCTTCATTTTCCGTTGCGTTGTTGCATAAAACGCATTATTGATTATGTTCAAAAACACCCGCCCGATGTCCTGCGGAATCACCTCCACCTTCCCCACCGCCGGGTCGAAATCGGTGACCATGTTAGCATTAAAACTGGTGTCCTTCGCCCGCAGGCCGTGGTAACTCAGCCGCAGGTACTCGTCGGCGAGGGCGTTGAGGTCGGTGGGTTCCTTTTTGCCGCTGCTTGCACGGGAGTGCTGAAGCATCCCAGTGACGATGCTCGCCGCCCGCTTGCCGTGGTGGTTTATTTTCTCTTGGTTGGAGGCCAAGTCGCCCAAGATTTCACCCACGTATTCCTTGTCGTTTTCGGCAATTTCCAATTTCCCAATTTCCAATTTCAACTCCTCCGCCAAGTCCACGCTGAGTTCCGAGAAGTTGTTGACGAAGTTCAGCGGGTTCTGAATTTCGTGGGCGATGCCTGCGGTCAGCTCGCCGAGGGAGGCGAGTTTTTCGGATTGGATGAGTTGGGATTGGGTCGCCTTCAAGTTTACCAGCGACTGGTTCAGTTCGGCGGTGCGCTCGCCCACCTGCCGTTCCAGCGTCTCGTTTTGCTGGCGAAGCGCACGGGAGCGGTACTGGACGAATGCCCGCAATGCACCCAGAAATGCCAGAAAATAAGCCAGGTATGCCCACCAAGTTTTCCACCAGGGCGGCGAGATGAGGATGCGCAGGCTGACGCCTTCCTCGTTCCACACCCCGTGGCTGTCGGCGCCCCGCACCCGGAAGGTGTAATCGCCGGGCGGCACGTTCACGTAGGCCGGCGTCTCGCCGTCCCGGAGGTCTTTGCGCCAGCCCGTGCGGTCATAGCCTTCGAGCATGAACTCGATTTGGCTGGCGGCGGGGTCGAAAAAGTCGAAGCAGGCAACCGAGAAGGCGAACACGTTCTGGTCGTGCGCCAGGCGGATGTCGGTGGTTTGCCAGACAGGTTTTTTCAAAATGCCGGGATGATGCCCCCCGCCACCCGGTGCTACTGGCTCGCCGAGCAGCCGGAAGGCGGTGATGCGCAGTTCGGGCGGGCGGGTGCTGTTTTCGATGTTGAGGTCTTTGGGGTAAAAAGAAAGCAAGCCCCGATCCCCGGCAATCAGCATTTCGCCATCGGCAGCAGCGAACAGGTTGCTGTGCCGGCTGGCGCCAATCTGGGGGATGCCGTGCGTTTCACTGAAGTTGTAAAACCGCTCCGTTTTTGGGTCAAAGACTGTCAATCCTTTGTCGTACAGCCAAAAACTGCCGTCACTCGCCCTTGCAAGCCCGATGCTCTGGCCCCCGCTGACATTGGCGAACATGGCCTGGGCCGCCTTGAATTTTTGGCGGCTGCCGTCTGCCGGGTTTATTTTTTGGATACTGCTCACATTGTCCACAAACCAGATGTTGCCCTGTTCGTCGCCGGTGAGGTTCATCCCGCTGCCCGCCTCTTTTTCTTTGACAAAATGTGTGAACGTCTTCCCATCGGGATTGAGCCGGTCCACAAAAAGCGGGAAAGCGAGGTCGTTCCAGCCGCCCCCGCCTGCCCATATGTCGCCTTGCCCGTCCACGTACATCCCACGGACGGCGTCGCCGCCAATGCTTTTGGGGTTGGCGGGGTCATGCGGGAAATTGACGTACTCTCCGGTGCGGGGGTCGAGCCGGTACAATCCCGAGTTCCAGTCTGGTGCCCAGATGTAGCCCTCCCGGTCCTGAACCACAGACCTGAACCAGGGGTCTTCCATTTGGGCAAAATAGTGGCGGAATTTCCCGGTCTTGGGGTCTCGCCGGAACAAGCCCTTCTCCGTGCCGACCCACAAAAAACCCTCCCGGTCGAGCGACAGGCTGGAAACCGCCCGCACACCGGCGCCTCCAGGCGCATCACCGATGGTCAGGGGAAATGCCTCTCCCGTTTTTCGGTCGAAGCGAATCAAGGGGGAGCCATTGTTGAAACCCGCCCAGACGATTCCCGCCCCGTCCTTCAGGATGGCGTTCAGGTCGTCGCCCATTTCATTGGCGGCACTTGCATTGTAAAAATTGGAAAACGAAAAACGGTTGTCCTGCAATTTCACCTTGGAAACCACGCCCCCGCCTCCGGCGCCGGCAAGCCATGTGACACCGTCCCGGGTTTGAAAGGTCTGCCAAAGGCGGCTGGTGGCCAGGTCGCCTTCGTTTTTTCCCATTTCAAAATGCCGGGTGATGCGGCTGGTCGGGTCGTACACGTTCAGCCCGCCCGGGAAGGCGGTTATCCAGATGCGCCCTTGGGGGTCTTCAAAAATGCAGGACACATGGGTTTCGGGGCTCCAAATGGCAGGGGTCGTACCCCGGAGGATGGGCTGGGTCAGCTTGCCGGGGTTTTTCGGGTCAAAGTTCAGGCGGGTGAACGTGCCGTTTTCCCGGTTCATCCGATGCAGTCCGTCGCCAGCGGTGCCGACCCAGAAATTGCCCTTGCTGTCTTCGAGCAGCGCCCGCACCTTGTTGTTGGCAAGGCTGTGGGGGTCGGCGGGGTCGTGCAGGTAGCGGGTAAAGGTTTCGGTTTTTGGGTCGTAGCGGTTCAAGCCGCCCAATTTTAGTTCTTTCCCGGAGTCCCAGGGCAAGCCCGTGCCGACCCAAAGAGTGCCTTGCCTGTCCACATAGAGCGCCCTCACCCGGTCGAAGGAGAGGCTGCGGGGGTCGGCGGGGTCGTGGCGAAAGTGCTTGAACTTGCCCGTTTTGCAGTCAAGACGGTCCAGCCCGCCGTTGCCGCCGACCCAGATGTAGCCGTCCCGGTCTTCGACGACGACGGAGTTGGTGTTGTCGCCGAGCGATGCAGGGTCGTTTGGGTCGTGGCGGTACCGGACAGCCGTTTCCGTTATCGGGTCGAAAGCGGTCAAGCCGCCGTCGGTGTAGTGCGTCAGCCAGAGGATGCCCCGGCTGTCGAGAAAAATGTACTCGACGTAGTCGCTGGCAATGGACTTGGGGTTGGCGGGGTCGTGGTGGATGGTGCGGATGTTCTGCCCGTCGTAGCGGTGCAGCCCTCCCTGCGAGCCGAACCAGAGGAAGCCGGTGCTGTCCTGCACGATGGCCTGGACGCTGTTGCCGAGGGTGCCGCCGGGCAGTTCGAAAACCTCGAAGTGGGGGTTGAAGGTGTTGAAGTCGGCGGGCTGCTTTTGGCCGCTGGCGGGGGTGGAAAGCAGGGCGAGGCAGGCGAAAATAGGGAATAGGCGAATGGTCAATTTCATTTGGCAATTGTTTTGCCAAATGTAAAGACAAGTTTTGGGAATTTTATTTCAGAAGTTGACAAGGCATTGTATCCTAAGCAAGTGCTGTAATCCTTTATAAAAAGTCACCAACCTGAACCCATAACGAACCATCTTTATGCCAATGGTTCATGAAGTTTCTGGTTTACTGGAGTGAAACCTGAACCCTTTACGAACCATTGTTATAGGCATAATGGATAAAAATTCAAATCCGCTCTTGGAGGTTGTTTAAATTTTGAGTTTCGAGTGAAAAATTGCCCATTTTTCCATGAGACAAGTTGGAAAATTGGGAGTATTATAAGGCTGCATGACCAATTTTTCAACACAGAATCATGGGAATGGGGTGCTTTTCGGCGGAAGCCAGAAGTTAAACAACCTCTTATGCTTGTAAACGGCTTTGATAATTGGGGTAAATGCAAAACATATTGCTTTTGGGACAAAATGGCACCAGTTACCGCATGTTTTTTTTCCGTTCCTAAACCAAGACCTGCCGCTGAAAAGACTTTTTCCCGTTTACCTAAATGCGTCCTTATTTTTGGTGCATGAAACCAGTGCTGACTGCCATCCTGATATTCCTCGGCTACCAAATCGGGCAGGCCCAGTTGCCGCAGTACCATGCGCAAGTTTTCGGCGCGGAACATGGCCTGGATGCCGGTAGCATTTCTGTGGTCTTCAAGGACCGACAGCAGTTTTTATGGATAGCGTCGGCTGAAATCGTTCAGCGCTTCGATGGCCGCAACGTACACAAGTATAGCTTCGAAAAGGCAGTGACGCAGGGGTTTTGCGACAAAGACAACCGCATCTGGTTGATGTCTGGACAAAAAATCTGGCGCTCCATCGCCGACCGTTGGGGTTTCGAGCAAGTGCCGTTGGACACGGCAGCGATTGGCCTGCCCTGTGCCATTTTCCAATTGGAAGGGCAACCGCTGTGCACCCTGACCAGGAAGGGGTATTTTACGTGGAACGAAAAACTGGGCAAATTTCTACGCCTAAACACACCACTGCCCCCAGCACTTTCCACGATACACTACAGCCGTTTCGATGTTTGCGGAACGACGGTTTTCTACACTAGGAAAGAAAGCATGATAGCCGCCAACTTGGCGACGGGTCACGCCAGGTCAGTGCCAATTTCCAAAATATTCTCTACTTTCTGCGCCATAACGCCTGACCTGGGGGTCATTTCCTATTACGATGGCCATTCGGTTTGGGTGGACTTTAGCAAAGGAACCACAACGCCAATTGATGCCGTGCGCTATGGTTTGGACAAACAAAGCCGTCGCATGGTACTGATGGATGCAGTGCCGCTCGGCGACAGCCTTTTCTTGGTCACCACCCGATTTGGGGCTTGCAGTTACGACCTTCGGAACGACCGCTTCACCCGCCACCGCATTTTTGCCGAAGGCAAGCCCATCGGCTTGGAGGAAGCGATGGTGCGGGTGTTTCAGGATGATTTGGGCACGTTCTGGACGCACAATTCGACCAACGTCATCGCCTTCAGTGATGTCCGCAATTCCATCGGCTTGCTTCGCAATTATTCGGATGACCCTGCTCAGAGCTGGAGCAACCGCGTCATCTGCCTCACAGAGGATGGGGAGCAAAACATCTGGTTCGGCGGGTTCAATGGCTTCAATAAATTGGATACAAAAACCGGCCAGGTTGAAATGCACCCACCTGACGAAGACGCCACCGACCGCCTCAGCCACATCAGCGTGCGGGGCATGGCGTTCGACGGGCGATACCTGATACTCGGCCCCACCTTGAAAGGCATGTGGATGTACGAACCCCGCACCGACCGCTTTCAAAGGCCAGCCTTTGCCACCGACTCGGTGCAGGCCGCCATCTATCAGGAGTTTGTAAGAGGCATCGTACCGCTGCGTGACGGCAATTTCTTAGTTTGTGCGAGGCACCACAATTATCTGATGGAAGGAAAAAGCTACCGCCTCAGATTCCTGGAATTTCCCGGCAGCAATGACGAAGTTTATGCTGCCTACCAAGACTCCATCGGTAGAATATGGATTGGCAACCAGAAGAGCATTACGGTGCTTGACAAGGAGTACCGTTTCCTGTTCCGTCATGCGATGGAAGGAGAATCTCCCATTTCCCTATTTCAGCACTCAACGGATGAAATGCTCGTAGGAACGAGCAATGGGCTGCACCGGCTTGCCCCTGCTAATGAGAGCGGCACTTGGGCGAGGGTGGCCGGGCCACTCGATGGCCATGCTGTCAACAACATTTACCTTGACCGCCGAAACCGTTTTTGGTTCGGCACGGACGATGGCCTTTTTTTGGCCGACCCTCCATTGAAAGTATTCCGGCGCTTCGATTTTGCCGACAACATACAGAGCGAGTTTTTTTACCCTTTCTCAGTGGTGCGGGCGAGCAGCGGGCTTTTGTTCCTCGGCGGGCGCAACGGCATCAACTATTTTTACCCTGAAAACATCGAAATAGATGCCCGCCCCCTCACCGTCACGGTGCAGACTTTGACCGTCGGCGACAGCGTACAGTGGAACCCTCGCCCCGGTTTGGTTTTGACCCACCACCAAAACACCCTGCAATTCGGGGTGGTGGCACCTTATTTCAACAATGCTGGCAAATTGCAGTACCGCTACCGCCTGAGCAAGGACGGCGAGTGGTTCTCGACAGGCGGCAGCAGTGTGATTCGGCTGGTAGGTCTTGCTCCCGGCAGCTATCGGCTCGAAGTGGCGGCCAGCCTTACAGGCGTTCAGTGGTACGCTGCCCCACCGCTGGAGTTCCGCATTCGTCCTGCCTTCTGGCAAACGACTGCCTTCATCTTTGGTGCAATAGTAGCAGGGCTTTTGGCACTTTTCTTTTTTGTTCGCCGTCGGGAAAAATTGCTACAAAAGCGCCAGCAGCAGTCGCTTGAACTGGAACGGCTCAAGACCAGTGCGTTGCAATACGAACTGGAAGCCGCCGAGGCCAAGTTGCAGAGCCTGCGCCTGCAAATGAACCCGCACTTCCTGTTCAACGCCCTGAACTCCATCCAAGAACTGATTCTGACGGGCAACAGCGACGGTGCTGCCATGTACCTGTCAAAGTTCTCGAAGCTCCTCCGCATGGTGCTGACGCACAGCGACCACGACATGGTGAGCCTTCGGGAAGAAACCGGGATGCTGAAACTGTACCTCGAACTGGAGTCCCTGCGCTTTTACGATACCTTTGAGTACAGCATCGAATGTGAGCCGGGCATTGACCAGGACGAGTACAAACTGCCGACGCTGCTCATCCAGCCCTTCGTGGAAAATGCCATTTGGCACGGGCTGCTGCACAAAGAAGGCAAGCGCCGCCTGCACATCCGTTTTGAAACGGACACCGAGGAAAACCTCGTATGCACCGTGGAGGACAACGGCATTGGAAGGGAGGCCGCCCACAAAACCAACGGCAACGGACGACATGCGGGCAAGGGAATGAGCACTGGCATCGAGCGCCTGCAAGCCCTCAACAGTCGCCACCATCAGCAAAACTCACTGGAAATCATTGACTTGACGGCAGCAGACGGCACGGCGGCAGGTACGAAAGTGAGGATAAAGCTGGGTTGAAATCGTAAATCGTAAATCAAGTTAGACATGTTCAAAGCCATCATCATAGACGACGAACCCCGTGCCTCCGGCATTCTGCAATTAATGATTGAGCGGTTCGTGCCGGAGATTGCGCGCACCTGGGTCTGCAACGACGCCCGGCAAGCAGCACCCATGATCCACGAACTGAAACCCGACTTGGTGTTCCTCGATATTCGGATGCCGCACCTCGGCGGCTTCGAGGTGCTGGAAAACATCCGTCACCGCCACTTCAAGGTCATTTTCACCACGGCATTTAGCGAGTACACATTGCAGGCCATCCGTTTCAGCGCCTTCGACTACCTGCTGAAGCCCATTGACCCGCAGGAACTCATCGCTGCGGTGCAGCGCTACCAAGCTGGCCTCGACGAGCTTTCGTTCCAGCCCGAACAGCTGCGGAACGTCCTGAGCAACCTACAGGCGAAAAGCCCCGACGAGTTCCGCCTCGCAGTGCCGTCTAAGGACGGTGTCCATTTTTTCCTGCCTGCAGAAATCGTTCGGTTGGAGGCACTTGGCAGCTACACCCAATTGCACCTGACTGGCGGGCGGCGTTTTTTGACCTCAAAGGGCCTCGGCGAATACGAGGAACTGCTGGCAACCCACGGTTTTCTCCGCACCCACAAATCGCACATCGTCAACCGGCTGTTTGTTTCTTTCATTGACCACGAAGGCTTTCTCGTGCTGCGGGACAATACCCGGATCGAGGTGTCGAGGAGGAGGAAGGAGGAGGTCGTGCGGGCAATGTAATGCGTTTTTTATGCCAACCAACGGTCGCTCCCGGTTTACGAACGGTCTCGCCCACCGATAAAAAACTACCATTTGCCACACATCAGAAAATTGAGCATTTGCGCTTCCCAACCCCTCATCTTTGTAAGGTCAAAAGAGACAGTTTCAAACTTCAATTAGATTAATATGCCGAGGGTATCCAGGTTTAAAAAATTGGATATTAGTTATGGCAAAAGCAAAGGCTCCATCGGAGCGAAATCTTTGTAGAATCCAGTATTTACAGCGTTTTCACCTCCGTCGGAGCGGTATCTTAAAGAGATAGTTTTCCAATGGAACACAAATGGACATTTACTAGGCATTTATATAAAGATATAAGTTCTACGGACCTGTTGATTAAGCACATATTGCCATAATTCACTTTAAAAAAACTAAATCAGGTTGCCCAATGAAAGCCATACAGCACCCGTGCTGCTGGCATTGCTATATCTCATTTCAAATGATTCATAAATCAATCGCATTTTCCATGAAACAAATTATGACAGTCCTTTTATCGCTGCTGTTTTTCGAAGTGTCGCTTTCGGCACAGGTTGCACAGGAGCGGTGGGTCATCGCCACCAGCGGTGGGCAATCCAATTCGGTCAACCTCAGCCTGAATTGGACGCTCGGCGAGCCGATGACCGAAACCTACAGCGCATCGGGCTTGACCGTGAGCCAGGGCTTCCAGCAGGAAGCGTTGACCACCACGGGCATCCACGATGCCAGCCTTTTTTACGAAGTAACTGTTTTTCCGAACCCGACCTCCCAGATACTCTACGTCACTGCCCCGGATGCCGACAGCCCGCTCTTGGCGGAGCTTGTAGGGCTGAACGGCACGGTGATGTGGTCGCAACAACTGGCCCATCCCATTGAAAAATCGCCTATTCCGGTAGCAGCGCTACCAGCAGCTACCTACTTCCTCGTGCTGAGGAACGACGATGGCATGTCCACAACTTTTAAAATTCAAAAATTCTAATCCGATGAAAAATTTACTATTTCTTATTTTTATCTTTTTTGGAAGCCTTTCTGTTTTTTCACAATCACCCCAAAGCTTTAAGTATCAAGGTGTTGCACGGGACGGTGCCTCCGTGGTAACAGGCAGCGTTGGACTGCAACTAACCGTCCGCTCCGGCGCAGCCGATGGGACAGTGGTTTACCGGGAACGGCATTCCCCAGTCACGAACACCACAGGCATCTTTTCTGTGAACGTGGGCGACGGGATCGCCATCACGGGCAGTTTCGGCGATGTTGACTGGGGCAACGGCAGCTATTTCCTGCAAACGGAGCTTGACCCCAACGGTGGAACGAGCTTCTCAGACATGGGCGCTTCGCAAATAATGAGCGTGCCCTTTGCGCTTTTTGCCGAAAAAGCGGGCTATGTGGAAGGCGACACCGATGGCGACCCTTTCAACGAAATCCAACAACTCAGCGTCAGCGGTGGCCAGCTTTCTCTCAGCAATGGCGGCAATTCCGTCACACTGCCCACTGGGACAACCTACACCGCTGGTACTGGCATTGGCATCGCCGGGAACGTCATCACGAATATTGGCGACAGCGACAATTCAACTTCGAACGAGCTGCAATCCCTCAGCGTCAGCGGCAACCAGCTCACCATTTCCAACGGGAACAGCGTGACTTTGCCGACGGGCACCACCTACTCGGCGGGCAGCGGTATTGGCATCGCCGGGAACGTCATCAGCGCAATTGACCCATCTGCCACCAACGAAATCCAACAACTCACCATCAGCGGAAACCAACTTGCGCTCAACAACGGCGGCAACTCCATTATACTGCCAGATGCATCTGCCACCAACGAAATCCAGCAGTTGAGCGTCAGCGGAAATCAACTCACACTGAGCAACGGCGGCAACTCCGTCACGCTGCCCACGGGGACTACCTACACCGCTGGAACAGGCATCGGCATCGCCGGGAACGTCATCAGCGCAACGGACGCCTCGGCAACGAACGAGCTGCAGCAGCTCAGTGTCAGTGGCAACCAGCTTTCCCTCAGCAACGGCAACGCTGTTACCCTGCCCACCGGGACGACCTACACGGCGGGCTCAGGCATTGGCATAGCGGGGAACGTCATCAGCGCAACGGACATCTCCGCCACGAACGAGCTTCAACAATTGAGCGTCAGTGGCAACCAGCTTTCCCTCAGTAATGGCAACTCCGTTACCCTGCCCACTGGGACGACCTACACGGCTGGCTCAGGCATCGGCATCGCCGGGAACACCATCAACAACATGGGCGACACCGATGCGTCCAATGACCTTACCATTAACAGTGTAGCGAGTGGGGACGTGACGGGAGCCTTTTCCAACCTGCAAATTGCCACAGGGGCAGTAGGCAATAATGAGCTAGCTTCGGGTAGTGTCACCGCTCCCAAGATTTCCGCTGCTGGCGCAACGGCTGGGCAGGTGATGACCGTGGGTAGCGGCGGTTCGGTCAGTTGGTCGTCGGCACCACGGGTCAATATTTTGCAGGATGCAGATGCAAACACTAAAATACAGGTAGAGGAAAGCCCCAACGAAGACATCGTACGTTTCGACCTCGGCGGCACGGAGAGCATGGTGCTGCGCAAAACGGCAGGAACTTCGCCCCGACTGGAACTGCCCAATGCCCTGAGTAACACGTTTATTGGGACGAACTCCGGTGCTGTCAACTCCACGGGCTCCAACAACACCGCCGTCGGCAAGGACGCAATGCCCGACAATATTGGAGGTACCAACAACTCGGCATTCGGCACGTCTGCGATGCATTCCAACACAAGCGGCGAAGACAACACCGCCATCGGTGTTGCGGCTTTGGCGACCAATACAACCGGGTATTTCAACACCGCAGTCGGCTCGCTGGCATTGTACAACACCACCAGCAACAACAACACAGGTATCGGCTACCGGTCCATGTATGCCAATACGAGCGGCGCAAACAACACAGCTACCGGATTCGAGACATTGAGGTTCAACACCACTGGCAGCAACAACGTTGCCAACGGCTACCAAGCCATGCGGGCCAATATCACGGGCTTCAGCAATACGGCAATCGGCAACGAGGCTTTGAAATCCAATACATCCGGAAGCGTCAACACGGCTACCGGAGCGAAAGCCTTGCATTCCAATACCTCCGGAACCGGAAATACGGCCAACGGCAGCAACGCATTGTACTGGAACACGACAGGGGCTGAAAACACGGCCGTCGGCGGGGCGGCGCTTTTTTTCAACACCACTGGCATTGACAATACCTCCATCGGTACCCATTCCATGGAAAGCAACTCGACAGGCAACCGCAACACGGCAACCGGTGCCTCCGCCATGTTCAACAACACCACTGGCTCCAACAACGCGGCCTTCGGCAATTTCGCAATGCTCGCCAACACTATCGGCGACTTCAATACGGCAAGCGGGGCTAACAGTATGAAAAGCAACACGACAGGCGACCGCAACACGGCAAGCGGCACCAACGCCTTGCAAGCCAATACCACTGGCAGCCAGAACACGGCATTCGGCATGAGTACTTTGTTTTCCAACACGACCGGGTTCAGCAACGTCGCCGTTGGGACAAATGCCCTCAACGACAACACCACCCGCTCCAACCTCGTGGCGGTGGGCGATTCGGCGCTCTACAACAACCTGACGGGCAGCTTCAACACGGCCATCGGCAGCAAGGCCCTTTTTGCCAGCACGAGCGGCAACGGCAACACCGCAACTGGTTCTGAGGCAATGCTTGCCAACACCACTGGTTCAGGAAACACTGCTTTTGGAAGGGTGGCCCTTTCGGAAAACACCACCGGCTCCAACAACACTGTCGTTGGTTGGACTGCAGGCGACCAAGGCACCGTCAACAATCAGTGCGTGGCCATCGGCTCAGCCTCCGACGTGGGCACGGCCAACAGCTACGACAACGCCATCGCCATCGGCTACGACTGCAACACTGCCGCAAACAACTACGCCCGCATCGGCAACGCCTCGGTATCCAGCATTGGCGGGCAGGTGGGCTGGAGCAACTACTCCGACGGGCGGTTCAAGCGCAACGTGCAGGAGGACGTGACTGGCCTTGCCTTCATCCAACTGCTCCGCCCTGTCAGCTACCAGTGGGACATCCATGCGCTGAACCGATTCATGCCCGGCTCCGACGACGGCAAGGCCGAGTGGGCCAGCAAGTACGACATCGAGCAGGTGCGGTTC
>JANPLH010000075.1:0-21816 GCA_031426435.1 Saprospiraceae bacterium | reverse complement strand
TTCATTGGAAGTAAGGGGTATTGGACCTGTCCTTGCGACAGACCAATACCCCTTTCGTATTTGACGTGTTGGATGACCGATTTTTAAAATCTCAAGTGATTTCAAGTGGTGTGTGCACTTGCATTCCACAACAAGTTGCTCTATTATCAATATTCTTTAACTAAAATTTTTACTCATGGAAAAAGTGAAATTCAAAGTTGTCCTGGGGGCACTTTCGTTTGTATTCTTCCTCTTTTTGGGGATGGGTCAAGTGGAGGCGCAATCGGCAACAACGATTGGTAATGGCACTCCAACCAAAGCTGGCTCAACTGGCTCAGGTTCGAGTACAATACTCGTAGCACCGCAAGGTAGTTTCTACGGCACAGACGACGCACTGTCCATTCTTGCCAATGAACTTGGCATCCTCAAGGATCAGTTGTCTCAGATGACACCGGGAAACCCAGTTTACGCATCGGTTGAAACCAAGTATGTGTACTACTCAAACATTGACCAATCATTGAGGGCAGGTGCTACCGTCCCTAATGCCATTGTTCAGGGTTTGCAACCATTGACAACCGATGCCTATGGGCCAGTAAGCCAAGCTAACTTGGTCATACTTCGCCAATCAGCCATTAGCTTGTTGTCCAACTAATGGAGGCTTTCTGTTCTTAAAATTCTTTATTAACAAATCTTAATCTCATGCGAAAAGTAAATTATACATGGCAAAACCTCCACATGTGGCTTGCCTTGGTTTTATTTGGGATGGGCACAGTAGGCTATTCCCAAGCTACCTATACAGGTGACAACTTTACAATACCTGCTTTTGGCGCAGCCTCAGGTACAGTTGGAGTTGCCTGCGTTGGCACTATCGCCAACGGTGCCAACATCACGTTGAACGTGAATTTGGCGCACACTTTTATGGGTGACCTCAATATGTGGTTGGTTGCACCTTCGGGTCAAGTATTGGAATTGTCAACCCGCAATGGCGGTGGCAACAACAACATAAACGTTGTCTTCTCCGATGCCGGTGCCAACAATATTGCAGTGATAGCTTCAACTGCTTCCACTGGCATTGGTTGCCCAACCACAACAAATGCTTATAGTGGTACGCTCCGGCCAGAAGGTCGGAACAACGTGGTCACTGCTTTCAACGTTGCTCCTTCCAACGTTCCAGCGGTTGGTACTTTTACCTTTGCGAATACCTTCTCAGGTATAAACGCTGATGGTAACTGGACACTGAGAGCTGACGACGGAGTTGGTGGTGATGCAGGTGTAACTTGTGCTTGGTCCATCAGCTTTGCTGGCGTACCGGTACCTGCTGCATGTACCTTTGTAGGTGGCCCCGTTTTGCCTACTTTGAACCTTTCCACGGCTGTTAACAACTGCGTTGGTGTTCCCATTGCTGTACCAGGTACTACTGGCGACTGTACTGGCGCAGTGATACAGGTAAGCGTTGATGGTGGTCCATTTACAACTGTGGTTGGTGCTACTATCCCAGGCTTGAGCCGTGGTCCGCATACACTCGTATGGAGGGTAACGAACGCTTGCCTCCAGGTTAGAACTGCCACTCAAACAGTGAACGTAGCTGACCTCATACCACCCGTCATCACTTGCCCAGCTGATATGGTTATCAACTTGGACGCAGGCGAGTGCGGTGCTATCATCAATTACAACGTAACCGTTACTGACAACTGCCCATTTGATGGCCCAATCGTCAATCTGAACACCATCAATTCGGGTGGCAACGGCAACGCTGTCGGCGGCATGGTATTCTTTGATATTGTAAACAATACGACTGACAATATCCGCATCACTGGTTTCGGTATGAACATTACTGCTGGAACATTGGTAGATGTTTATCGCAAAGCTGGCACGCACGCTGGCTTTATCGCCAACGCTGGCGCATGGACTTTGGCTGGTCAAGCCAATGCTACGGTAGGCCCATTCTCTGGTCCGTTCCCTGGCAATGGCACCATTACGCCAGCTCCGCTTGTTACTTCTTTTCTTGTTCCTCCTGGGGTAACAGGTATTGGGTTGCGCACGCTGACTGCTGCATCTAACTACACAAATGGCAACGGTGCCAACCAGACCTACACAGATGGCACAATGACGCTAAACCTTGGCCAAACGAGCAACGGTTTTTTCATTGCTGGTTTCAGCCCCCGTGTTTTCAACGGTTTTGTGAGGTATCAAACGGTTGTTTCAACTGTTGAGCCTACTCAAACAGCTGGCTTGCCTTCTGGCAGCGAGTTCCCAATTGGAACAACGACCAACTGCTTCACGGTTGCTGACGCAGCTGGCAATACTTCTTCTTGCTGCTTTGATATAGAGGTAAGGGAATTCGCCAACCCAACGCAGCAGATGGCCTGCAACGACCAAGTGCAGATCAGCCTCGACCAGAACTGCGAGGCAGAGATCGGTGCTGACGACATCCTCGAGGGCGGCCTCTACGGCTGCTACGACACCCGCTACACCGTGATGATCATCACGCCAATGGGCGGCCTCGTGTCCCCGGCGATCGTTAACGCCAGCTACATCGGCGACGGCCCAATCACAGTTAAGGTTACCGACAACGTCACTGGCCAAAGCTGCTGGGGTTCTGTCGTAGTAGAGGACAAACTTCCTCCGGTACTTGAGTGCCGTGACATAACCATCCCTTGTACGCAAGACCCATCAACTGTGGTTGAGCCTGCTCCCGCACTTGTTGGCCCACAGGCCATCATTCGTGAGAACATTGGCGATATCATTGAGTTTGGTGCAGGTACTTCACCACGACTCTATAATTTTGATTTTGGTTACTTGCCTACTGCAACTCCTGTACTGGACGTTGATGTACGCATTAAACTGACGGGTCACACTTTCTTGCCAGACCTTGCAATCAGGCTTATAGCTCCAGATGGTACACTAGCTACAGTAATGACGATTGGCGGATGTACAGGCCAAAATTGGCCGATTGACGCTACGTTCGACGACGAAGGTGGAACAATCACCCTTTGCGCACAATTGAATGCCGGCGGAGCTCCACTACGGGGCCTGATAGCTGGAGTATCCAATCCTACTATCCTGAGCGTATTCGATGGCAAAGATGCCAGCGGTGTTTGGACTGTTAGGATTGAAGACAACGCTGCACTTGATGATGGTATCATCGAAACGGTTGGCGTAATTATCAATGTAAACTTGCCTGCTGTTGCACCAAGTGACAACTGTGGCAATGTGAACCTTACTTACCTTGATGCTTATGACAATGGTGGCGTATGCGACGCTGGCACCGTGACCCGCGTGTACACCGCTACCGACGACTACGGCAACACCGCATCCTGCACACAGGTCATCACCATCGAGCGCCCGACACTGGACGACGTCATCCCGCCAGCGGACGTGATGTGGACCTGCGAGCAGTACAATGCGTTCCCGAACATCACCAGCGCCACTGCGCTGCACCCGTTCATCACGGATTCTGACCTCAGCACTGCGGTCATCAACGTGAACCTGGACCCGAACTGCGACGACCTCGACCTGAACCTGGGCACGCCTGTAACACAGGACAACCCCGGCATCAACGCCACGAACGTGGCCAACGGCGGCCTCGGCTGCCCAGGCTCCAACCCGTTCTTCGGCAACAACGGTCTTGACGACGCCGACGTGCTCGCACTGACCGGCTCCGGCCTCCCGACCTTCGACGGCTTTGCGCTGAACGCCAGCTGCGAGATCTCTTGGGACTACGACGACCTCGTGATCAACGAGTGTGGTGCTACCTTCAAGATACTCCGTAAATGGACACTCATCGACTGGTGCAGCAATCCTTACGAAGTTGTTGAATTCAACCAGATCATCAAAGTGGTTGACGACGAGGCACCAGTCCTCGAACTGTTCGCCGTTGCAGGCGAGACCACCAGCAACTACGGCACGCACGACATCCCTGCCCTGGGCAACGGCTCGAACGGCAGCGGCCCCGGCGTCATCACCGGCAACCTTGGCGGCGGCTGCAACCAGGAGCCACAGCTGAGCGGCGGCACTTCCTTCCGTGCGCTGGTGCAGCTCCCACAGAGCCTCACGCCAGAGCAGTTCACGAACGTCCGCCTGGAGCGCCTCTGGCTGGAGGTTGACCATGCCCGCCTGAGCGACCTGGACATCTTCCTGCGCTCGCCGGACAACCGCATCCTGCAGATCACCGCCAACAACGGCGGCAACGGCACGAGCATCGACGCCGACTTCTACGACGCCGCACCCGGCAACGTGAACGAGGCCCAGTTCAACATCATCGGCGACTACAAGCCAGAGGGCCACAACCAGGTCCAGTACAGCTACGCCAATGCCTTCGGCCAGGGCTTCAGCCCGAACTACACGGTGACGTGGACGGTGACCTTCAACGGTGTCCCACAGACGTTCACCTTCAACCTGACCGCCGCCAATGCGATGAACCAGCTTGCACAGCTGATGAACAACAACGACCCTGCGGCTGGCATCGCACCGTACGTCCCCAACTGGACGAACAACGGCGCCGCCGGCAACACGAACACGAACCTGTTCTTCATCTCGGGCGGCTACTCCGGCAACGGCGTGCAGTACGGCCAAATGGTCATCACGCACAACCAGACCGGAACGGTGACGATCGTCAACCCGACGACTCACGGCGCAAGCTGTGGTGGTTTCGTGGGCAACATCTCCAGCTTCGCCCAGTTCGACAACCCGAACCTCGGCTTCCAGGGCGACGTGCTCGGCACCTGGGAACTGTTGGTGTTCGACGAAGTTGCCGGTGCAACCGGTAAAGTTGTCAACTGGAAATTGTTCTTCTCGACCGGTCCTCTGACCATCGACGTGTACAATGCGACCACGCCACAGAACGCTGGCCCGCACGCAGTGTGCGCAGGTTCCGTGGTGGTACCGCCAGTTGACGGCTACGACAACTGCAGTGGCATACACCACTATGTTTCTGAGCTTTGGACGATTGTACCAGGCAGCAACCCTGCCCTCCCGATGACGCTGGTGGCTTCTGTCAACGGCAACGGCGGCGTGTTCAACAACGTGCCACTGTTCCTGAACGGCGCCAACGCCCGCTACATCGTGCGCCACTACGCCACGGACGGCTGCGATAACCAGACATTTGTCGACCGCGTGATCCAGTTGAGGGACAAGGTCCCGCCAACCCCGATCTGCGTCGAGTACAGCGAGATCAGCATCACGAACAACAGCAACCAGACCGGCGGCTCTTGCTCAAGGCTGTATGCTGAAGACCTGGACCTTGCCAGCTACGACAACTGCAAGCCCGTGTACTTCCTGATGGCGAAAATGAGCGCGGCCACCAGCCCGAACATCTTCAACCGTTGCTACTACCCGTACCGTGACTTCTGCTGCAGCGACATCGGCAACCAGCAGGTGATACTGCTCGTTTTGGACACCGATCCAACGCCATTGTTCACCACGCAGAACAACGCAAGCCTCGGCTGCGACGGCACACCTGGCCTCTTCTTGAGCTCGAACTTCCAGTTCAACACCAGCACGCTGAACTTCAGCACCTGCATGGTGGACGTACAGGTGACGGACAAGATACACCCAGTGCTCGTGAGCTGCCCACCGAACCAGCGCATCTCCTGCGACTGGTACGCGGACAACCTCGAGACGCAGCTTGCCGCCCTCACGACGCCTGCACAGCGCAGCGCATTGTTGACGAGCCTCGGCTTCGGTGCACCTACATACTACGACAACTGCGGCCTCGACCTGCAGGTGACGTTCTCCACGAGCCTCGACCAGTGCCTCGAGGGCACGATCACCCGCTCCTGGAACAACACCCGCGACGCTGCGGGCAACGTTGCCCTCCAGCCCTGCACGCAGACCATCAACGTTGACCACGTCTCGGACTTCGCAGTGGAGTTCCCTGCCGACGTGACCATCAACTGCGGTGCCGCCGTTCCGGACTTCGGCGAGCCGGAGATCTTCTACGAGACCTGCGAGCTTGTCGCCGTGACCAGCGACGACGTGACCTACAACGTGGTTGCGGACGCATGCTACAAGATCGTCCGCACCTGGACGGTCATCAACTGGTGCGTGGTCGGTTCCGAGATCGACCAGGAAGTGGTGGAGCAGCCCGAGAACCAGCTTGGCCTGGCCTTCCCAGCCTGTGACATCGACAACGACGGCGACTGCGATGCCCGCACGTTCCGTGATTCTTGGAGGGGCAGCGTGCCCACGCCGAACCCGTTTGCGCCAACGGCCTACCGCCTGCGCCCATTCGTGAACGATGCGCACACGCCGAACACGAACCCGGTGCTGAACTTCCGCAACCCGGACACGGACATCGACACCGACCCATGGGACGGCTACATCACCTACCAGCAGGTGATCAAGGTGACGGACAACGTTGACCCAGTGTTCACGAACGGCTGCGTCATCCCCGACGTGTGCATCGAGGACAACAGCTGCGCAGCTACCATCCTGCTCCCTGAGCCAGAGATCACGGAGTGCAGCGACAACTACACGGTGACCGCACAGGTACTGATCGGTGGCGTGTGGCTGAACGGCTTCAACCCGATCCTCGGCGTTGCCCCCGGCACCTACCAGGTGCGCTACATTGCACAGGACAACTGCAACAACCAGACTGCCTGCACGACGACCGTGACGGTGAAGGACTGCAAGAAGCCTACGCCATACTGCAAGAACGGCGTGATCATCGAGATCATGCAGACTGGCATGGTAGAGGTATGGGCGAGCGACCTCGACGCAGGCAGCTTCGACAACTGCCCTCCGACGGCGACGCCTAAGCTCAGCTTCAGCGCCAACGTGGCCGACATCAGCAACGTCTACACCTGCGACGACCTCGGCACGCAGGAGGTTGAGCTGTGGGTGACGGATGCCGCCGGCAACCAGGACTTCTGCACAACTTTCGTGGTTATCCAGGACAACATGGGCGCTTGCACGGACGATCCCCGTGTTGAGGGCACGATTGCGAACGAGAACGACCTCGGCGTAGAGGGCGTGAACGTGAACGTCAACAGCCCACAGGGCTTCGACGCCAACGCCACGACCGATGCGGCCGGCTTCTACGGCGTTAACGTTCCATTGAACAGCGACGTGACGGTTACGCCGGTGTACGACGAGAACCCGCTGAACGGCGTGTCCACGTTCGACCTCGTGCTCATCAGCAAGCACATCCTTGGCGTGACGCCGCTCGGCAGCCCGTACAAGATCATTGCAGCTGACGCCAACCGCTCGAACAGTGTTACCACTTTCGACCTCGTGGAGATCCGCAAGCTGATACTCTTCATCAACAGCGACTTCCCGAACAACACGTCCTGGAGGTTCGTTGATGGTGCCTACAGCTTCCCGAACGCCAGCAACCCGTTTGCGGCAGCGTTCCCAGAAGTTATCAACCTGAACGACGTGGCCGGCGAAATGACCGGCAACGACTTCGTGGCAGTTAAGATCGGCGACGTGAACGGTTCCGCAGCAGTGAACCTGCTTGGTGCCGCTGGCGAGCGCAGCATGGTGGGCGACCTCGTGCTGAACGCCGACGACGTGAACGTGGAGGCCGGCAAGGAGTACACGGTTGAGTTCAAGGCCACCGACTTCAACGTCAGCGGCTACCAGTTCAGCCTGAACTTCAACAACAAGGCCCTCGAGTTCGTGTCCGTTGCCGCAGGCATCGCCGATGCCAGCAACTTCGGCACGACGATGGTGGGCGAAGGCGTCATCACGGCAAGCTGGAACAACGACGAGGCCAAGCGCCTGGCCACCGGTGAGGTGGTCTTCGGCCTGACCTTCAAGGCTGTCCAGAGCGGCCGCATGAGCGAGTTGATGAACATCAACAGCAGCTACACCGTAGCTGAGGCCTACAACAGCAGCAACGAGCTGCTGAACGTGGCCCTATCGTTCAACAACAATTTGGTGACGGGCGCTTTCGACCTGTACCAGAATACGCCGAACCCGTTTGCCAGCGTTACGACGATTGGCTTCTATCTGCCCGAAGCAACTTCTGCAACGCTGACGATCAGCGACGTCCAAGGTAAAGTAGTGAAGGTAATCAAAGGCGACTACAGCAAAGGCTACAACACGGTCAACCTGAACCGTAGCGATGTTGGCGCCGCTGGCGTTCTTTCCTACCGCCTCGACACGGACAGCGACAGCGCTACCCGGAAGATGATTTTGGTAGATTAAGACATACAACAGTGAGAAGTGGTGCATCCCGACATTTGTCGGGATGCCATTCTCTCCCACTGTTTACGTCTGACAAGCGAATATGAATAGATGCACTAAAGACCGTTTTCAGTGACAGTTCGTAACTGAAGGAAGACTTAAATCGGTTTTTGGGATGGCCTCTCTCCACACATTGTGGAGGGGGGCTTTTTTTATGTACCGCACTCACCGAAACCTTGGTGTTTTCGGCGTGCTTTTAACCATGCCCGAGACTTGTCGTTGCACGGTACAATTCGAGTTTGACCCAGGAAAGTTTATCATGAATTAAAATTAGGGCAGTCACCAGCATCATGAGAACGGGTTATCAAACCTGCTGCCTATATGTCTGGAGCGAAGGGTTTTGAGTTTCAATTTTACTGACTGTAAAGGATTGTATTGATAAGTACCTGAGAAGCGGGTATCCCCAAAATCCAAGGGGCAGCGCCCCGGCATATATTAACTGCGATATTGCGGGGCGCTGCCCCTTGGGCCTGGGTGTAGCGGAAATAGCTACAAATATTACAAGGCGCTGCCCCTTTTTGGGCAAAAATAGTGGCCATCTTCGTTCATCACTACAATCCGTTAGAGCCAGCAATTTTAATCCCCAACCAGCAGGTTTGATAACCAAAAATGGCACTGCTTGAACCATAACCTCATTTAACTCCGAAAAAGCCAGTTTTTAATCCAGACCTCACGTTACTTAATGTGATAGCACAAAGGGCAGCCGATGTTAATCTCGACTGCCCTTTGTGATTCAAGTGGGACATATAGCTTTTACACGAAAAATTGGTGTTACTTGCCTTCTCCCCTGACCAATACCAGCAATGTATAGAACATAATTTTGAAATCCAGTATTAGCGACATGTTTTCAATATATAGAATATCAAAACGAAGGCGCTGAAGCATTTCATTGAGGTTGGAGGCATAACCATATTTCACCTGCCCCCAAGACGTAATGCCTGGCCTAACCTTTAGCAAATGGCGGTAATGTGGCGCTTTTTCCACAATTTGGTTAATGAAGAACTGGCGTTCTGGCCTAGGCCCTACCAGCGACATATCGCCCACAAGCACGTTCCAGAAGTTTGGCAATTCGTCAAGCCGATATTTGCGCATGGTGGCTCCCCAGGCAGTCACACGAGGGTCTTCATCTTGTGATAGCTGTGGGCCATGCGGCTCAGCATCGGTGCGCATGGAACGAAACTTAATAAGTTTGAATGGCTTGCCATTTAGCCCTACCCGTTCTTGCCGATACAATACAGGCCCAGGTGAACTTAACCGCACCCGCAACATGCAAAAGGCATAGAGCCACGATAATCCCACGAGCACGGAAAACGACACACCAATGTCGAGGAGGCGTTTCACAAGCCGCTCCCATTTTGGCATCAACTCTTGCCGGATATGGAGCAGAACAGCGCCATAGACCTCGCTCATGCGCACATTGCCGAGTAGGTTGTCGTATAAGTCGGGGATGATTTTGATATGAATTTTTTCACCAAAGTCGAAAAGTTTGTCGAGAATATCGGCAAGGCGGTGGTGTTCGGTTGGCTGCAATGCAATGAGTACATCTTCGATTTTATGCTGCTCAACGACTTTGCCCATATCAGAAAATTCGCCAAGCCGTGGCAAATGGTTCAGTGAATGGACTTGATGCCCTAAACTGATATAGCCGACAAATTGGTAACCCGGCTTTTTTTTCATCGAAATCAATTCTTGATACAGTGCTGCTGCCCGTTCGCCATCCCCAATAAGGAGCGTTGGGAAGGTGATTTTACCTGCTTGAAGCTTATGATGTGCTCGGGTCAGCAATATGGTGCGGAGCGTGGCCGTGATGGCAAAGTGAAGCCCAAAAAGCACGGCAAATGAGGTGTAATAAGTGGTATAATCCCGCACGAAATCATCGAGCATGAGGGTGAAAAACAAAAAAACGACCCCGAAAAATGTTAGGAAAAAGGTGCGGGACAAGGTGGCCAGCCTCGACATGCGATATACATCGCCGTAGTCATCAAAAAGTGCGTAGAACAAATGCCACCCTATGGGAATGATGAGTACGCCGTAATAAAAATTAAGGTCGTTGAGCGCCGAAAACCCAAGCGAGACGCCCTCTATCCCTTTGCGGTATAAAAAAAACACCGCCCAAGCTAGCATGGCTGCCAAGAAATCGAATAGTTGGTAGGTACGGGTGGCGTTCATAGTGGTGATAGGGCCAGCGGATTGGTATCGAATGACTTGCTAATGGGCAAATTGGAGGGAAATGCAGTACAATGTCCATCCTGTCTGCCAGTTGAATGGCTAGGGTTCAACAACTGCTGTCCCACTGTTAGAAATGCACCAGCTTGAAGTTGTCAATCAAGATTTCTGCTTCCAAAAGGGAATACTTGCCATTCGTATCAAGGGTTAATTCGCCGCTCATCAGAATGGCAAATCGCAGGCTGCCAGTAGAACTAATGGCATTGGTTATGTCAAAGTAAATTTTGTTCCACTCGCTCTTGGCCAATACCACCCATGGCCCGATGAGTTCACCCTCTTGGCCATTGTCTTCCACTGGTATTACGCCAAACTCCAACGGTACATCGGTTTTGTAGTTCAGCTCGATATAGGCTTTTCCAGCTGAGCCAATGGCCAGGTCAAATAGGCCCTCTGTCTGTACGACTACAGAAGCGTTGGCGGTGTCGAGTCTTATCCGGCCAGCGTATTGTCCTTCAAAAGCGTCATCTGAGGTGCGCTCTACAGCTGTCATGGGGTTGTTGTCACGGTCAACTGAAAACAGTGTCCCACTGCCCTCAAAATCTTCAATGACTTCAAACACGGCCTCGTTCAAGTACCTCGTTGTTGGCATTATGGTCAGCGGGGCATCCGATTCCAGGTTGATGGTTTCAGAATAACGGCTGTAAAACGGATAAGCCTGCAGGGACAATGAACTTCCGTTGGCCTTTATCACCGGGTCAACATTGAGGCTGAACTGACCCTTGTTGGTGACGGGAACCGTGGCGGGCAATTCGAAAACGCCCAAAGCGATGCTTTGCTTTTCGATGCTATCGAACATGAAGAGGTTGGCATGGGTGATTTTGTGGGAAATGCTGCCGTGCCTGCCCATATCGGTGGCTTGCAGTTCAAATGGCTCCACGGTCAAATAAACGGGTATCGGCTCTTCCTCTCGGTCACAGCCCACGATGAACAGGACAGCTATTAAAATGGGTAATGCAAATCGGCTTATAAACCCTGCCGGACTTGAATTTTTATTCATTGAATCAAGGTTGATTTTCATGCTGTTTAGCTTTAGTTTCAAATAGCTTTTCGGTATAAATTCCTCCAACAAAGGGTGCAACTTTGGCTGTTTGGTTGTTCCATTGCGAAGCTCAAGGCTAAAAACGTCCGCCGCATGACCTACGTTGCCCGCCAAGCGAATATTGCCCGGTAAATTCTGGCTGCAAAGCTACGCCCTTAAAATAAAACCGCCACATTTCGTGCTTTTGAGGAAATTCGGCCCTGCAAACAATCCCCCCAAATCACTAAATCACCAATTCCGCCCTTGCATGTCCGAGCAAAAAAAAGACCCATTCCTCGCCTTCCGCTTCCCGGAATTCCGCTATTACATGGCGGCCAATTTCCTGTTTACGGTGGGCTTCCTCATTCAGGAAGTCATCATTGGCTACGAGCTGTACCGCCTCACCAACGACCCAATGGCGATTGCCTTCATCGGGCTGTCGTATGCGTTGCCGTTCATGGGGCTTTCGCTGTTGGGTGGCCATTTTGCCGATAAATTGAGCAAAAAGAAAATCATGCTCCTGAGCGTCTTCGGCATCGCTGTCTGCTCGCTCACCTTATTTTTTATGTCAAAAATGCTGGTGGACACAGCGTCCGCCCATAGCTTGAAGTACGTGATTTATGCGGTGGTGGCAGCCACAGGCGGTTTCTACGCCTTTTTTTCACCGACGGCCTCTTCGTTGAAGCCGCTGCTCGTGCCACGACGTGCCTATGAGAACGCCGCCACTTGGGGCAGTGCCGGGTGGCAAGCGGGCACCATCGTCGGGCCTGGCATCAGCGGCTTCGTTTACTATTGGGTGGGGTTCAGCAATACCATTTTGGTCGTCATCGCACTGTTTGGGCTGGTTGCAGGCTTCCTCATGCTCATCAAAGACCGACGGGTGGAGAACCCTGAAGCGGGCAACATCATACAAAAGGTAAGAGAAGGTATTTCCTTCGTGGTCAAGACCCGGATGCTGCTCTACTCCATCTCCCTCGACCTTTTCGCTGTGTTGTTTGGAGGGGTGGTGGCCATCTTGCCCATCTTCGCCAATGACATCCTAAAAGTAGGCCCAGGCTGGCTTGGCGTGCTGCGGGCTGCCCCGTCAGTGGGGGCGGTGCTCACGCTTTTGTTGCTCACCCGCACCAGCGTCATGGACAAGGCTTGGCGCAACATGCTGCTGGCCGTGGCGGGTTTTGGCGTAGCCACCATCGTCTTTGCCTTGTCGAAAAACGTCTGGCTGTCTATCGTGGCGCTTTTCTTCACTGGGGCTTTCGATGCGGTGAGCGTGGTCATTCGGCACACGATTTTGCAACTGGTCGTACCCGACGAGATGCGGGGCAGGGTAGGGGCGGTGAACGGCATCTTTCTTAGTGCCAGCAATGAGCTTGGTGCTTTCGAGTCGGGCATGGCGGCCAGTTGGCTGGGCACGGTGCGCTCGGTGGTGGCTGGGGGGGCGCTTTCCTTGGCCATTGTGGCTGGGGTTTGGTGGAAGTCGAGGGATTTGTTTGGGGTGGATTTGAGGGCGTAGGGAATTTGAAAGAAAAGCCTATTTTTGTAAAAAAAATGAGTCTATGAATTTAGTAGCAATTAAAGAAGATTCACCAAAGAGTGCCCTGAAAAAACTGACTTGGGAGGAGTTTGACCGTAGGTACTCCAATAAGGAGGATAGGTACAAATATGAATGGGTGGATGGAGAAATCGTCAAAACATTACGTACTATGAACCAACTTCAATTATTCATTATTGATAATTTAGTAAACTTATTAGATAGCTTAAAAGTAGCGAACTCAAGTCTTGGCAAACTTTACCCTGAAATAAATGCTTGGTTTGGAATTGCTTACCGAAGACCTGATGTTGCCTATTTCACAGGCCAGCAAATAAAACTGTCGAGAGAGGAGAACCAAATTCCTCAATTCGTAATTGAGGTGATTTCAAACAACGACCAAATCAACAAAGCCAGCGAAAAACTGATTGACTACCGCAATGCCAAAGTCGCCATCGTCTGGTTTATTTATCCAAAAACAAAAGAAGT
Organism: Saprospiraceae bacterium; assembly: GCA_031426435.1. Taxonomy (GTDB): domain Bacteria; phylum Bacteroidota; class Bacteroidia; order Chitinophagales; family Saprospiraceae; genus UBA6168. Next base: position 8,389 of record JANPLH010000075.1, on the reverse strand, counting down.
TCATGTCTATCGTGGCAAGCAAATGACCATCTGCTCAGGAGACGATATTTGTTCCGCAGAGCCAGTTATCCCCGGTTTTTTGATTCCTGCCAGCAAGGTCTTCGAATAGGTGATTTTTCCCACCCACCCCAGTGATTTAATTCATTTTCCCACCCACCAATCATGGCAACCTTTGTCAAAAAAATTTTCCACCATGATTGAATCAGCAACCACCTCCGACCTTTCACAAAAAATCCGCACAACCGACCAGAAGAAATACGTTTGGTCCTTCAAAGAAGGTGACGGCAAAAACAAGCACCTACTTGGCGGCAAAGGCGCCAACCTCTGCGAAATGACCCAAATCGGGTTGAACGTGCCACCCGGTTTCGTCATCAGCACCGAAGCCTGCCTCGACTACCTGGCCAGCCCCGACGGCCAATTGCTCGATGGCCTGATGGGTCAGGTCGTTGCCGAAATCAAGGCACTGGAAGCCGCCACTGGCAAGGGTTTCGGCGATCCCGACAACCCGCTGTTGGTGTCCGTGCGTTCTGGCTCCGCCATGTCCATGCCGGGCATGATGGATACCATCCTCAACCTCGGCCTCAACGCCCAAACCTTGCCGGGATTGATAAAACTCAGCAACAATGAACGCTTTGGCTATGACGCCTACCGCCGTTTCATCCAGCTTTTCGGCAAGGTGGCGCTCGGCGTTCCCGATGAAAAATTTGACGAACATTTTGAGGAAGTGAAGCGCCGGGCTGGCGTCAAAGTGGACGTGGGCCTAAATGCCGACGACCTCAAGGAAATCAGTGGTCGCTTCCGCAATGTGGTACAGGAGCATATTGGCAAGCCATTCCCTGAAGACGTTTACGAACAGCTCGAAATCGCCATCAAAGCCGTCTTCAAATCCTGGATGGGTAAGCGGGCCGTGGACTACCGACGGGAGTTCCACATCACCCCCCAAATGGCCAATGGCACCGCCGTAAACGTCGTGACGATGGTATTCGGCAACCTGGGCAACGACAGCGCCACGGGCGTCGGCTTCACCCGTGACCCCGGCACTGGCGAGAACATCATGTTCGGCGAGTACCTCGTCAACGCACAGGGCGAGGACGTGGTGGCTGGCATCCGCACCCCGAAACCCGTGGTGGAACTGGCCGCCGAAATGCCCGAAATGAACCGCCAACTCGAAGAACTTCGCAACAAGCTTGAAACCCATTACCGGGAGGTGCAGGATTTTGAATACACCATCGAGAAGCAAACCCTTTATTGCCTCCAGACCCGCAATGGCAAGATGAACGCCACGGCCCTCGTTCGCACTTCCGTCGAAATGGCCAATGCAGGCCTAATCAGTAAGGACGAGGCACTGATGCGCATTCAACCAGAGATGCTGGAGCAATTGCTGTTCCGCCGCCTTGACCCCAAGCACAAGGCCGTTGCGCTGGCGCAAGGTCTGCCTGCATCGCCGGGCGCTGCCTCCGGTCACTGCGTCTTCGACGCCGACCGGGCTGAATCGTTGGGCCGTGCCGGCCAAAAAGTGATTCTCGTCCGAGAGGAAACCAAGCCGGAGGACATCCACGGCTTCTTTGCTTCGCAAGGTATCCTTACCAGCCGTGGTGGTAAAACTTCGCATGCTGCCGTGGTGGCCCGTGGCATGGGCAAGCCCTGCGTGGCAGGTGCCGAAGGCATCTCGGTGGACGTAAAATTGCGCCAAGCCGTTATTGGTGAAAAAACACTGCATGAAGGCGACTATATCACGATTGACGGTGGCACGGGCAAGGTCTATCAAGGCGAGGTGCCGATGGTTGATCCCGTTTTTAGCAAAGAACTGCAAACCCTGCTCGGCTGGGCAGATAACGTGGCGAGGCTCAAAGTATTTGCCAATGCCGACACACCGGGCGCAGCTGCCAAAGCGGTTGAGTTTGGGGCAATGGGCATCGGGCTTTGCCGCACCGAGCGCATGTTCAACGACGTGGACCGACTGCCGATCGTGATTGACATGATTCTGGCCAACAACACCGAGGAGCGGGAAGCCGCCCTGAACCGCCTGCTGCCTATACAGCGGCAGGACTTCGTGGACATCTTCAAGGCCATGTCGCCCCGCCCAGTGACAGTGCGTCTGCTCGACCCGCCCATCCACGAGTTCCTGCCCAGCGAGGAGGAACTGGTCGGTGAACTGGAGCACTTGCGCCACCTGAAAACGACGATTGACGGCGTGAACAACCTCTACGGCAGCCTGCGCCTGCTGGAAGCCAAAGAGGAATTGGCGCACGATTATCCATCGCCGTTCAACCAAACTGGCGCCGATTTGGTAACGAAAGCAGTCCTGAAAAAAGAATTGATGCTCCGCAAAATAAAGGAACTGCATGAGGTGAACCCGATGCTCGGCCACCGGGGCGTAAGGCTTGGCCTGACCTACCCAGAGATTTACAAAATGCAGATACAGGCCATCCTCGAAGCTGCTGCCGAATGTCAGGCTGCAGGCGTGGAGGCTCACCCGGAAATCATGGTGCCGCAGGTTTGCACGGCCCGTGAGCTGGAGCATGTGAAGGTCTTTGTGGATGAAATTCGGGAGAAAGTGGAGGCCAAGTTGAAAGCGCCACTGCACTTCAAGTTTGGCTCCATGATTGAGGTCGTGCGGGCCTGTATGCGGGCCGATGAATTAGCCAAGGTCGCCGAGTTCTTTTCCTTCGGCACCAACGACCTGACGCAGGCCACCTACTCCTTCAGCCGGGAAGACGCCGAGAATAAGTTCTTGCCACTTTACCAGCAGATGGACGTTGTTCACGATAATCCGTTCGAAGTGCTCGACCGCAAAGGTGTGGGCAGGCTCATGGAAATCACCGTGGAATGGGGCCGCAAGCAGCGCCCGAACCTGAAAATCGGCATCTGTGGCGAACATGGCGGCCACCCGGCTTCCATTGCCTTCTGCCATAAAATTGGCTTGGACTATGTCTCTTGCTCCGGCCCTCGTGTGCCGATAGCGAGGTTGTCGGCAGCCCATGCAAAATTGGGAGAGGCAAAATACATAGCTGATTAAGAAAATCGTTTCGGATATGAAGGGGCATGTTCTGTTGAGTCAGGGCATGCCCTTTTTAGCTGCGCAACGCTTTTCAAAACGCTTCAAACCTTGCCATTCATCTTTTAAAATTCAAACAAGGTATTCGGGTAGGCTCTTGGCAAAACAAAATTACTTGTTTTGTCAATTTTTTATAAACAATAAGTTTTTTTCGTTGTTTTGCATCTATGGACAACAAGACCCAGGAAAAGCTTGAAATACTCGCCGACGCAGCCAAGTATGACGTAAGCTGTGCCAGCAGTGGCAGCAAAAGAAAGAACACAAAGGGCGGCCTCGGCAATGCCACCGGCATGGGCATTTGCCACACTTACACCCAGGACGGGCGCTGCGTCTCCCTCTTGAAAATCCTGCTCACCAACCATTGCATCTTCGACTGTGCCTACTGTGTCAGCCGCCGCTCCAATGACGTGAAGCGGGCGGCCTTCACTGTGCAGGAAGTAGTTGACCTGACCATCAATTTTTACAAACGCAACTACATCGAAGGGCTGTTCCTCAGTTCCGGTATTTTCAAGAGTGCCGACTACACGATGGAGCGGCTCGTGCGCATCGCCAAGCAGCTGCGCACGGAGCACAAGTTCAACGGCTACATCCACCTGAAGGCCATCCCCGGTGCCAGCGACCTGCTGCTGCACGAGGCTGGCCTATACGCCGACCGCCTCAGCGTCAACCTCGAAATCCCTTCGGAAGAAAGCCTGAAACAGGTAGCCCCGGAGAAGGACTATCCCAGCGTTTACACCCCAATGAACTACCTAAACCAGACCATAACAGGCTACAAGGAGGAGCGCCGAAGCATTCAAAAGGCGCCGCTTTTCGCCCCCGGCGGGCAAAGCACGCAGATGGTCATCGGGGCCACGCCGGAAGACGACCTTCACGTGCTCAAGCTTGCCGACAGCCTCTACAAAGACCAAAAACTACGGCGGGTCTATTACTCTGGCTACATTCCCGTGAGCAGCGATGAGCGGCTGCCGGCCCTTCGCACTCCGCCGCTGGTGCGGGAAAACCGCCTCTACCAAGCCGATTGGCTCATGCGCTTCTACGGCTTCAAAGTGGATGAAATCGTGGACGCCCAGCACCCTGTCCTCGACCTCAAAGTGGACCCCAAGTTCAGCTACGCCTTGCGCAACCCGCACCTTTTCCCCGTGGACGTGAACCGTGCCCCGTTGGAAATGATTTTGAAGATACCCGGCATTGGCGTGAAGTCGGCGCACAAAATCGTGCAGGCGAGGCGCTTCGGGCAGCTCCGCAAAGAAAACCTACAAAAAATCGGCGTGGTGTGGAAGCGGGCGCAATACTTCCTATCCTGCGCTGGGGAACCGCTCAAACTGCTTGGCTTCCAGCCTGAACTCATCCGGCAGCAGGTGCTGCACGGCGAGCGAAAGGCGAACATGGGGCAGTTGAGCCTATTTTAAATGTTTATAAGGGTTTATAAAAGTTTGATTTCCCGCATGACGCCGCCCCGCTATCAACTCTTATCAACCTCATATCAACTCTTATCAACCCATTATCAACCCCCACATGAAGCTCACCTATGACGGCACCTACGAGGGGCTTTTGTCCGCCATTTTCGAAGCCTTCCGCCTTAAACTAGAACCGACTGGCATCGAGCCGGAGGATGAGTTCGTGCCCGACCTGTTTGGGCAGCACGTTCATGTGGCTACGAATCCAGCTTGGGCCGAACGGGTGCGCAAGGGAATCATCGGCAAGACCAGCAAGGCAGGGGAGCGACTGCTGTTCCATTGTTTTCTTTCGGAGCAAAAAGACGTGGAGATGCTCATTTTCCACTTCGTAAAAATGGCGATGTCCAGCGCCACGAGCGTTGAGCAGAACTACTTTGATACCAAGATTTTGGAACTGCATCAAATAAACAAGAAAATAGGCCGGGAGGTGCACCGGATGCACGCCTTTGTGCGCTTCGCCGAGACCAGGGATGGCCTCTACGTCTCGCTCATCGAGCCAGACTTCAACGTGATGCCGCTCATCGGCAAGCACTTCATTGACCGCTACCCGGCACAGCCTTGGCTCATCTACGACACCCGCCGGCACTACGGCCTTTTCTGGGACTTGAAGAAGGCTGAGTACGTCACCTTCAGCGAGCAGGAGCACAAGCGACTCACCGAAGACATCATCACTGATGCAGAAACCGATTATCAAGCGCTTTGGAAATCCTATTTCAAAAGCGTGGACATCGTGGAGCGCCGCAACCTCAAACTGCACCTACAGCACGTGCCAAAGCGCTATTGGAAATACCTTGTGGAAAAACAGCTGTAATATGCTAGTATGTAACAGACAGTGCAACAAAAAAATCAAACGGTTTTTGCGAAAAAAAGGCTGTAAGTTGTCTTGTAAATGTGAGAGGTCTTGGGGGCAGGGCAAAATCTGGTCACCTTTATAGGTGGATTGGGCGAGGCGAAATATACCTCGGATTGAGTTCGAGATTGAGTTTTCAAGATTGTTGAAAAAGGAAAGGTGTTGCGGCGGTGTGCTGCGACACCTTTTTTGATATTGGAGGGCTAACGTTGAAGTGTTTATGAAGTTGTGGCAATTGGAATACTTCAGGTTCAATTAACCACAAAAGCAAAATAGCGATTTATAGTTGAATGCTTGACGTCCTGCCACAATTTAATAAACACACTGTTGTGCGCAGAAACGATTTTCAATTACTTTGAGCTAAGTATTTATCGAGCTCTATATACAGGCTATCCTTTTCACTCGGCCGTTTTGCATCAGTAACCACAATTTCTCCTTTTTTATTTATTATTAGATACCTTGGCATTGTGATGAGTGTACCGCTATCGTTGACAGCTTTTTTATAAAGTTTATCGTATTGTTCATTATCAACAAATACATGATGGCCTTCAACATTGTATTTTTCAATTTGCTTCTTCCACAAATACTCATTCCCTTGTGACACGTATAGAAAAGCTAACCCTTGTTCTGATTTGTACTTTTCTTTTAAGGGCTTTGTGGAGTTTCTGAATTCTTGCAGGCAAGGCCCGCAGGTCGTTCCCCAAAAATCCACATAAACAACTTTGCCTTTGAAATTCTTATCATATAAACCCATAAAGGAATATTCTGAAGGTTCAAAATTCAGAATTTTTATTTTGCTGCTATTAGAGGTTTGTGTGACTACAATAATTTTTACAGCCAAGAAGCAAGCAGCAAGTGCAACTGTAAAGGCAATTGGTTTCCAGACTGGTTGTTCTCTTTGTCTTCTATATTTCTTAAAGTAATAAATACTTAAACTTAACAAAAGCAAACATAGAAAGCTCTTAACGTAAAGCAGAAAGTTAAGTGTTTTCTCTCGTTCCAGCAGAGTATCCAAGGCTTCTGTTTTTTGGCTTTGGGTATAAGTATCTGAATTGTGTACAAGAGTTATTACTTCTTCACGTACATCCTTTTTCCAGTCAATAACATGCACACTTATATCTATAAGCAATAACGGAATAATAGAAAATAATACAGCACCTACCCAGAAGTTTTTTGACCTTATCATATCATTTGTAATTATTACAGCTGCTTTTTTGCGCACAACTCTCCGATTTGCGCACCCCACAGCATGAGAAAAACCTGAAAATCAGCAACTTATCATTCCGTAGCTTATCTTCGTCCCTATGAAGTGTACCAAGATTTTTGACAGTCAAACCCGTCATTCCTTGCCCATCAAGTGGTTGATAGAAGGGCATGAGAACTATGGCTTTTCGGCCAACAAGCGGTGCTACAACCTGACCACGGGCTTTGAAGTCAAGCAAGTGGTCAAGGGTGGCTAGACGAGGGGCTACAATCTGGGCGGCAAGTTCTTCAGCCTATCCCGTTTGCGTCCGCTGCTGTGCCTCGCACTTTAGCAAAGCGGTGGATTTTCAAGGCAATTCGCTCTGTATGGTTGCGAAATCGCTGGTAAGTAATGGCATTTTTTCTAACTTTCAAAGCCATATCCAAAGATTTCCGAAATCTTCAAGATTTCGGAAATCTAACTACCCCTCACCCAATCCTTGCCTCTACGCCCCTTCAAATCCACACCCTCACCCCCTCCACCGTCGCCCCCTTCTTCGCATCCCCACTGCCCGCCCAAGCGCCGTTTTCAGCTTCGACCCACTCGGCTATGCCCTTCAATTTCACGGCGTATTTCACCTTAAACTTTACCGCCAACGGGCCTTCCAATGAAATGGAAACGCCCACCACCGAGCGGCGCTTGTCCACTGTTTTCACCATTGCACCGTTGGTGGCAGTCTCGGTTTCCCCCATTGTTTTCACCATCAACTTATAGGTAACATGCAAGTCGGGGTGAAACGGTTCAAGGCTCACTTGCAGCCCCATTAGGCGTTCCGAATTTGCAAAATCGCCCACAGGGTTGCTATTGGTGAATTGGACATTTATGGTTTTGTTGAAATGCGCAATCCCGTTGACCTTAAACTCCGGGGCATCAGATTTTGGTTGTCCTGCGGCAATTGCGTTCTGCACGGCCTTCAAGGCATTCAGCCGACCGTAACCATAGAATGGGCTGTGGCCGTTGGCATCGTAGGCGCCCATAGTATCGTCAATGCGGTCGCAGGAGTTTCGCATGATGGTCTTCACCTGCTCCCAGGTTAGGTCGGGGTTGGCAGCCAGCATAAGGGCCGCTGCGCCGGCCACGCCGGGGCAGGCGCTCGACGTGCCGCCGAAAGTGGCGGTGTATTGGCCGTCGAAGTCACCGACGAGGTGCTCGGCGTTGATGCCTCCACTGTTGTATCCATCCTTGCCCGTGCGGTCGGTCGTCCAGATGCCGGGCGTTTTCGGGCGATTGGGATTTAGTTTTGGCTCGTAAAAATCGTTGCTGGGAAAGCAGCACCAAACCGCCTCGCCGAAATCGGAATAGACGCACCGGCGACCGTTGTCGTTGCAGGCAGCCACGGCGATTACCTTCGGATAACTGGCATACTCGTCGTACTTCACGTCCTCGTTGCCGTTGCCAGCCGCCCAGGTGATGATGCAACCCTTGCCGCCCCGTCCTTTTTCCACCGCATAATCAATAGCCGCCTTGGCACTGTCGGGCAGGCGGGCTTGTTTCGTGTGGAGCGGGTCGTTGGAATTCCACCAAGCACCGTCCTCGGGTCCCCAACTGCACGAAATCACGTCGGCCCCATTATCGGCGGCCCACTTGAACGCCTTTGCCTCGCTGATGCTGCCGATGCTGCCAAGGCGTATGGGCATCAATTGCGCCGCAGGCGCAACACCCGTGGCCTTGCCATTGCCACTGGCGGCGGCAACCCCGGCGCAGGCCGTGCCGTGGCGTTCGCTGGGGTGCTTGGGCTTGGCGTCGTCCACGTTGCCGACGGTGTCCCTTGGGAAAACGAC
>JANPLH010000074.1:0-23225 GCA_031426435.1 Saprospiraceae bacterium | reverse complement strand
ACCCCTGACCCCTAAAGGGGGACCCACGGACGCATATTCATCGGAACCCCATCATGGAAATACCCACGAAATGAACATTTTCAGGTTCCCCTTTAGGGGTCAGGGGTCGGGTCAGGGGCTACTCATCTCACTCCCCTACCTTCTATTGGCGGTCGCCTATTTTTTCTTCAACAAGATACTCCTCGGCGGCTGGGCGGGCCACTACGGTGAGGGCGTCCACCTGAATTTTGACTTGCCGCTCATCGCTGGCAATTGCTTGAAATATTTCACCAAATACCTGCTCTGGTGGCGGGAGTGGCAGCATGGCGGCAAGGAGTGGCTCGTGCTGTTTTTTGAAAAACCAGTGGTGGCATGGTGCGGGCTGGTGGTGGGTTTGGCGATGGGTGGGTGGTTAATCAAAACGTCGGGGAGGTTCGAAACCTCCCCGACATTGGGCAGCTCCGAAAGAATGTCGGGGTCGTTCAAAACCTCCCCGACGTTGAGCGTCGTCGGCCATGCTTGGCTACTGTTCTTCCTTGCCCTTGCGCCCGTCGCCAACCTCTATGTGGCGTACATCCTGCATGGTGAAAACGACCGCTACGGCTACCTCGCTTCGCTGTTTTTCTGCATCGGGCTGGTGGCGGTTTTCGACCTTTTTCCTCGGTTGCTGCGCAATGGGCTGTTCGCTTTGTGGCTGGCGGCCTCGTTATTTTTCCTGCACAAAATGACCGTTCGCTGGCAGGTGGGTGCCCAAATTGCCAACGGCCTCCTGCGTGATTTCCGCTGGCACGATGCCCCGGAGGTCTATGTGCTGGCCAGCCCCGACAACTACCAGGGCATCCCGATTTTCAAGGATTTTTCGAGGGAAAACTTGGCCATCAAACACGCCCTGAGATACGTCGCCGAGCGGCCAGCAGCGGGCGACTTCTACCAGGTTTCCCAGTTCAATTTGACCTCCCCGACCGATGGCTTTACCACCAACCGAGACAGCACCACGGGGGTGTTTCACCTAAAATTCAACCAATGGGGCAATTGGTGGTGGCTGTACGGCATGGGCCTCGGCGATTACCAAACGGAGCAGTACCGCTTCCGCACCGAGGAAAACGCTTGCCGGGTGGAGATGAAGCAGTGGCCGCCCAAATCGGAGGCGGTGTTCATTGTGGCACAGGGTGGGCGCTGGCAGGAACTATAACCCACTTCCGGCACTCCCAATTCAACAAATTCAACTATTTCAACAAAAAAACCGCCTCCGGCGAAAGGCCAGAAGCGGTTTTGTTTTTCAATAAAAACAGATTCAGAGCAGGTTAGGAACTGGAAATTGAGAAATTTGGAAATTGGTACGGATGATATTCCCGATGACCCCAATTTCCAATTTCTCAATTCCCTAATTTCCCATCACATCCGCACCATTCGGCGGGTAGCAGTCTGCGAGTTCGTCTCAAGTTGGTAGAACAGGACGCCGGAAGCGCCAAGTTCGCTGTGGTTCAAGATGATTTCGTTGTAGCCCTTGGCGAAGTCCTTCGACACCGTTTTGAGCGCCTTGCCCGATAGGTCATAGACCGTCAGCGTGGCACGGCCAGCCTCTGGGAGGCGGAAGCCGATGGCGGTGGTCTCATGGTATGGGTTGGGCTTGTTTTGGAACAATTCAAAGTCAACAATTACGGTTTCGGCCTGGTTGAAGTTGAGGTTGATGTCCAGCAATTCCATGTCCTGCCCAGCGTTGCGATAGGCTTCAGCGGGGATGATGACGTTTGTGACCTGGAGCAGGTTGCTCAACTTAGCTTTGGCATTTGCCTTGAAAACCAGCGTGAAAAGTACCGTGTTGTTGTCTTGCAGTGTGTTTTTTGAATTGTCCCAGCTTGTCGTAATAATACCATCTTCGAGTAGCGTCAAACCGAAGTTCTCATCGCTCAATCCTTCCAATGCACCCATTTCGATGTCTTCCAGCGTCAGCACCTCCTCGTTGAACTTCAGGGCGAACTGATAGCCCAAGAGGTTCACGAAATTGCTGGCACGGAAAGGCACCCGGTAGGTATGGCCTGCTTCGAGGGACATTTCATCCAGCTCAAAATCAAGTTTACCCACCAAGCTGCGGTCGTCAGTGTCGCTGCCGCTGAAGTTTGTGGAAGCGGAACCGTTCACGTCACCGATTTTCACCGCCACGAAATCAACGCCGTTTTGGTCATAAGCGATGTCGTTCACGTTGAAATACTCTGGGAATACTGGCGTAAATGGGTTGGCTGCGTTCGGGAATACGTGCGACTCATCCACAAAACGCCAAGAGGTATTGTTCGGGAACGAGTTATTGATTTGAAGCACCAATTTGCGAAGCTCCACCACGTCAAAGGTCGTCACCGAGCCAGACTTGTTCACGTCGGCGGCGATGATTTTGTACGGTGTATCCAGCAACTGCATGTTGAGGATGTGGCGGGTAATGAGCACGAGGTCGAAGGTCGTCACGCCGTTCAACGGGTTCATGTTGTAGTTCGGCGTAAAGGTGTAGTCGTAGCCCAGGCTGAGGCTTGGGAACATGAAACTGCCGTTGGGGGAAGTGGTGGCCGGGGCAGTCAGCGGGCCGTTGCCACTCACGTTCACGGTCACGCCATTCATGCCGCTGTTGTTTGCATCGGCAATATTGCCAGCTACGTCGGCGGTGAGCGCATCTGGGCAAACCACCATATTGTCCTGAATGATGACGTAGGTCTCGCAGTAGTCGGTATTGCCAGCTTGGTCGGTCACGTACATCGTCACGATGTTGGTGCCCACGTCGTCACAGTCAAAGAGCGACGGCACGATTTGCAATTGCAGGTTCTGCGGGCTGGTGCAGTTGTCGAAGCTACCGGAGTTGAACATGCTGGCAGTCAGCTGTACCATGCCACCGCCATTCATGGCCATCAGTTCCACGGCCAGGCCGTTCACGCAGACCGGGGTCGGTTTTTTGCCATCCGTTACGGTGATGGTGAAATTGCAGGTGGCGATGTTTCCACAACCGTCTTCCACCGTTACCGATACGGCATGTGTGCCAAATGGGTAGTTGCCGCTGAGGTTAGGGCTGGAGCCAACCACATCAATCGAGCCGTTGGAATTGTAGTCCACCTTCACCGTCCAGTTAAGGGTTTGGCTGCAATCGGTGGCCGAAAGTGCCGGAACGGAAACTGCACCTGTGCCGCAGCTTGCGTCGAGGCTTTGTACCGTCACGTTGCCGGGGCAAGCAATGAGGGGTGGCGTGTTGTCCATCACCTTAATCACCTGCGTATATTCCCAATAGCCAGGGCTGCCGGGTATGTTCGGGTTGTACTGGCACCAGTCTATCACAATCCATTTCCTCAAAATCTTGTAACAAGCCGGGTAGTTGGTATAAAGCGGCTGGTCGGTATGCGCCACGGCAACGAGGTCACAGGCATCTTCGGTAATGGTCGGCACGTCATACAGGTTGGGCAGGTCGCTGGGTTCGAGCGTCGGGCTGCACTGGTAGGTCGTGTAGTCGAGCGGCCAAACGATGCCCGATGCATTGAACGGCGTTGTGTTCACCACGGAAATGGTCTGAATGCAGGAAGCTTTCCTGCCGCCAGCGTCCGTCACGGTGTAGGTGCGCCAGATGGAGCCAGTACCGCAGTTGGTGACGTTGCTGGTTTCAATCTGCGCCCAAGTTGCGCCAGCGCAATTGTCGCTAAAGGTTGGCGGCGAAACGGGCGGTGCGGGGTCGGAGCACTGTATCGTCTTGTTCGGCGGGCAGGTGATGAGTGGGTCAATTTTGTCCTGCACCTCCACTTCAATCATACAGGTATTCACGTTGCCAGCGGCATCAAATATCTGCAAAGTGACCATGAGGTCTTCGCCAATATCGCAGCAGGTGAACATCACATGGGTATCGTAAGGCGAGCCATCGGTGTCGCAATCGGAAGGCATCCGCCTGGCCAGCATGTGGTCAATGGCGCAGTTGTCAGAGCTGCCGTTGTCGAAGGAAGTGGCGGCCATGATAGCCGTGCCATCATTCGTCAGGGACACGGTCGAGAACTGTATGCAAACTGCAACAGGGGCTGTTACGTCCCGCACCGTCATGGTCGTATTGCACTGGCTCACGTTGCCGCAGGCATCGGTAGCGATGTAAGTAATCGTATGCGTACCAACCGGCACGTTGTAAATCGGGCCACCGTTGCCGTTGACGATGCCAAACGGGGTCAGCACTTTCACGGTGACCGCCGAGCAGGCGTCCACCACGTTTGCCGCAGGCAGGTTAAACGATGCGAAACAGCCGCCAGAAGCACTGCCCTGCACGATGGGGGCTGGGCAAGTAATCACGGGTGGCGTAGTATCGGTCAGTTTGATAACCTGAATGCAAGACCAAGGGTTGCCGTTGCCGATGTTGGTCGGGAGGCACCAGTCATAGATGGTCCAGGTACGGAGTATCTTCTTGCCGCCACCGCAGATGATGAACTGCTCGTCCACGTAAGATGATGCGATTTCGCAGAAATTGTTGGCACCCGGCACCACTGGATAGGCTGTGCCACCAATGGTGATGGTCGGGTAGCCCGTGGCAGCAGGACTGGTGTTTTGCGAACCGATGTTGCACTGAAGCTCCACGTTAGGTGGACAAACAGGTGTGAACACTGGGTTCGATAGCGTTACCCGCTGCACCGTAATGTTCTGCTGGCAGGTACTGGAGTAGCCGTGAATGTCGGTCGCCGTCCAGGTACGCAGGATGAATGCCACATAGGGCGAGCTGCAAGTACCGTGGTCAATGACGTCGGTGTAGCTGAAGCTGGCCACGCCGGAGCAATCGGCCACCGTGGGGGCGGGCACGCTGCCGCCGTCGTTGGTGGGCTTGTAGTTGCGCAAGCAGGGGATGACGTGGTCACCGCAGTTTGTGATTTCCGGGCCGAGCTTGTCCTCCACATTGAGGGTGCCCCAGCAGGAGTTTCCGCCGGACTCTGCCACGGAGTAAATGTAGGTATTGCCGATATGCGTGGCATTGACATAAGGGCTGCTGGGCAAGGGGATGCCTTGCTGTGTCATCAGCGTAACGGTGAATGGGCCAGGACAAGACGTAGGGTCTTCCAGTAGGATGTCAACGGTCAGTTCCAAGGCGCAGTTGTCGCTTGGGCCGGGCAGTGATACGTTCAGGTCGTCGTTGCAAACAAGGGCGCATTGAGCATAAGCACTGTTACCCCAGCCCGCAAGCATTAGCAGGGCCGCAAGCATGGCCGCCCTTAGCAGGCGCCCCATACCAAACAAACCGCTGGTAGTTGCACCCCGACTGGTGGTAGGGATGCGCTTGTTGGGTTTAGTAAACTCGAAATCTCTCATGGGATTCTTAAAATTGTTAATGATTGATTGATTAAAATGCTAATGCTTGACAAGGTTTGTTTAATACTCGAATAATAGGTTTTAGGTATTTGGAGCTAAGTTTTATGTATGATTTTGGTCGTTTTTCTTGACGCTGAAAGACGCTTATTTTTTATGATTAATTATGTTTAAAAAATCAGATGGCCTTATTTTACAGTCACTTTCGTTAAATTTATTCCTAATAATTATTGCTTTTACTTTTTAAATAATCACTCTCCAAAATCACAAATAAACCACCACATGTATGTTTATGAAATTAGTTTAGAAAATTATTGACTCAAGTGATTGATTATTCGTGCAATTTCCAATTTCCTAATTTCTTAATTTCCAATTTCATCGTCCAACCCGAACCATGGCGGGGGTGCTACTGCCAGTTTATTGCAGTCGGCTCCCCCCGCCAGGCCCTGTGGTTGGTGGTACCTTTTCAAAAGTTCATGGGACGTTTTCTCATAGTATCAGCCCTTTTGACGGTTACCGGGTTTAGACAGCCCGAACTCGATTGTGTGTGTGTAATGTGTGTGTAAGTTGATTAAAGAAAAAGTCGGTGCTGGCTATAGAATCGTAGATTCAATCGGGTCTATCGATATGAACATGGGTATTTTTTGGCTGTTGGCTGTTGGCGGAACTGTCACCAATCATCAACTGCCATTAACCATTCTTAAAGTCTGTCGTGGTTGGCCGTCTGCCGCCATTTCGAGGAGCAGCAGGCCGGGCGGGTATCCGTTGAGGTCGAGCGGGAGCTGGTGCGGACCTTTTTCGTAACTGCCCACCCAGGTTTTGAGCAGCCTGCCGTAGGCGTCGTGCAAGCGGAAGCTGACTTGCGAGGCTTCCGGTAATTGGAACTCAACCGTGGTCTTGTCCGTGAATGGGTTCGGGTAATTGCGGAGCAACAAAGGCAGCCCCACCGTTGCCGTTTGCCCATTTGCAGAAGGCAAACTGAATTCAAGGCCCACGCCCCAGGTTTCAAAGGCTTCGTTACGGGCTGAAAAATCGCCCGCATAAGCCTCGGCAACCGTTTGCATCGAGTTGATTTTCAACGCATTGGAGAGGCGGCCATTCGTATTTGCCCGAAACTTCAGGGTAAAAACAGCTGTAGTTGTAGGCAATTTTTGCGCAGCCTCGTTCACCCAGCTTACCGTGAGGGCGCTGGTGCCGAGCGACTGCGGCAGGCCGAAGTTGTTGCCCTTGAGCAAGCTCGCCCCTTCGGGGACGGCCAAGAAATCAAGCATTTTTTCATCAAAATCCAGGGTGAATTGGAAGCCGGCCATGACCTGTTCTGGGTGCGCCACGAAGGGGATGGCATATTCATGGCCAGCAACCAATTCAATGTCTTCTGTGCTGAAAATCAGCGAGTTGTTGTAATTGTTCCGCTCGCCTATGTCCTCGCCATCGAGCTGGGTCGGGTTGGCGGTGCCGTTCACATCGCCGACCTTGATGCTCACGAAGTCCGCCGTCCAGTAGTTGCCCACGATGTCATCCAGCGACAGGGCTTCCGGGAAGGCGAGGGTGAACGGGTTGGTCGGGTTCACGAAGTTGTGGCTAACTGGTACGAACCGCCAGGACGGGTTGTTGTTCGGGAACACGGTCGTTATGGTCAAGATGAGCTTCTGCAAATCCACGAGGTCGAGGGTCGTCACAGCGCCGGAGCGGTTCACGTCAGCGGCGATGATATTATAGGGGTTGTCGAAGAGCTGTATGTTGAGGATATGCCGACGGATAAGCACGATGTCGTAGGTCGTGACGCCGTTCAGCGGCTTGGTGTTGTAACTCGGTGTCAGTATGTAGTCTTGTCCCAAAGGCAGGTTGGCGAATGCAAAAGTGCCGTCCACGTTGGTCTGCACGGCATTGCTGATGCCGCCGCTGAGTCCCACCAACTTGCCGGATACCGGGGTACCGTTCACCTGCGCAAGCTTGCCAGCGATGGTGGCCGTGTTGCCGTTGGAGCAAACATGGAGGTTGTCTTGCACCACCACATTGGTTTGGCAGAAGGCGGAGTTGCCCGCTTGGTCGGTCACCGTGAGGGTCACCACCTTGGTACCGATGTTCTGGCAGTCAAAGGTGTTGGGACTTACCTGCATGATGAGCATGCTCGTCGGCGAGCAGTTGTCGTTGCTGCCGTTGTTGATCATCGAAGGCGTTATCGTCACGAAGCCGTTCTGCTGGATGGTCACTGCCACGCCGTTGTTGCAGATGGGCGAGGGTGCTTGAGCGTCTTCCACCGTCACCCGTGTAGCACAGGTGGAAGTGTTGCCACAACCATCGGCAACGGTATAAAGTATGTTGTGAACGCCTTTGGGATAAGTGCCGCTGGCTGCGCCATTGCTGCTTGCAGCAAACGGAGAGTTGTTGGTCACCACCAATTGGTCGCTGCAATCGTCAATGGTTGGCAGTGGCACGGTCACTTGCTCGGAGCAGGTGAAGCCGTCAATGCCTACGGTAAAATTTTGGGGACAAACCAGCACTGGGGCCAAGCTGTCCCGCACCTCAATCACCTGCGTTGACTCCCAAAAGCCCGCCCCGTCGGGGTCGTTGGGCGAGTAGGAGCACCAGTCAATCACCGCCCAGTTGCGGATGAGCTTGAAACAGGCAGGCTGTGCCGTGTAGAAGTAATAATCGGTGTGGGTAATCTGCAATTGCTCACAATCCTTGCCCGTCACCACTACATCGCCCATCTCGCTCACCTCGGTGTTCGGCTCGCATTCGTAGGTCAGCACGTCGGCGGGGAATGTCACGGTAATCGGCGTGATGTCGCCAATGGTCACTATCTGCTGGCAGGTGGCGGCGTTGTTGCTCTGGTCTTTGGCGGTCCAGAGGCGGGTTACGGTGCCATTGCCGCAGTTGTTCAGGTTGACTTGGTTGGAAACAGTCGTCGAGGCCACAGAGCAGTTGTCCGTGGCAAATGGCTGGCCGGTCAGTGCCGGGTTGTTGTAGTCCTGGCCGCAACCGATGGTCACGGGGCCGGGGCAGATGATGTCGGGTTTCACCAAGTCCTTCACGATGGCGTTGCTGAGGCAGGTGCTGCTGAGGCCGCCAGCGTCCACCACTTTGAGCGTGACGGGTATCTGTGTGCCAATATTGGTGCAATCAAATGAAACAAAAGTATCGAACGGCTGCCCACCGTAGCTCACTTGCATCTGGCCGATGGCGCAGTTGTCGTAGCTGCCGTTGTTGAAGGTTTCCGCATAAATCAAGGTCGTGCCGTCGGCCAGCAAGTTGGCCTGTACGCTGCTTTCGCAAAGGGCCACAGGCTTTATCTCGTCCTTCACGGTTACGGTCATGGTGCAGGTGCTGGTGTTGTTGCAGCCGTCTTTGGCCGTATAGGTGACGGTATGTGCGCCCACTGGCACGTTGTTGAACGGCCCATTGCCCGTGCCATACTGCCAGGAGGGCGTCACCGTTGCACCCGAGCAGCCATCGGTGGCATTTGCCTGCGGCAAATAAACTTGTGCGGTGCAAACGCTGGGGTAAGTGGTAAAGCTGAGGTTGGCCGGGCAGGTGACGGCGGGCGCTGTGGTGTCCAGCACTCGAATGATTTGCGTGAAAAACCTGAAATCCTCGGTGCAAAGGTCGAAGATGGACCAAGTGCGAAGTATCCTGCGGCTGCCGCCGCAAATGGGTATCTGCTGGTCGGTGAAGGATGCCACGAGGTCGCAGCTAAGGGTGTTGTCCATCCAAACGCTGTCAATCATGGGGTAGCCCGTGATATTGAAGTTGAGGGGGTCTTGTGCGCCGCATTCCAGCACCGGCTTTTGAACGCCGTCCCGGTGCTTGGGGAATTCCACTTGCGACAGCACCGCTTTTTTCATAAAAATATGCTGTACGCACTGTGTCGTGTTGCCATGTTCGTCGGTGGCCGTCCAGGTGCGCTGCACATAAGCGGTGACGGGCACGTTGTTCACCATATCGTCGCAATCAAGGTCAGTGGCCACGTCGGTGTGGTTCATCACGATGTGGGCGGGGGTGCTCACGTTGTCGGTAACAGTTGGATGGGCGATGCTTGCGAGTGGCGTATTGCACCATATAAAAATGGAGTCGTTGCTGCAATCAATCACGGGCGGCTGGTTGTCCACAAGGCTAATGGTCACGTTGCAGGAGTTGCCGCTGGCCGGGTGCAGCAGCGTGGCCACGAGTTGTTGGTCAATCAGCGAGGCGTCGAGCTGTTGGCCATGCTGAATGCCGTCTTCGTCGAGTACTGTAATGTTGAAATTGTTGGAGCAGCCGCTGGAGGAGATGAGCAGCATCGGGGGATAGATGGTGGCATGACCCGTGTTGTCAAGCGGCACCGTGATGCTGTTGCTGCAAACCAATGAACATTGAGAAAAGGCGGTTTGCCCACACAGGAAAAACAGTGCGGTAAATAATTGTACCGTCCTAATCATGAACTTGAACCTTCCTAAATACCGGGGGGTAGTGGGGGATTCGCATGTCAGCCTGTGCGGAGCAAAACCGTTACCTTTTACCATGAGATTATATAAAGTTAATAGTGAGTACCAAGTCACTGGGCGACAGGCACAGAATGGGTAGGCAGAATACATTCCGCATATAGGCATGTTATTGGGTTTGCGAAATGATTCACTATCGTGAATCTGTGATTTCGCTCTCCAAAAAGGCATACCAATCCCGTTCGGCGCTTGTTGCCGTCTCAGCTAAAAAATTGCCCCCAGGTTCGTTGGCCGAGGGCATCATCATGTTGTGTGTGTAAGGTTTTGCAAAAAGAAATGTAAAGACATGCCACCTCGTTTGGCAGCAAGAAGAAATTGAGGTTATGGGATACACAGGACACTGAAAGCCAAAGGCTTATAGGCTATCGAAGTGTATCCCACACTCAATATCAAACACTATCACGTTGAAGATTCGACTTATTTTTTTTTGTTGAGAAAGGCCAGGGTTCCTGGTAAAAAAGTGGGAACTTAAAAGAAGCTTAGTAAGCTCGGTTTCCGGACTTTTCTCATAGTATGTCAGCTATTCTTCGTAGCTGATTGGGAATTCAAAGTTTCATTAAAGTTAATTTAAAAAATTGTGCCAATTGTACCCTTTGGGCAGTTTGGAGGAGAATTATTTTGGCACCAAGTGGTCGGAAATGGGTAGTTATTTTTACAATTTGTAATTTGTAAAAAGCTAACGAACAGGGGTTTGAAACGATATTAAGACCGTAAAATGTATTTTTAAAAATTAATGCGTTGCAACGGCACAATGTGATGATGCTGGTACTTAGATTTTAAATGCGAAAGCTTATGCTTCGTTTGGATGTCAAAAGCGGGCATCATCTAAATCCGAAATCCGAAATGGCCTCAACCATGTCCCTCCAGCCCCAGCAACTTCTCCAGGCGCACGGGACGGTTGGCATCGGCCCAGGCCCGGTAGTCTCCGTCATAGCCAGCAGCAGTTTGCAGGGCTTTTACTCGTTGGGAAATAAGCGCTTGTTGCTCGTCGGTGGGAGGCGGTATATGCCCTATCCGCTCGGACAGGGCCGAAACGTTCATCGAAACGGCGTCTTCCCGCTGCCTGAACTGCTCGCTGACGGAGCCTACCGGATTAGTCAGGTAGCCTTCGGCAATGGATTCCGATACGCTCTTGCCATGCTCCACGCTCTCCTTGATATTGCCCCGCCCAGTGACGGCATTACCCACGGCGAACACGTTTTCGAAGCCCTTCAGTCGGCAGCACTCGCCGGCCTCCACTTCCAGCATGGAGCCTTTCATGGGCACGCCCGGCAAGGGTTCGGACACGCTGCCAATGGATGAAATCACCAGCGGGGATAAGAACTCCTTATCAGTGCCGGGCAGTTCCGACACCTTGCCGTCCTCCACCTTCGTCTCCCGCAGCACCAGCCCCACCAAGCGTTCATCTCGCACAATTTTGTCAACGGGCACGTGGCAGGGCAGCACGTTGAAGAGGAACTTGGCTTGGGCATTCATGAGCACTTTTTCCCGAACGGTCTCGGCCTTGGCCAGTTTCTCAGGTGTATCGGTCTCACCGGGGAACAGTGGCATGTCCTTCACCCGGCGACGATAGACGAGGGTGCAGCCTTTAAGTCCAAGGTCGGAGAGCGTGAGGCCATGCGCCTCCAGCACCTTGCCGATGCCCCGCTCCAGGTCGAACATATTGGTAGGGATGCCCCGAAGGGCCAAGGCGGCTGTCACCGTCTCCATCATCAGCGCCTTGCAAATGTCAATGCTGGCAAGGCCGCCGCCGATGACCAGCGCTCCGTCCGCCAATTGCAATTGTTGGCCACTGTAGCCCGGCTCGTGGAAGTGGTTGTACCAGTGCATAAAGGGGTTTTGGTAGTAAAGCCCCTTGCCCACATAATCGTCAATGCCCTCGATACCGAGCGGGCGGTCACGCCATGCGCCTGTTGCAAGGAAGACCGCCGAGAAGCCCCAGTTTGTTGCAAGGTCCTGAAAATCAATGTTTTTACCCAATTTTGCCAAAGGCACAAAGGTGACGTGCGGGTCAGAGAGCTTGTCGTCAATATTGGCCTCCTCCTTGTCCCGGAGCTTGGCGTGCCACTTGGGCAGGCCATCCTCTATTTTGCCGTAAGGCAGGGCGTTTTGTTCAAAGACCACAGAGCGGATGCCCCGTTGGGAAAGCTGGTGGGAAGCTTCGGCACCGGAAACGGCACCCCCAAAAATGGCGACGATATGAGGGTTCATATTTTTAGTTGGCAGTTCGACAGTTGGCAGTTGGCAGTCGAGGCCGTGGTAAAAGTCATTAGACTGCTAACTGGCGACTGCTAACTTGGAAATGGTCGCCACAAGGTATTAAAGGAAGGTAAGACGCAAAATGATTTGGCTGTTTTTTTAATTGAGCATTAACACTTGACATCAAGTTAGCAGCCTAATCATGTCCCATAAAATTGACTTCTGATAGCCCCAGCGGGGCGAAATATTTGTAGCAATGCAGATTAACGCAAGTCTCTAAGCTCCAGCGGAGCGAAACCTTCCGAGAAAATGCATTCATATTGCGCCCCGCTGGGGCTGAAATTCGGGGATAGGTCTTGTTTCTACAAATATTTAGCCCCGCTGGGGCTAGAAAAGATATGGGACATGATTAGGTTAGCAGCCCCAGACTGCCAACTGTCGAACTGCCAACTGTCAGGCGGGGTATTCCACGTAGTTCCTCGGTGTCTCGTAGAGCCTAACCATGAGGTCGAATTTACCGTCCAGCTTAGCCCGCAGGCGCTGCCAAATGACGTAGCAGATATGCTCTGCGGTGGGGTTCAGGTGTTGGAAGTCAGGTACATCTAGGTTGAGGTTTTTGTGGTCAAAGGGGAGTTCGACTTCCTCGTAAATCAGGTCTTTGAGCAATTTGAGGTCAATGAGGTAGCCCGTTTCTGGGTCCACCTCGCCTGTGACCCGTACCTCCAGTTCATAATTGTGACCGTGGTAGTTGGCGTTGTTGCACAGGCCGAAAACGGCTTGGTTTTTCTCCTCCGACCAAGCTGGATTGTGCAGGCGGTGGGCAGCGTTGAAGTGGGCCTTTCGGAAAGCGGAAACACGCATGGATATAGTATTTTGAAACGAAAATTGTAGGTGAAACAATCGGATTAAGCCAAAGTTGTAGAAATTGACAGCAAGATTTTCGTAAGCTGCTCTGGGAAAGCTATAAAATTAGGCACTAAAAGGTCGTCATGCGGACAAAATGTAAATTGCTATTGGTAGCACGAGTTGGGATAGTATTTCACTACCTTTGGCCGCTGTATTTTGATTCATAATACGAACTCTCCCATTTAAAACCGTGCTTCATGCACGTTCAACCACAAAATTTCAATCACTAGTACTTATCACCTAAATAAAAGTTTTTCTATGAAGAAGATTTTACTTTTTGCTTTTCCAATGCTTTTTGCCAGCTTGATGGCTCAAGCACAAGTTTATTATTCGCAGGACTTTGAGGCCGGCGTTCCAATGGGTTGGTCTAGCACCGGAAGTTGGGAGCTGACCAATTCCGCAGGTATCGCAAGCCAATATTTTGCACCCGCTGCCCATACCATGTTCATGGGCTTCAACGACGACGGTTTGGGCAATAGCTTCACCGATAAAGGACGGGTTACTTCTGGCCCGATTGACCTAACTACCACTACCGGCAAAGTTGTGCTGACTTTTGAGTCGTATTTTGTCAATGGCGACTACAACGGTGCTGATGAAACGGCAAAGATTTCTGTTTCAACAGATGCTGGCGCAACTTGGACGGAGGTATATGACCTTCAAATCAGCGGTGCCTGGCAAGAAATTGGAACCGTTTTGAACTACCCTGGCCAAACCATCTGGTTGGCATTTGACTATGATGACGGTGGCGAATGGAACTACGGCTGGTGTTTTGACGACGTCAAAATCAAGGAGCCATCTGTATTCCGTGACATGAGCTTTCTCAACCTGAACGGCGAAACCCTCGTCGCCAATGGCTTGGTAGGAGGTGAAGTATGGCCTGGCTGCACCGTCAAGAACAACGGTGTTGAAACCATCACATCTGTTGACCTGACTTGGACCGCCGGCACCAACACTGTCACTGAAACCATTTCGGGCTTGAATATCACTTTTGGCAACTCAGCTATCCTTCAATCATCAACGCCTTACATCATCGAGGAAGGAACTACTGAAATCGCTGTATCCATCTCCAACGTGAACGGCTTGGGCGCTGATGAAAACGCTGCGAACGACGCCGGGAATTCTTTTTCCGTGTCCAGCACAACGGTACACCCTGACAAGGGCGTGATAGTAGAAGAAGCTACTGGTACTTGGTGCCAATGGTGCCCACGTGGCGCTGTTTTCCTTGACGTTATGACGCACAGGTACCCCCACCACTTCGTTGGCGTTGCCGTTCACAACCAAGACCCAATGGTTCTTGCTGCTTACAACAGCGGTGTCACTGCTTTCCCTGGCTTCAGCGGGTTCCCATCCGTGGTTTTCAACAGAACGCAAATATTGGATCCTCAAGATATTGAGGCACCATTCCAGACTTCTGCTGACATCGCTCCTCCAGCGAGGTTGAAAGTTGGCGCTGAATACAACGACGCCACCCGTGAGCTGACTGTAAACGTTGGTGCTGAATTCCTCGAAGACATCGGAGCTGGCTACAAGCTTAATGCTGTACTAATCGAAGATGGCGTCACTGGCACTACTGCCGCCTACAACCAGGCAAACGCTTACTCAGGTGGCGCCGTTGGCAATATGGGCGGTTACGAAGTACTGCCAGGTTCGGTTCCTGCCAGCCAAATGGTGTATAACCACGTAGGTCGTGCCCTGCTTGGTGGCTTTGCTGGCGCTGCCAACAGCTTGCCAGCTGCAGCTACCACGGGTCAAACCTTCGGTCATACCTTCACTACCTACACTATTCCTGCAGGATACAACTTGGACAACATCCACCTTGTAGGTGTAATGACCAATGCTTCTGGCCAAGCCGTCAATGCCATTGCTACCTCATTGGCCGAGGCCATTGCCAACGGCCCATTCGTTTCCAATACCAACGATGTGGTCAATAACGATGCTATCAGCGTTTCACCAAACCCGTTCAGCAGCGTGACCAACGTGACCCTGAACCTGACGACTGCGAA
Source organism: Saprospiraceae bacterium (assembly GCA_031426435.1). Taxonomy (GTDB): domain Bacteria; phylum Bacteroidota; class Bacteroidia; order Chitinophagales; family Saprospiraceae; genus UBA6168. The sequence continues at coordinate 8,350 of JANPLH010000074.1, read as the reverse complement.
AGACGTAACCATGCAGGTTTTCGATGCAGTTGGCAAATTGGTGGCTGAGCGGAGCTACGGCGAAATGGTAGGCGAGCAAACGCTTCCTTTCAACGGTGCCAACCTCACCAACGGCATGTACTTCATCCATGTCCGCATGGGCGATACCCTTGCCACGAAGCGGGTTTATTTGAGCAAGTAATCCACTTCAAAGGGATTTGAAAGCATACAAGGCGGATGCGGCACCATGCCCATCCGCCTTTCTTTTTGCTTCATGCTCAAAATGCCATGCAAGCGACCAATTTATTTTTAATTTTGATGGAAATTTGCAAGCCTTCCCGCAGAAGGACGAGCGTCAATCAGATTTTTCAACATCCAATGCTATTCATCATGAAACAAGTCCTACTATCATTTTTTCTGTCTTGCGCCCTTATCTGTTCCTTGAACGCACAGGACATCACGGTGTCGCCCAATCCAGTAGATGCCCATTTCGAAGGCGTAACATTGGTGGAATTCCTTGACCTGGAGTCGCATGTAGCCATTACCAATAACACACCAGACTCCATCTACTTGAAATGGCAGCGTGAGGTGCCTTCCGATTGCTTCGCAAGTTGGCAAACATTGGTTTGCGACAACAACCAGTGCTACGCCGCCACCACTTCCACCAATTTCAATCCTGCGATAGGCATCAACAAGCCATTTATCCTTGGCCCTGGCGAAACGTACAGCAACTTCCTGCTGCACGTCCAACCTGCTTTCGACGCTGGATGCTGCGAAGTCAAAATCCATTTCTCGACCACTCAAAACCCCGATGATATATTGGCTACCGCCGTTTACGACGTCAGGGTGAATGACCCCAATTGCAGCCTTTCCTCTACCGATGAGTTGGCCACTTTTGATAAAATCAAGGTATTTCCGAACCCTACCACCGGCCAGTTCACCATGAACGACAATCCTTTTGTAAAGGAGATTGCGGTGTTCAATCTGTTCGGCCAGAAGATTTGCCACTACCAGCACTCAAATGGCCAGGTGCACGAAATTGAAAATGCGCCCGACGGCCTTTACCTTGTTCAACTGCTGAACGAGGACGGCGAGACCTTGAAGACTGTCCGAATGACGAAGCAAGGCTTGCGCCCATAAGCCGTTTTTTATTTTAAAAGAAAGCCGTGTACTGCCTGAGGTACACGGCTTTTTTGTTGAAAACGCTTAAATTCGTTAATAAAGCGATAAAGCATTTGAACCAAGGTGGATTTATTGCCATTTTACTTGTCTATGTTATTGAACGACCTCCCAAATTTTTCACCGAACTTTGCAATCATCCCTTTGGGAAGCGAATAAATTGGAAGACCATGAAGCAGGCTTTACTTGTATTGATTTTTACCCTATCGTTTGGCCATTACCTGATGGCACAAGCTGACCTTGACGTTTTGCCCCTTGGGGCTTTGCCCTCCCCTTGGGAAAATACCATCGAATTTGACCTGAGCGACACTTACGACTATACCACCTGTCACGTCCGCCTAAAGAACAACGACCGCAAGACCCTGAACCTCCGCTGGGAACTCATCATGGACGAGGCACCACAGGGCTGGCGCTTCTCCGTTTGCGACCAAAACACCTGCTATTTCACCACCAACACCACCAACGTTGACTACTACGACCACATCCCCTACGCACCCATCATCATGATGCCGGGCGACACGGCCAAGCTGCAACTCAACGTCTTCCCGATTGGAATGGCTGGTACAGCCAACGTCCGCCTCAACCTCTACGACCTCGCCAACCCCAAGCAACTCCTCAACACCGCCTACTACTTCGTGACCATTGAGGGCCTGACGCCCGTCACCGAAACCGACAAGGCCAAGCTGCGGGTCTATCCGAACCCCGTCTCCGACTACCTGACCATTACCCGCAACACTTTTATCAAGCAGCTTTGGGTGTCAAACGTGCTCGGCAAACGGGTGCGCATTTTCGACACCAGCTTCGGCAACCGTTACGATATCGCCGACCTGCCCGACGGCATCTACCTCGTGAGCATGGTGGACGCCAACCTGAAAGTGGTAAAAACCGTGCGTATCAGCAAGCGGAGTTTTAGGCCTTGATTCATTGCTTCAAGGCTTCATGGCTTCATTGTTTCATGGTTGCCCGCTGACGACAACCGAGCGACATGAAGCCATAAGACAATGAAGCCATGAAGCAATGAAGCAATGAAACAATGAATTCCCTCCGAGATGACATCCTGCAAGAGCATTCCAAGGCGCAGACCATGCGCATTGTGCATCGCATCGGCGACGACCGGGCGGCCTTCGACGAGCTGATGCAGCTTTTCCTGAATGACGAATACCGGGTGGTGCAGCGGGCGGCTTGGCCCATTGGCTATTGCCTCGAAGCCCATCCTGAATGGACGGTGGACTGCCTCCCATTGTTGTTGAAAAACCTGCGAAACCTCCAAAACGGGCAGGTCATCCACGATGCCGTCAAACGAAATACGGTGCGGGCCATGATGTCTATTGAAATCCCTGATGCATTGGCGGGCGAAGCTGCCGACATCCTGTTCAGGTTCACCGCCGACCCACGGGAGCCAGTGGCCGTGCGCTGCTTCTCCATCGCCGCCCTGTTCAACCTCTGCAAAACAGAACCTGACCTGCTCGAAGAGCTTCGGCTCACCATCGAGGATATCCTCGTGAACGACACGACGTCGGGGTTGCGGTCCCGCTGCAACCGGACGCTGATGGATATTGCGAAGCTTAGGAAAAAGTAGTTGGGCAATCCATTTCCCAATAAAACCTCATTGTGTGGGGAAATGAATTTCAAGACTATTCCTGCGCCACTGCCGATAACCATAGATGGCCATAATGGTATAAACGACCATTACCAGCGCCACCAGCACGGCGTCCTTTGCCCAGAAAAGCAACACGGCGAGGGCATCGAACACTATCCAATACAGCCAGCTTTCCAACACTTTTTTGATAGTTAAAAAGGTAGCAATGACGGAGAAAGCCGTGATGAACGCATCGGCGTAAGGGAAGGAGGTAGGTGTATATTTTTTAAACAAAAAACCAAGCAGCGCCGTGAGCGCCAGACCCGCCAGTATCAGGTAGGCGTGCTGGCGCAATGGCAGCCGTTGGATGGTGGCTTTGCCGCTCGCCTTTTGCTCCGTAACCAACCATGCGTGCAGCCCAGCAAAGCCCATGAACACGTAGAAAATTTGCAGCAGCCCGTCCACCCAGAGGTTGTAATTAAAAAAATCGGCCCACGCCCAAAGTCCGCTGCTAACGATGCCGAACAGCCAACAAATGGGCCGCTCCTTGGCCGCCAGCCAGACATAAGCCAAGGCCGTGAGGGTGATGGACCAATCGAGGAGGGTCTGTGATTGGAACTGCTGCGCAATGGCGGAAAGAAATGGCTGCATAAGCAAAGAAGCTGTCCGAAATAAGAACCGAGATTAAGATTGGGCAACCCTACCGTGATGCAGGTACATTTGCCCGATTTTTTGCAAAGCTGGCGGTTTCCTGTTTATTTTGCTGCCAATTTGGATTTTCATCCGAATTCCCGCACGGTCATAGCTTGTCTGAAAACCGCAGTAAGGACATCATAAACTACACATAATTACTGGACTTCCCCTGAAACAATAGTGCCCCTAACGGGGTATAACCAATAAGTAGTTGTCATGTTTCTCAAATCCATTTTCAAACTCAGAAATCGAAAACACATGAGGTTTTTAACACTCACTATAACTTTCTTTTGGGCTTCCCTAGACCTTGCAGTTGCACAGTGCGACCTCACCCCGCTCCAACCCGTGAACTCACCAGGGCAAGTACTCCTTGCCGACGAGGAATGCACCGATGCCAGCGGCTGGACGCACTACTACAACAGCGCCAGCAACAGCATCCTCTTGTCCATCAAAAAAAACGGGCAGGACATTGGCTCACTCGACCTCAACCTGGATGTAAAAGTAGGCACCTTGCCCACTTTTGGCACCGAAGGCTTCAACCTCTCTGGGGCCGATTATATTGACAATGAAATCTGGATAGTGGCCAACCGCTACTGGCAAGTGACGGGAGCCAATGCTATCGCAAACCCCGTACAGGTGCGTGTTTACCTCAGCGGCACGGATATTGGCGACATCGCAAACATTGTTGATGATTTTGGATTTTTTGTGGACGAGGCAAAAGACCTCTACATGTTCACGATAGCGAGTGGAAACGGCCTCTACCCAATGGCCACTTCCACCCAGCCCTTCAATGCTGTTTACACCCTCTATGATATGTTTGCTGGCGGCCCACCAGAATGGACAGTAGGCGACCTCAATGGCTTCCCTTACGGCGAATTTTCTGTCACAACGCTTGATATTGGCGGGGGTGCTGGCTTCCTCATTTTCCAAAATGCAGACCCGCTGACCATCTCCGGCAACATCTCCCGACCAAATAGCAACCCCGTACCCGATGTGACCGTGCAGGCCGCTTCTATCAGTACCTGCACAACCAATGTCAGCGGTAACTATACCTGCTCATCGCTGCTTTCTGGCTCCGATTACGAGGTAGTCCCACACAAAGACATCAACCACCTGGAAGGCATCACGGTGGCCGACCTGCTTGCTGTTTCGCAGCATATCAACGGCAGCCAACCCATCACCGACCCCTATAGGTTGATAGCCGCCAACACCAATTCGGATACGATAATCAGCTTCCCCGACCTGACGGCCCTTAGGAACCTGCTCATGGGCATTTCCCCAAATTTCCCAAATAGCACTTCCTGGCGATTCGTGCCGGCAAACTATGGGTTCCCTGTGCCGACGCACCCGTTCACACCCCCGTTCCCAGAAAGCATCCTGGCGCCCAACTTGCAGGATTCCCTTTTTAACCAAGATTTTATTGGCATAAAAATCGGGGACGTGGTCAGCCCATCCACAGCTACCCCACCCGCCCTGAACACAGCCTTTAAACTGCCTGCGCTCAATGCCTGCAACCCCGGCGACACGGTCGTCTTCGACCTTACAGTGCAGGATTTCCAGAACATTCGGGCTTTTCAGTTCACGCTGGAATGGAACCCTGCGGTGATGCAGTACCTCTCTGCCTCCAACTTCAATCTGACCAATTTCAACGCAAACAATATTGGCGGAGCCACTGCCGCCAACGGCAAGATGGCCTTTGTCTGGACGAACAACCAAAATGCCCCTGGCAATACCAGTACACTGCCCAATGGCGCATCTTTTGTGAAACTGAGGTTCATCTCCACGGGCAATATTGGCAGCAGTACCCCACTCAGTTTCACCAACTCCATCGCCACGATGATGGTTATCCACCAGAATAATTCTCAAGCTGTGCCCGGCAGCACGGCGGGCAGCTTCATCATTGACAACAATACCACCATTTCCGCTTCGGCTTTTTTGCAAACAGCCAGTTGCGCAGGGCCTGGCACGGGTGCTATTGACTTGACTGCCACGGGCGGCACGGGTGCGCTCAACTACCAATGGAGCAACGGCGCAACCACGCAGGACATCTTCGGCCTGCAAGCTGGCACCTATGCCGTCACCATCAACGACGCCTCCGGTGGCTGCCCGCTCATCAAGGTTTACGAAGTGACCCCACCCGTCGCCATGAGCCTCACCGCCAATGTGACAGACATGCTCTGCCCCTACTTTGCCAACGGCACAATCGAACTGTTGGTGAACGGTGGCGAGGCACCATACAGCTACCATTGGAGCAACGGCAGGACTCAACGCATCATCGAAGACCTCAACGAAGGCAGCTACACCGTCACCGTCACCGATGGCGCAGGCTGCACCAGCACCGCCAGCTTTGAGGTGGAAAACAACAATTTCATCTCGCCAGTAGTCATGGTCACCAATGCTTCCAACGCCGACAAAAACGATGGTTCCCTGATGATGACCAGCCTCAACGGCGGCACCGGGCCTTTCACTTTCCTTTGGAACAATGGGGCCACCACCATGAACCTGATGGACCTCCTGCCCGGCGACTACGTTGTCACCATCACGGATGGAGTAGGTTGCCAGCATGTATTTGGCTATGAGGTTTTCGGTTTGTTCACTGGTACGGTGGAGGCAGGCAGTAGCTTGACTGCAGTGGAGGTTTTCCCCAATCCTGTTAGAGCAAGCGAGCAGTTTGACCTGGTTTTTTCGATGAAAAATGCGGGGAAAATAAAGGCGACTATTATCGCTTCCGATGGTAAAATTGTGAATCGGGAGCAGTTCAGCCTTTCCGCCGGGCAATCAAATCGGCAACTGAAATCACCGTCCATTAACGGTTTTTACATCGTTCTATTTGAGGTGGACGGCCAGCTAGCGGGCAGGTTAAAATTGTTGGTGCAGTGACTTTCCGCCTAAATTTTTGCGAAGCAAAAAGGCGAAGCGGCAGGTGCCACTTCGCCTTTCTTGTTTTTAGATAAAAGCTTTTTTGCTTGGCCGAGCACAGCCCTGACTGCAAACTGCCAACTACTTCTCCTTCCCCGCTGCCCACATAATCCCGCCAAGGATATGCTGCAAGAACGCTGGCTCCAAAAACGACTCAGAAGTATGGCCCCGCCCCGTGTAAAAAGCCTTGCCGCCTTGGTAATTGTGGTACCAAGCGATGGGGTGGTTCGACCCGTTCTCGCCGCCCTCGTAGGTCGTCTCGTCGAGTTGGCAGAGTACATGCACATCGGCGTTCAGGTTCTTATAATTGTACCATTCGTCGAAACAGACCCAGTCATTTGGTAGGTGCTTGGTGCTGGGGTGCTTCTTGTCCTTCACCCGGATGGTGGCATTCTGCTGCTTCGGATGGCTCTTGAAATAGCCGCCGACGAGCTTGCCGTACCACGGCCAATCGTACTCCGTATCCGAAGCCGCATGGATGCCCACGTAGCCGCCGCCCGACTTGATATAGTTTTCAAAGGCCGTTTGTTCCCGTTCGCCCAGCACGTTCATGGTGGTGCTGAGGAACACCACCGCATCGAATTTCGAGAGGTTTTCTTTGGTGAATAACGTGCTGTCCTCTGTGGCCTCCACCCCAAAATTGTGCTCGGCACCCAGTTTCTTGACAGCCGCAATCCCATCTGGAATACTGGCATGGCGGTAGCCGTTGGTCTTGGAAAAGACGAGGACGTTGAAGGCTTTGCCGTTCTTCGTCACGCCCTTGGGCGGGTTGCAAGCGACAATTACGAAAGCAAATAGGCAAGTAAGTAGTGTCAGTTTTTTCATGAAAAATGCATTGTTGAAGGTATTTGGCGAAGGTAGTTTGAATCGGATGAAAAAGAAATTTTGGCGGAGGTTTTGAGGGAAGTTTGGTATCTTTGGATGGCAAATAAAACAACCATGATTTCTCAAGGTAAAGCACAGCCTAATATTTCACCATCGCTATTTTGGGATACCCAAATGGCCAAAATTGACTGGGATGTAAATTCGTCTTATGTCATTGAGCGGGTTTTGAGCCGTGGTACTTGGAAGGATTTTAAGACGCTACTTTCGTTCTATGGCATGGAACGGGTCAAAACTGCTGCCATTCAGCTTCGCTATTTGGACAAACGCACCCTTGCTTTTTGTTCCGTTTTCTTCCATGTTCCCATCGAAAAGTTCAGATGCTACAATTTTCAACAGTCGAACCCGGGGCATTGGGAATATTGAATACGTAAATTTATGCCCATCCACCTCCTCGGCATCCGACACCACGGCCCCGGCTCCGCAAAAGCCGTCCTCTCGGCCCTCGAAGCCAACCCACCCGAATGCCTCCTCATCGAAGCTCCCGCCGATGCCGAAGCAATGGCCTCCCATATTCAATCCTTCAATCCTTCAGACCTTCAATCCTTGGCCCCTCCCGTCGCCATGCTCATCTACGACCCCAAAGACCTCGCACGGGCCAGCTACCTCCCCTTTGCCGACTTCTCGCCAGAGTGGCAGGCCATTGCGTTTGCGAAGCAAAACAACATCCCCGTCCGCTTCATGGACTTGCCGATGGAACTGCACTTCGCCCTCGACGAGGCCGATCGGCTTAATCCGCAGGCGGCGCTGGAGTTGTTGGGAAAAATGACGCCCGAAGAAAGGGCTTTCCGGGCCGACCCGATGGGCCACCTCGCCCGATTGGCTTGCTACACGGACAGCGAGCGCTGGTGGGAGGTCCTATTCGAGAGCGCTGGGAACGGGGCGGAGATTTTCCAAGCCATTTCCAAGATGATGGCCGCCCTGCGGGAAGGCACCGAGGAAAGCGCCCGCACCCTGCAACGGGAAGCCTACATGCGCCAGACCATCCGGCAGGCGCAGAAGGACGGCTTCCAAAACCTCGCCGTGGTCTGTGGGGCATGGCACGTGCCCGCCCTCGATGGCATCGAAAAACAGAAGGCCAGCCACGACGCCTCATTGCTGAAAGGCATCAAAAAAACC
>JANPLH010000073.1:0-14761 GCA_031426435.1 Saprospiraceae bacterium | reverse complement strand
CTCACCTCGCCTATGCACAAGGTCTCGGAATATTCATTGGTATCCAATGGGTTAACGGCCAGCGTGAGCGTGGCGATGCTGTCGCAAGGGCCTTGTGTTTGGTAAAGATAGGTGTAGTTGCCAGCTTCCGTCAGCGTTTGTCCTCCAAACTCATAGGATTCGCTATCGCAAATTTCGGCGCTGGCGCTGGTGTAGGAGGTCGTGCAGTCCACATTGCCGAGGGCATCGGTGTGCATGAGCCAAGCCAAATCCTCTCGCCGACCGGACACCAGAATGCCGCCCGTTGAAGTTTCCTGCACGAAAGACACTTCAGCTGTAAAGCCGTAGTCGTGCTTGTTCCAAACGACCTGACCCGTGCTGTCCACCTTTGCCAAGAATAGCCGTTCCGGGTTGCTTGCGGACATGCCGTGGCCAGCCACGAGGAAGCCGCCATCGCTGGTTTTTGCAAGGGCGGTGATATAGGATTGCTGCGGCAATATGGGCGGATTGAATGGCTGCAATTGTGTTTCCCAATCCAGTTCGCCTGTGATTGTATTGTATTGGGCGAACTTGGCTGCGGTATTGTAATTGCCAAAACTGCCCGTTGATTCGCTGTAAGCAAACACGGCCTTGCCTGGGCTGCCCTCCACCACCAGCGTTGGGTTGGCGTTGAAGGAATTCACCGTTGTGACCAATTGCTGGTTTCCGTCTGCATCGAACCGCAGGAAAAACTTGACTTGGCTTTGGCTGTTGGCCACCAAAACAAAGCCTTCGTCGGCGTTGGCAGCTCCACCCTCCACGTTCGGAAGGTAGGTCTCATTGTTGTTGTAAAGTGAAAAGGTCTTCGCCCAAATTTCCTGACCATCAGCGGCGGTTTTGATGAGATAAAACTGGCCAAAATGGGAGAGCCAGTGCGTCATGTGGCCATAGATAAACAACTCTCCATTATTGCCCTCCACAACCACTCCATGAGAGACTTCATTGTAAAAAGGCAAATCGTACACCTGCGTCCATAGTTCCACGCCATCGGCGGTCTTCTTGGTAAGTTTCACACCATTGATGTCAGACGATTGAACATAGGCAAAGCTGCCGTCGGAGAGCAGATTATATCGGCCATCGTATGGGAAGATATTATCAAAAAAAATGGAATCAGCGCCGAGCTGCACGCCTTGGTCATTCGTTTGGATGCGGATGAAGCCTACATTATTTCCCACTGGGCTGGCGTTGGCCACCAAATGGTAGCCGCCATTTATTTGCTCCGCAAAAATGCCCAGCCTGTCGCCGCCGTTAGGGTAAATATGGTTGAAGGTTTGAGCAAAAGCATGTAATGGCATTAGCAGCATTGCCGGATAGAGAAGTTGATAAAGCGGCTGTTTCATGATGGATGAAGGTTGGTGTCCAGCAAATATAACGCTTCTCACCCGTTTTATTCAGTAAAAACATGCTATGTCTGTGAGAAGACATAGCATTTCTACAACCGCCGCCGCTCCTCGCTCGCCCCCCCATCCCGCTGCCGTGCCTCCCTTAGCTTCCGATTCCCAAACTTCCCGCTCCAGGTCAGCATGAACACCCGCTCGGCTTGCAGGTAGCCCGCTTTAACGTAGAGGTTTTGGCTGTCCTCACGGGTGGTGCCACGGTAATTATTGGTCAGGAAGATGTCGTTGCAATTTAAAGTCAGCTTGCCCCATTTCTCGCCGAAATCCTTGGAGACGCCGAGGTTCAGGTTTCCGTTCGGGCTGAATTTCGTCACGCCGTAGCGGTTGGCGGTGATGAAAAATGCGCTGAGGTCAACCGTGAATTTGTGGGGCAAATGGAAGCTGTGGTTGGAGTTGAAGCCAAGTAGGTAGGAATCATAGGTGAAGTCCACACCCTCCAGTTCCACCAAAAAACTTTGCCAAGCCACGAAGACGTTATTCTGCGTCTCGTACCATTTTGTGGGCTGCACGGCGAAGTTGACCATGGCGTAGGCGGTCTGCGTCGAGCCGTTGTTCACGGGGTAAGTGATGTGCGAGTTGTTCACCACGTCCACGTCGGGGATGTCCCGCATGCTCTCAGTTTCCTTGTTGTATTCCACGGTCAGGTTGATGATTTTGTAGCGGTAGTCGGCCCGGATGGCATGGACGAAGGCGGGCTGCAAGGACGGGTTCCCACCCTGCACGGTGCTGGGGTCATAGAAAATAAGATAGGGTGCCAATTGGGTAAATCCAGGCCGGAATATGCGGCGGCTATACGATAAATTAATGCTCTGTTTTTCATTGATATTGCGCATTAAATAAACGCTTGGAAACCATGAGCCATATTGCCTATCCACCACATTTGGCTGCTCTTTTGAGCCGAGATTGGTGTTCGTATATTCATATCGTAAACCAACCTTCATATCCATTTTGGCATTTAATTTAAAAGATATGGTGCTATATGCTGCCGCAATATCTTCCATCAGTTTAAACCGGGAAGTCAGCATGGAATCGGCTAGCCAGCCATCGGGTTCCAGGCTTTCCACCCGCACGTCGTTGTCAAAATTGGACTGGGCAAACTTCACCCCCGCCTCCAATTGTGCCTCCTTTTTAAAGGTTTGCGTATAATCCGCCTTTGCCACAGCGATAGTAATAGGCGTTTGCTTGGTCACTTGCAGTTGCTGCTCGTCGCCCGTTTCACCATTATTATATTCGGTTAAATACCTGTAATCGCTGGGGTTGTCAATATAATAATCAATATAATCGGCATCAAAACTCAGCGTCTGCTTGTCATTAAATTTGTGCTGCACGTTGAAGTTCCCCGCCAGCGATTTCCAGTGGTTAATTTCGTTGGTGAACATGCGGGTTGTGCTGTCTTGTACCCCGTTGGTGCGGTGTAGGATTTTGTTTTCCGCCACCATGTCCCAGTAGCGGTCGAAGACACCGCCCAGCACGCCGATGGTCGTTTTGGGTGTCAGTTGGTAGTCGGCACCAAAGCGGGCGTTCTGCGTCCAAAGGTCGGGCGAACGCACGCTGCGGCCATCCGTTTCGATGAAATTGCCGTCCCGCTGGATGCCCCGGTAATTGGTGAACACCTGTGGATTGTGGTCGAACTGCATGGAGTAATTGCCAAAAAGGTTGAGTTTTCCCCTGCGAAAATTCAGGTTTAGGCCCGTGCCATACTTCTCAGCCTTGCCGTAGCCGCCGTTCACGGAGTAGCTGCCGTTCAGTCCCGCATCCGCTGTTTTTTTCAGCACGATGTTGATGACTCCGGCGCTGCCCTGCGCATCGAAACTTGCTGGCGGCGTGTGTATGAGCTCTATCCGTTCGATATTGTCCGCCAAAGTCCCTTCCAACAGCGAAATGATGGCGTCGGGCGGCAGCGGGCTGATTTTGCCGTTAATCATGATGATGACCCCGTTCTTGCCACTCATCGAAATGCTGTTCGATTGCTTGTTCACGAGTACCCCCGGCGAGCGTTGGAGCACCTGTAGGGCATTCCCCCCTGCGTTCACGCTGCTGGCCGCCACGTTGATGTTCATCCGGTCAATTTTTTGCTCGAAAAACGGCTTCTTCGCCACCACCTGCACCTCCTGCAATTGCGACGCCTCCTCTTGCAACACAATGGTTTCCAATGACTTGCGCCCCGTGTTTTCCATCGGAAAAACGGCAGAAAGGTATTCGGCGAAGCCAACCATTGTGACCCGCAGCAGGTAGTTTCCCCCGCTGATTTCATCAAGGGTAAATGTGCCGTCATCGTTGGTGACGTTGCCCTTTGCAAGGCTGGAATCGGCAGCATTTAAAAGTAAAACGGATGCACCGGGAAGGGGATGGTCACTTACATCAGTGATTTCCCCAGTGATTTGCGCTTGCGCAAACGAGGAAGAAAGGCAAAGAAAATTCAGGCCGAACAGCAGGGCTGCGGCGAGGGTTTTTGATAACATGACAGTCGTATTTAGGTGATTCGAATTTTGGTTTGATGGGTTGGTTTGTTTGAGGCGTTTGATTTGTATGCGCACGGTTTGCGCCGCTTTTGTATGCCCCGCTGTGCGCCGCTTTTGTCATTGCCGAAGGCAAATTGCGACGTCACGGTTTGCGCCGCTTTTTATGCCCCACTGTACGCCACGTTTGTCATTGCCGAAGGCAATCTGCGACATCTCGGAACACGCCGCTTTTGTCATTGCCGAAGGCAAACTGCGACGGCACTGGGACGCACACCGAGATGTCGCAGATTGCCTTCGGCAATGACAAAAGCGACGTGTACCCTGCTCACTCTCTCACTCCTCTCACCCTTTCACTTCGCTAATTCTCCACCCCCGCCATCCTATCCCTCCACTCCACGGGCGTCATGCCGAACTCCTGCTTGAATACCCGCCCAAAATAGCCAGGGTCATTGAAGCCAGCATCAAAAGCCACAGAAGTGATGGTCAGGTGCTGGTTTTCCAGCAATTCCTTGGCCTTGGCCAAGCGGATGTTGCGGATGAACTTGGTGGCCGAGCAGCCCGTCAGCGCCGACAGCTTGCGGTGCAGGTGCGAGTGGCTCATGCTGATTTCCTTGCACAGCCCCTCCACGTTGAACTCGGCGTCGTCGAGGTGGGCCTCCACGGCACGGCGCACTTTCCGCACGAAATAGTCCTCTGATTCCTTCATTTCTGGCGCAACAGGTTTCGATAGTTTTAATGGGAAATGCTCCCCGCCAATGCCCGCCACGCTGCGGTAATGGCGCTGCAAGCGGCGGCGGGTCTCCAGCAGGTTGCGGATTTGCAGCAGCAGTTCTTCCCGGTGGAACGGCTTCGCCAGATAAGCATCGGCGCCCTGTTCCAGTCCCTCCAGTCGGCTCTCGAAGCCCACTTTCGCCGTGAGCATGATGACGGGGACGTGACTAGTGCGCTCGTCATTTTTCAAAAAACGGCAAACCTCGTAGCCGTTCATCACGGGCATCATCACGTCCGACACCACGAGGTCGGGGATTTGCTGCGTGGCTAGCTCCACGCCCTCTTGCCCGTTGACGGCGCTCACCACTCGGTAATTGCTTGAAAGACAAGTCTTTAGGTAGGTCATTACATCGGGATTGTCCTCGATGAGGAGGAGCAATGGTAGGCTGTCATCGTCGCCACTCGTTTTTTCTACTCCTCCAATAATTTCCCCAAGGGGTAAAATAGTTAAAGGAAGAAGCGCATTCTCTAATTCCCCATCGCCAGTTTCCTCAACAACCAAATCCTCTTTTGTTTCAACACTGACAGGAGCCGCCACCTGTGCCATCAATCCGAAATCCGCAATCCCCAATCCGAAATCCTTCAGGGGTAGCGAAACCACAAACTCCGCTCCCTCACCATTCCTGCTTCGGGCCACAATCTCCCCACCCATCAGCTTCACAAATTCTTTCGTCAAAGCCAAACCAATGCCGCTGCCTTGGTACTGCGCCGACTCGGTGGCCTGGAAAAAGCGGTCGAAAATATGCGGCAACTTATCCGCCGAGATGCCGGGGCCAGTGTCCCGTACTTTGATAAGCAACGTAGGGGAGGCGTCCTGTACATTTTGTTGCTCCGCAATGGAGACATAGATATTCCCGCCGGCCGGTGTGAACTTCAAAGCATTGGAAAGCAGGTTGGACAGCACTCGTTGCAGCTTATCGGCGTCGTATTCCATCACCCGCTCGTCGAGGTCGGAGAGGAAGTGCAGGCCGAGCTGCTTGTCCGTTGCCATAGAGTGGAAATTGTTGGTGACGTATTTCAAATAGCCCACCACATCGCCCTGCTGGAGGTTGAGATGGGCAGCGCCGTCCTCCAATTTGGCCAATTCGAGCATCTGGTTCACGAGGCCGAGGAGGTTTTGCCCATTCCGTTGAATAATGTCAAAACCCTCGCCGATATTGGCCATTTTACCCAATTTCAACTGCTCAGCCATGCCAAGGATAATCGTCAGTGGTGTCCGAAACTCATGTGTGATGTTCGCAAACAAGCGGTTCTTCGCATTGTCCAATTCCTTCAAGCGCAGCGTTTCTTGGCGTTCCATGCGGCGGTTCAGCAGGAATCGGTAAGCCATGAATATTGCGGCAGCAACCAAAAAAGCATACAGTGACCAAGCCCACCACGTCATCCACCAAGGCGGCGAAATAACCACCACTACAGCCGTTTCCTTGCCCCAAACCCCGTAGCTGTTCGCTCCACGCACCCGGAACTGGTAGGTGCCCGGCGGCACTTTCACATAGGTGGCTTTGAGGTCTTGCCCTGCTACCCGCCAGTCGTCGTCAAAGTCTTCCAGCATGAATTCAAGGCGGTTGGCATCGGGGTCGTTGAAGTCGAGGGCAGAGAAGCTGAAGGTGAATACGTTCTCGTCATGCTTCAATTCCAAGGGGGTAAGCTGGCCCATCGCAGCGTCGTAGCGGCTTTCGGGGCCGTCGGAGTCCAGCAGTTCAAAGCCGGTGATGCGCACGGCAGGTGGGGTCAGGTTCAGGCTATCGAGTTGGCGGGGGTCGAAGAAGTGCATACCGTTGCGCCCGCCGAGGTAGATTTCGCCCCGCTCGGTCTTGTAGATGGCGTCCTGCTCGAAGGGCAGCGCATTGAGTCCGCTCCCGACGCCGTAGGAAAACACGGTCTCCTTCACGGGGTCGAAGGCCAGCAGCTTGTCGGACAGCACCCAAAGGCGGCCATCGTTGTCCGCTACCATTCCTTTCAGGCGGCTGCCCTTCTGGCCGAGGCGCTTTTGGTCAAAAAAATCGCATTTGCCCGATTCGGGGCTGAGCTTGAGGAGGCCAGCGTCGAGGCAGACCCAGATGTTCCCGGCTTTGTCCTGTGTGGGCGTGCTTTGCCAGAGCTTGGTATAGTCGGGTATGCCGTTGATTTGGTAACGGGTGAAAGCCTTGGTGGCGGGGTCAAAGCGGGTGATGAAGAAGGGCGTATCGTCCTTGTCCTTGCCGCCGCCCGTGACCCAGATAAAGCCTTGCCCATCCATGAAGAGCTTGCGGGTGTAGTCGTGCGGCAGGCTGTTCGTGTCGCCTCTTTTGCTCCGCAATGCGGTAAAACGTTCCGTTTTCTGGTCGAAGAATACCAAGCCATTACCGAAGGTGGCCAGCCAAAGGTTGCCTTTTTTGTCGGGCAGTACGTCCAATACGGGTGCGCTGGGCAAGCTGTTGGGGTTCGAGGCTTGGTGGACAAACCGCTTGGAGGATTTTTTCACAGGGTCGTAGCAGGTCAGACCGCCGACGGGTTTCATGCCCCAAATCAAGCCTTGTTCATCCCGCACCAGCTTATCGCTGCCAGCCAGGGCTGCGTCCTGTTCGCTGTAGGCTGGCCCGCCCGAAGTGCCCGGCGGCTGCGTGCTGAGTTTGCCCAGCAAGTTTTCTTGGGTGGAAAAAAGAATATTGCGCTGACCGTCCTCGCAGATGCTCTTCACAGCATCGGTCTTTGTGGGCAAATACACGGCGTTGAACATGCCCCGCTTACCCGCCGTGCGATAGACCCTTGCGCCGTCAGAGGCCGTGCTGAACCACCGCACCCCGTCCTTCGATTGGAAGCCCGCCCAAGCGTTGTTTTCCAAAAGGTAGCTGCCTTTTTTGCCGTTTGCACTATAAATACGGGCCTGTCCTGTCTCTGGGTCATAACATTTTATGCCGCCTGCCCAGTTACCAATCCAGATAAGGCCTTCTTTGTCTTCAAGAATAAACGTGACCTGCGAGCGCCAGTTGATATTCCCTTTGGGAATGCTCAGTGTGTTCTCATCGCCTTCGTTCCTGAACCGCTTGAAGGTGCCGTTTGCCTTGTCCATCCGGTGCAGCCCGTTGCCGTCCGTGCCGATCCAGAGGTGGCCCTTTTTATCTTCGTAAATGGCCCGTACCTCGTTGTTGATGAGCGAGGTCGGGTCGTTTTTTTTATTCAAAAAGCGGTCGAAATCGTTGGTTTCGGGACGAAAGCGGTTGAGGCCGCCCGCATCGTCGCCGTCGAAAAAGAAGCCCGTGCCGACCCAGAGCGTGCCCTCCGAGTCAATGAGCAGCGAGCGCACTTGATTGCAACTGAGGCTGTTCTTGTCCTGCGGGATGTTCTGGTAGCGCACAATGTCGCCCGTGCGGGGGTTGAGGCGGTCAAGGCCGTCCATGGTGCCCACCCAAATGAAGCCGTCCTCGTCCTCGGCGATGGCGCTAATGGCGTTGTCGCTGAGGCCGTCCCGTCGGTTGGCGTAGTAGCGGGTGAAACGGTTTGTGCTGGGGTCGTAGTGGCTGAGGCCACTGCCCCAGGTGCCCACCCATAGCGAGCCGTCGCTGGCCGGGAAGATGCATTCGATATAGTCGCCGGAGATGGAGCGGGGGTTGTTGGGGTCGTGGAGGTAGGTGCGAAACTGGTTGCCGTCCCAGCGGTGCAGGCCGTACTGCGAGCCGAACCACATATAGCCGTAGCGGTCCTGCATGATGGCTTGGACGTGGTTGCCCGGTTCGCCGTTTGGCAGCTCGAACTGTTGGAGGTCGAGTGCATCCAGACGGTTGGTGGGCTGCTGCGCAATGACTCCACTGATGGGGAACAACAGCAGGAGGAATAGTCGGCTGATTGAGTTTTTCATAAAAAATCGTTGTGGTCGTAACTCCTGACGCCTAAAGGGGAAGCCCAATCCATCAATTCGTTGGAATTCATCTCGACGAACTTCCCAATTTAGGTACCCCTTTGGTTGTCAGGGATGACTTATCGAAAAAGCAAAGCGAGCCCTTTGCCCGCCTTGCCCAAGATTGTATAAAACTACATTTTCCTACTTTTTCCGCACCAGGTCATCTTTCGGCAGGGCAGGCACTTCCATCTTCTGATGCTCTAGTACTTCCAATACCCCGTTTGAAAGACGCAGGGCTTGTATAACCGTTGCACCTTGGTGGTTTACGGAAAGGGTATAGGTGCCATCGGGCATGCCTTTCAGATTCAATGTTTTGGCATATCCATGCTTAAACCGGACGTATTGCGAGAACCAGATATTACCGTTTGTGTCTTGCAAAAGGATGAGTGTGCCTCGCTTTTCCAAGTTGGCCAAACGTAGGTTGAGGGAGGCTACTCCCTCCGATTTTTCAATGTTTACAATAAAGCGACTGTCCTCTTTTGGCAGTTGGCTGGCGGAAACAGATACTGCGTGGAGCAGTAGCATAGCGGCGATAAAACTGATTTGTATTTTCATGTCGGCTGATTTTTAGAAGACGAAAGACCGTAGATATTAGATGTTTGAGGAGGCCGTGGCATGCATTGGCGCCCATCTGCGGGCTAAGGTCCATTGTCCCTCGTCTTGGTACGCTGCAAAGATGTAGGCAGCTTTTCTACCCTCGTTCGGACAGATAGACCAAGGTATTGGAGTATCCTGTAAGGTAGTCGGACAGGTATTTCAAGGATAGCATTAGTATTGCCTTTCCGTGAAAATTGGCTTAAAAACTAACGGTTTTGTTGTTTTCGTTGGACGAAAGGAGAAAAATGAAGGCTTGCGAAAAGCTGGCGGGAAACCCAAAAAAAATGCCAGCCCTTCGAGAAAAGGGACTGGCACGCTTCGATTTCGTGTTTATCTTTTAGGAAAAAAATCTGGCGGTACGAATAAATGATGATTACCTATCCGCCAGATGTAGTGGAGAAACTTGAATCAGGGATTTATTGAAATCCAACTTATTACTTTTAATTTGAAGGGTTCGAAAGCGGATTTTCAGGCTGTTTCAGGTGCGGCATTGATTTCTTTGGTAATGCGCTAGTGTGGGTCAGCAATCTGGCGTTGATAAGACATCTACAAAATTATAAAACAAAGGTAGGTCCAACAGGCGATAGCATCCAAATCCAATAGATAAAAGCTTGTTCTGAAATAATGCTAAAAAATGGAAAATTATTGCAATAGATATAAGGGATAGTAACTTGATTACCAGTAATTTACTGAATAATTTTTAAAA
This sequence comes from Saprospiraceae bacterium, assembly GCA_031426435.1. GTDB lineage: Bacteria > Bacteroidota > Bacteroidia > Chitinophagales > Saprospiraceae > UBA6168. Next base: position 4,930 of record JANPLH010000073.1, on the reverse strand, counting down.
GATGGTCTGTTCTAAAATTATTACTAAATTTACCCGCTCAAGTATTATCCAATCCCCTTAGCCCATGCTGGACTATAAGCTAATTAAACTGATGCAGGTTCTCACATCCAAAGAGGTTTTGGATGTTGAACGGCATTTGGCTGCCGCATTTTTCAATCCTACGGAGGATGTGCTGAAATTGTTTTCTCAAATCTCCAAATTCCATCCCAATTTTGAAAACCCAAAACTGACCAAGGAACGGCTCTACACAAAGCTCTATGGTAAGCAGCCCTACAACGACGGCAAGATGCGAAAGCTGATGACCCAGTTGACGCAGTTGATTGAGCAGTACCTCATGCAAAAGGAACTCAAGAACTCGGAAGAACTGCAAACAAAGTTGCTGGCCCGCTCCCTTGGCGAGCGGAACAACTACGAACTGTATTTGGACGTGGTGGAGTCCCGCCTAAAGGATTTGGACAGGCATGTGGAAAGGGGCAGGGACTATTTCCGGGAGAGCTATGAGTTGTCAGAGATGTTGTACTATCATCCGGGGTCGGGCAAGTTGAGCAAGCGCAATGAGTATTATGGAAAAGCCATCACAGATTTTGAACGGTATTTTACTTTGGTGATGCTCCAAAATGAGGCAGACAATGTGGTAAGGACCCGCCTCGTACGTGAACATGGCAGTAGTGCCTATTTGGATTTGGCCCTGCAAGTGGCTGATAAACAAGATTTTGCAGTTATTAATGCCATTCATTTTTTCCGGCACATCATTATGCTACTGAAGGGTGAGGTTGATGACAACCTTGACGAACTACGAGAAACTGCGTTCGGCACTTTTGGGCTATTGAGTCGCTTTGAAAAAGACTTTGCTACTAATTTACTTAGGAATTATGCCTTACCAAAATCAAATAACGGATCTTTGGCGCATAGAAAGTTTGTGTTCGATATGTACAGAATGGAACTCGAACAAAATTGGCTGACCAATAATATTAGTTCAGGCTCTTTTATGAATATTGTATCAATCGGATTGGCAGAAGGTGAGTTAGATTGGGTAAAATATTTTCTTGGAGAATTCAACAAATATCTTGCTGAGGACGAGCGAGAAATCACACTGAATTATTGTCAAGGAGTTTGGTGCTATTATAAAGGCTTAAAGAGTAATAATGTTGATGATTTTTACGATGCTTTGCAACACATGAATCGTATCCCTATAAGGACAGGCCCAATCTATGAAGTGAGAGTAAGACCATCAATGTTGCGAATCCACTTTGAGATATTTCATAGAGGGAAAGAGACTTTGGATGAGCTATTAAACCATGTTAGAAATTTTGAAAGACACCTAAGTGGAAGTAGCGATTATGCTGAACAAATAAAAGATGCATACTTTCATTTTTTGCGTTTCTTCAAATCTCTTGCAAGGCTGGCAACAAACCCAAACTTGAATAAAAAAGCTGTTAATGAATTCTTGGAAAAACTTAATCAAGATGGCAGCAATATTGCACAAAAACCATGGCTAATTGAAAAAGTCAACGGATTAGTCACATTGGACTAATCCGCTGAATAGTATTCTGTCATTAAGGTGTCGTCCTCATATTGGCAACATCGTCACTTCCAATTATACCCTGAGTTCCCCCATCACCCCCCTTTACTTGCAACTGCTGTGCAACCTTGATCTCCTTACCTTCAAAAGCGGCAAATCCTGTTTTTGTGTTTTTAGTCGTCATGATAATAAAGTTTTTCTCTTGTGGGTGTTACCACAAAGAAGTTAGTGAATGATATACCACTCTCCACGCCGAGCCAGGACGCATCCCGCACGGGCCATGAAAGAAATGGCAAATAATCCCCCGGCATTGTAAGCGGCAGCCAACAAGCAGCGAGGTTTTTTTACAGCCTTGGCATGGGTTAGTCGTTCTAAAAACTTTGGCATACGACCAGCGTCACCGGCACCAAGGGGTGCAGGTCGGAGTCGGCTCGTATTGCCACCAATTTACAATCGTTGAATTTAAGCTTGTCTCACACTGTGGAAACAGGAACTTGTGTTCCAGTAGTTTTCAGCGGGGGGGCTGAGTTTATTTTCTTGGGTTACAATGTGTAAAACTTTATGATAAGCGATGGGAAAGCAGTTTTTGTTGAATAGCGACACAAAAGTGGCCCTATTTGCAATTAAAAAATTATAAACATTATACGATAATGTGACATAGATAATTTGTTCGCATCAATTATTTAATTGATTTATTTTTGGATCAATCCAATCCAATGATTCCCCTCACACCTCGTCGGCTCTTCTGGGTTACAAGCAAAAGAACGAGTGAAGTATTTTAGAAAAAACTAATTTGTTGGCAAGGTTCTTGTATTCTGAAATACAAAATTATTCTAATACGAAAAATTAGAATGGATTGCCGGGCGGCACAAATCAGTCCGTCCGATGGGCTTTGTTCCACCAACCGATTTTCACACCATATATACTGCGAGAAATTCCTACACCGCCAGCTTGTTGCTTGTTTATTCAATTGACAATCAGCTTTTTGTGACTTTTTGACAAGCTGGGTCTGAAACAAATTTTAATCCATTTGCCGTGAAACACTTCAACCTGTTCTGGGCTGTTCTCGCATGCCTATCACTTTCGAACCTCGTCCGTGGACAATGCACCTTGGCCTGCAACGACCTCGTCAATGTTACCCTCCCACAAGAGGGCTTCGCCGTCGTCACGCCAGACATGGTGCTTGATGGCGATGATACTTTCTGCCCCGGCCCTAAGACCGTCGTCATCACTTCTCCAGACGGCGATAACCTGAACGATACTGTGACATGCGCCCAGTTGAATTTAACGCTGATGGTCACGGTTTTTGACCAAAATTCTGGCAACTCCTGCTGGGGAAACCTCTTCATCCAAGATTATTTGCCCCCAGTCATCACCTGTCCCGACCTCACGGTGGACTGCACGGACGACCTTGCGCCCAGTAGTTTGGGCTTCCCAAATGTTGTGGACAATTGCGATGACGACCCCAATTTGACCTACAGCGGCCAACCCGTCATGCAGCCCTGCAACAGCCCTATCAGCGCCATACTCATCCGCACTTGGTTCGCTTCCGATGCCAGCGGCAACCATTCCTTGCCCTGCGTTCAAAAGATTTCCGTGAAACGGCCCAGCTTCGCCGACATCGTGTTCCCGCCCAACAGGGACGGTGTGCAGGCCCCTGCCATCCCCTGTGGCCCTAACCCTAATACCAGCCCCAACGTTACCGGCTTCCCGACCATTGACGGCAAGCCAGTCACCCAATACTGTAAAATGACGGTCACCTACGAAGACCTCGTCATTGGTGGCTGTGTGAACGAAAAGAACATCATCCGCTCCTGGTCGGTGCTCAATTGCTGCACCAACGAAATACTGGAGCACAACCAAATCATAAAAGTGGCCGATGACCTCGGCCCCGTCATCAGTTGCCCCGGGGCCTTGGCTTTTGGAGCCAATGGGCCCGGCTGCGCTGGCACTTTCTTCCTGCCAGCTTTGACCGCCACCGACAATTGCTCTGCGACCATCACATGGCGCACCCTCACGCCTTGGGGCGTTTTGCAAAGCAACGGAGGCATGGTATATGCGCAGGCCATAGGCAACTATGTCGTAACTTATGAGGCAAAGGATGCCTGCGGCAACGTCTCCACCTGCCAAGTAGCGGTCAGCGTGACGGACAACACGGCACCTGTCGCCATTTGCCTCGAATATACCGTGGTAGCGCTGAGCAATTCGGGTATCGCAACGCTGGCCGCCAATTTGGTCAACAACGGCAGCTATGACGCCTGTTGCCCCAATGTTCACTTATTGATAAAAAGGATGGACCAGCCCGCTGCACCCTTCACGCCCAGCGTGCAGTTCACTTGCGCCGATGCGGGCAATACGGTTCAGGTCATCCTGCAAGTATCCGATTGCCACGGCAACAAAAATACCTGCATGGTGCAAGTGGCAGTGCAGGACAAAACAGCACCCTCGCTCATCTGTCCGCCCCTCATCACCATTCCCTGCTCCACGCCGTTGCCACCGCCTGTGTCGCTCACGGGTTCGCCGACCATCAGTGAGGCTTGCGGACTGGATACCATTTATTTCAGCGATGCCAATAACCTGAGCATGTGCAGGGTGGGCACCATCACCCGCACCTTCACGGCAACGGACATTGCCGGGTTTTCTGGTACTTGCACCCAGACCATTAAGACGGTGGACAATACCCCGGCGATGTTCTTTTTCCCGCCAGACACAGTGGTGGGCTGCGACCGCCCACTCGACAGCTTGCTGGTTGGCTCGCCCTCAGTGCTTTCCGATTGTGAAATGTTCGGGCTGAACGTCCATGACGAGGTATTCCCCATTTCCTGTGGGCTCAAGATTTATAGAACCTATACCTACCTGGAATGGTGCTCAGGCAGGGACACGTCCTACACCCAGTTCATCAAAGTATTGGACAACGCCCCGCCCGTTTGGGACGACCCCATTGGCTCGCAAGACCGGGTCTTCCTTTGCGGCAGCGATGTGGTAAAGCCACCTCCACCGACCGCCACGGACTATTGCAGCACGAATTCGACCTATATTATCTCGGATGTCTCGATGCCGGGCGGCTGCCCGAACCGCTTCACCCGAAGGCTTACTTATGGTGCTGTGGATACCTGCGGCAATGTGTCACTACCATTCTTGCAGGTCATTGTTGTTAATGACACCGTGGCCCCTACGGCGCTTCCACTGCCTGCCATCGGGCCGTTTGCCTGCTATGCCGACATACCCGTCGCCAATATCAACAACGTGCTGGGCGAGGCCGACAACTGCGTTGGGCCCGTGACCGTCTCGTGGCTGTCGGACAGCCCGAACCCCGGTTGCGCTGGCACCGTCACCCGTACCTATCGCTTGCAGGATGCCTGCGGCAACAGTTCACTCATTGCGCAGCAAATACTCATCAACGACGAT
>JANPLH010000072.1:0-2780 GCA_031426435.1 Saprospiraceae bacterium | reverse complement strand
GTATCGCTGAGGCCGCCGAGCATTTGCATTTCCAGAGAGACTGGGAAGGTTTGATTTTTAGACAAGGTGTTGGCAGGTTGCGAGTGCAGCATCACGCCGCTGTTGCGCACGTTCCATTCCGCACCACCGGGTGTTTGATTGCCAGTAAAGCGATACTCGACCCGCAGCCGATAGTGCGAATAGGGCGTTTTATAATAGATATGCCCAAACTTGTCTTCGAAGTTTTTATAGCGGTCATAAGCGCATTTCAGTACACCGTTTTCCACCCGAAAAGTGTTCAGGTAATTGTCATTGAGGTCGTGGCCAGTGATTTTTATGTCCCAGCCCGTGAGGTCTTTGCCATTAAAAAGCTGGATCCAATTTTCGCCGCTTTTTTTGGGTTGGCAGGCTGTGAACATGTAAGCAACCAGAACGATGCCTGAGCAAGGAAGAAGGTTTTTCATTTTGTAGTTTTTTAAAAATAGCCAACGGCCAACGGCCAATGGCCAACAGCCAATAGCGAGACATCTATCGTTTCACTGCTTCCACCTCATCCACGAGGTAATTGGTCTCACCCTCCCAGAAGAAGTTTTTGTTGTATTGTTTGTAATGCAACTTAACTTGCTGACCGCCCATTTCGTTGAGCTTTTCGGCAACGGCTTTGTCCTTCACCGAGAAGTGCCAGATTTGGTTGGTCATGGCTGTGCCGGGCACTGGGTTCGTGATGCCACCTTGGTTCAGTTCGCCCTCGTAGGTTTTAAAGACGTAGCCTTTCCGAGAGAATTTGATGAGGGTGCCATCCCTGTAGCCGTCGCTATAGACTGCCCCATAGTTGTAGAAGATATAGCCACCGAAAACCAAAACGGCACCCAATATGGTCCATATAAGGATGCGGCCCCAACGTATGCCAGCCAAAGGATTCTTGAATTCCATAATTCGTTTTTTTGATGTTTAGAAGGTTTAAAGTGGTTTAGAAGGTTTAGCTGGGGAGGTACTCGTTCTGCATCTAAACCTCCTAAACTCCCTAAACTTTCTAAACCATTTCTTTAGCAAAGATGAATTAATTCCCCAATCTGACGGAGGATTTTCGACAGGTCACTGCATAGTAACCGAAGTACCGCTTGAATGGGGAGAGCAGCAACGTAAGCAGCAAGGCTTTGGCATAATGCAAGGCATCCATTTCTTTTTTGATGAAATAGGCCGCCAATAATTTCAAGCAGCACCAAGGAATATGGAGCAACGACGGCGCTAAATTCCAACTGATGTCCACCGTTTTAACCTCCTCAAAACCTTGATTTACAAGTGTTTTTGTGAAAAATTCGATTTCGGGCAGCCCATCCATGCCCCATGCATGGGTACATTTTCGGTAGAGATAGGCGATAGGGTAGGGCAGTGGCCCATTTTGTCGCCGGAACCCGTCCACTACCACGAACCTGCCGTCGGGGCGCAAAACCCTGGCTACTTCCGCCAACATTTTTTGTTTAGCATCGCCTTCCCGTGGGGATGAATCGGCAAAACAGGCGCTCTCAAGGGCGAAAGCTGCATCGAAACTTGCATCGGAAAAGGGCGTTGCAGCGAAATCAGCGACTCGGAATGCCGCCCTGCCAGTGAGGTTTTGCTTGGAAAGCCAATCGTTGGCAGTGTCAATTTGCCCCCGGTTATTGGAGATGCCCGCAAAGGAAGCGTTTGGGTATTCAGATAAGAACTGCCGAATGGTAGCGCCATAGCCGCAGCCGACGTCCAGCACGAGGGTGGTTTGCGAAGCGGGTAAGCCCAATTGCGCAGCAACGAAACCGTTCATGCGGGCGAGCATGGCTTCCAGCCGAAATGGGTTGTCGCCCCAGCGGTAATATCCGAAGTGGATATTGAGGCTTTTACTCCAATAGTGATAGACCAAGGGAATGTAAAAAAGGAAGGAAAAAGAAAGCGGTGACACCTTTCAAAAAGGCGTCACCGCTATGTGCAACATCAAGGGCCAGGCATGAAATCGCCCTCATGTTTGACGCCTGGTGTGTGCAGCACTTTTGCGAAAAAATAGACCGTGAAAACGGTCACGATGATATTGGAAATCAACATCATCGCTAAAGCTGAAGCGTTCATAAGCTGGATATTTAATGGCTGAAAAACCTTGATTTTACAAGGCTTTTCAACCAGCTGTTTTCAAAATAAATTACCCTGTAGAATGGCGAGTTTCAATATTCAAAATCAATGAAACCTGCCCTCTCGTATCCGTTTCTTATATGCAAGATAAACCACGAAACAGATACTTGCGTACAATGCCAAAAGTCCAATTCTGGCTGCATTCACATAAATGCTCGTATCAGGGTCAGTGATTTTCTTCCAAATATCGGGCAGTGAACCAATTAACACGGCCAATAAGAAAAAAGGTGTGACGTACTTGATAATAAAGCGGAAGAAATTTGGAACCTTGATGTCAGCACCCGTGGTAATTTCCTTCCAGCCCTTGTCCATGCCGAATACCCAAGCAAAGAGTATAATCTCTGCCACAGCAAACACAACCAGCGAAACAGTGCCCGCCCAGTAGTCGAATTCGTCAAAAACACCTTCGTTGAAGTACCAAACACAAGGTGCGCCTAATAGAAATACAATCAATCCAAAGGTCCAAGCAGCCTTCTCCCGTTTCCAATGGAACTCATCTTGCAAGAAGCCCATCACGGGCGTGCCCATCGCCAAAGAGGAAGTAATACCAGCAAAGAACAGCAAGATGAACCACATAAAACCAGCAGCAGCAGCCAAGAATGGCCCCCAGTTTTGGAACAAATAGGGTAGGGTACGGAACC
>JANPLH010000071.1:0-6664 GCA_031426435.1 Saprospiraceae bacterium | reverse complement strand
AGCTTTCTGGTGCAAGGCTTGCTCTGCGTCCGGCAGTATTTCAAGGGTGGAAATGCCGCCGAAAAAGCCCTTGCCGCCAAGATTGACAAACTATGGAAGGAGGTGGAATGGGACTGGCACCGTGGCCCAAAAAAGGAAGACGTACTCTTCTGGCATTGGTCGCCGAAGCATGATTGGAAGATGAATTTCCGTATCCGAGGTTGGAACGAGTGCCTCATCACCTACATATTGGCGGGCTGCTCGCCCACGCATGGCGTACCCGCCGCTGTCTATCACGATGGCTGGGCGGAGGGCGGTAAAATCATGGGCGGACCAACGGCTTACGGCCACAAATTGGCGCTACGCCACCAAGGCCGAGCAGTATCTGGCGGGCCACTTTTCTGGTCGCACTACTCGTTCCTCGGCCTTGACCCCCGCAAGCTGAAAGACCGCTACGCTGATTATTGGACAGAATGCGTCAACCACACGCTCATCAATTACGACCATTGCGTAGCAAACCCAAGGCATTTCGCTGGCTACGGCCCCAATTGCTGGGGACTAACGGCCAGTTATTCCACTGGTTTCTATGCTGCCCACTGTCCTGAAGAAGACCTCGGCGTCATTTCGCCAACGGCGGCGCTATCCTCGTTCCCATATACACCCAAACAGAGCATGGCTGCAATGCGGCATTTCCATGATGATTTGGGCGGGGCGCTTTTCGGCAAATACGGCTTTTATGATGCCTTTAGCCAACATGTGGATTATTTCCCACGCCGCTATTTGGCCATTGACCAAGGGCCGATTGTAGTGATGATGGAAAACCAGCGGACGGGCTTGCTGTGGGGGCTGTTTATGTCATGCCCAGAAGTGCAGGAGGGGCTGGTGAAATTGGGGTTTGAGTAAACTTGAAACTGCTATCGAGTGTGGCTGAAATTTGATTTTTTGTAAAAAAGCACCATCTTTGTAAGGAAACTTAAAGCTGGTCAAAACCAATGTTTAAAACAAATTTTGGTTGTTAAATCAGTGCATTTAATATGGAGAAATTAACGAAATACGATAGCTTTCAAGCCTTGAAACTTAATGATGACAACAGTATTGTTGATACAACAATCGCTATTCAGCGACAGGAAGATTTGGAAGATTTTATGGTTTTGTTGAGGCGACATTTGGTTAAAAAGCCATGCGCTCAAAGCAAATACACTAAAAGCAAAAGCAAAAATGGACAGCAACTTAGCCAATTGCCTTCTCAAAATCTGTGAAGTGTTCAATAAACATGATTTGAAGTGCATGATTGTAGGAGGCACTGCTGTGGCATTGCATGGATACTTTCGGCACTCAATGAATATTTCAGGAGAAATAGCAGATAAACCGGATATTGATTTTTGGTTTAACCCTACCTATGAGAATTATTTCAACTTGCTTAATGCTTTGTCTGATTTAGGGCAAGATGTTCAAAAATTCAGGGAGGAGCAGGCTCCAAATCCAAAGAAGTCTTTTTTTAAATACGTGTTTGAGGATTTCACACTAGACCTATTGCCACAAATCAAGGCTCCCATAAAATTCAGGGATTCCTATAAAAACAGAGAGGTGGTTAACATTAAGGGCATTGACATATCGTTCATAAATTTGGAAGATTTGTTGAAAGATAAAGAGGCTACTTCAAGGCCGAAAGATTTGAATGATGTTGAGCAATTAAAAGGGTTAAATAAGGATGGAACTCAATTTTAAGATAAGTAAATTTCACGTTCCAACTGGGCTACTTGATGCTGCGGCTTCTGTTAATCTTCCAGTATTAATTTCAAATTCGACCTAATTTATTCCAAAAAATTCGACCTAAATTTATTTTGGATTGTGCTATTGCGGCACCTGCTTCCCATTATGCCTTAACCACTGCGTCGTCTGGAAAACACTCTCACCATACGTTTTCATGGCATCCCGAAGCTCAGGCATTTCCTTCGAATAATCCTTCAAATCGCCCGTGCGGTAGCGGTAAAGCGAGGTAACTCCATTGTCCCGTGCAACATACATGTACTCGGTGTTCAGCACGGCAAGCTTGTCGTCGGCATAGGAGCAGGCAAAAGGTCGTTGCTCCCGAAAGAGGTCAATACCGAAGGTGTTGTTGATGTAGGGCTGGTGCAATATGCCCATGATGGTAGGGAAAATATCCACCTGGCTGCCCAACTGCGGGTAGCTGCGAGGTTCGCCCAGGAGTTTGGGGGCATAGAAAATGAGCGGCGAGTGCAAGTAGCTGAGGGGCATGTCATAGCGCTTGTCCATGGAACTGCCGTGGTCGGCCACGAAGACGAAAATCGTGTTGTCGAACCAAGGCTTTTGCGAGGCCATGCGCAGGAACTTCCGCACCGACCAATCCACGTACTCGACAATGCCAAGGGTGGCCTCTTCGTGCTTGGGCTTGAAGTATTTTGGGATAACGAACGGCCCGTGGTCGCTGCCGGTCATGATGGCGCTGAAGAACGGCTTGCCCGATTTGTGCAGCTTGTCGAGGTCGCCGAGGGCATGTTCGTAGAGGTAGTCGTCGGGGACACCGAGGGCGCTGAGGATGCGGTCGGGCGGGTAGTCGTCCTTGCTCACGATGCGGTCGTAGTCGTTGGCTTGCAGGAACTCCGCCACATTGTCGAAGCCCTTGTCGTGGGTAGTGAAATAGATGGTGGAATAGCCGTGCTGCTTGAGGTTGGTGGCAATACCGGACATCTTCACCACCTTGTTCAACGGGTGCTTTCGCTTGACGACGGGATGCGAAAAAAGCGTAGAATACACGCCAGCAAACGTATGGATGCCGGAAGTGTAAATGCTGTCAAAAGCATGGCTGACCGTGGCGAGGCTGTCCATGAACGGGGTCAGGTGGTTGGGGTTCCCATAACGGCCCATCTTGCTAGCGCTCATGCTTTCCATGATAACCAGCACGACATTGGGCTTGGTGGCCAATGTGTCGGGGAAGGTCACTTGCCGGGCAATGGGCGAGTCAAATTCTTGCGCAGCAGGAATGTTCAGGTACTGCTGCATGTTGCGCACGGCCTCGCCGTCGCCCATGAGGCGAACGTTTTTGGCGTCGGTCTTTGAGTTGACAAAACTTTGGGTAAATGTGAAGGCAGGGTTCAGGCCGAGCATGTTGATGAAGCCGTATTCGGAAGAATAGGCGGTGCTGGCCACCAGGTGCGACTGAAACGAAAACCTGCCCCAGATGCCGAAACATATCAGCGCCGCAAACACAGCAAACCACTTGAAAACGGCCAGTGTTTGGCTTTCCTCAAAACGGTATAGGATATTGCGGAGCAACCACCTATTGCGGTTGACGATGAGCCAGGAAGTCAGCAGGAACGGGATGAACGGCCACATATACCGCCATTCCTCCAAAATCATCTTACTGAGCATGTCGTTGTTGCCGCCCTTGTCCGTCGAAATCATGATGGAGGTGCTGACCCTCGTATAAAAATGGTGGAAAAACGGCAGGTCTGCTGCGCAAATAAAGAGTGCCGACACGACGCCAAGCGTCACCAATCCAAACACGATTCGGTACAGCAGCTTGCTGTTCCAACCCGCAAAAGCATCAATGGCCAGGAGCAGGAATGGCAAGGTGAGGATATAGCCCATCACCACGGTATCGAAGCGGAGGCCCATGAGAAAGGCTTTCAGGCCCAACACAATCCCGTTTTCGGTGGGGATGAAGTGCATCTGATGGAACTCCTGCACCAGCAGTATGAGCCGAAAAAAGGTAAAGCAGAGCAAGCCCAAGAGGTATATCCGCAGCAAATAGACCAAATGCTTGGGTAGGATGGCGGAGATGCCCCTCCTATCGCTCATTTCCAATGTCGCTTCTCTCATTTTTTTAAGTGAGTCTTTAAGCTCTATAATGCTCGTAAAGTCAATAAACCCTTATTCATTGGTCCTAAAAAGACAGCAAAAATCTGCATTTGCTGTTTTGCACCGCAAAAATAATCAAAACCAATTCCCCAAAAGATATTTCAAAAACCCGTTGTTTGCCGGGCAATAGAAAGCTGCGAGATTTGCGGCGGAAATATGAGGAGGTTTAGAAGGTTTAGTGGGCTGCTATCCTAAACCTTCTAAACCCGCTAAACCTTCTAAACCTCCTAAACCTCCTCGAAAAAATGCAATACAAATACGACCTGCGAGGCGTCAGCGCCACCAAAGACGAAGTTCACGCCGCCATCAAGAACATGGACAAGGGACTGTACCCAATGGCCTTTTGCAAAGTGCTGCCCGACGTTGTGGGCGGCAGCGAGCGCCACTGCAATATCATGCACGCCGATACGGCTGGCACCAAGACCAGCCTCGCTTACCTTTACTGGAAGGAAACGGGCGACCTTAGCGTATGGCGAGGCATCGCCCAAGACGCGCTCGTGATGAACCTCGACGACATGGCCTGCGTAGGCTGTACCGACCGCATCCTCGTCAGTTCCACCATCGGGCGGAACAAGAACCTCATAACGGGCGTGGTCATTGGTGCCATCATTCAGGCAGCAGTTGATTTTGCTGCGCAAATGGCTGACCATGGCATCGGCCTGCACCTCGCTGGCGGCGAGACGGCGGACGTCGGCGACATCGTGCGCACCCTTGACGTGGGCTATACGACCTTTGCCCGTATGAAGCGCAACGAATTGATTGTCAATGACATAAAAGCGGGTGATGTCATCGTCGGGCTGGCAAGCCACGGCCAGGCCAGCTATGAAAGCGAATACAATGGCGGCATAGGCAGCAATGGCCTCACCAGCGCCCGACACGATGTTTTCAGCCATATTTATTCGGAAAAATACCCCGACAGCTACGACCCGAACACGCCCAACGAAGTGATTTACACAGGTTCAAAGCGCCTGACGGACATGGTGGAAATCAATGGGCAAAGTATCCCGGTCGGGAAGCTGGTGCTCTCCCCTACCCGCACCTATATGCCCGTCATTCAGCAGGCATTGGAGGAGTTCAAAGGGGCGGGCCGTAAGCGCATCCACGGCCTCATCCACTGCTCCGGCGGCGGCCAAACGAAGGTGAAGCATTTCCTCAAAAACAAGCGGGTGGTGAAGGACAAGCTGATGGCTGTTCCACCGCTTTTTGACCTTATCCAAAAAGAATCCGGCACGGGCTGGCGGGAGATGTACCAAGTGTTCAACATGGGGCAGCGGCTGGAGTTCTATGTTTCACCAAAGGATGCCCAGACGCTGATTGACATTGCCCGCTCGTTCAAGATTGAGGCACAAGTGGTTGGTTATGTGGAAGATATGCAAGGCGAGCAGGTGGTGGTGGATGGTGTGCACGGGCGGTTTGAGTATTGAGGTTGAATACTGACTATTTGTTACTTTTTGGTGTTGGAAATTCGATGTTTTCGTAAATGTCGGCCAATAGAATATCACATCCGATAGAGCGAAGGTGAACCATTCCATTCAGGTCTTTTTGAACTGTTTCCCGCCAGAGGTTAGGTTCTTCCCGAAAGCGGGTTTCTATTTCACAAGTATCTTGTCGAACCAACAAATACTCTGTAAACGAGGGCAGGTTTTTGTAGAGGTCAAACTTGCCATTTCTATCAAAGGCTTGGGTGCTCGGTGATAATACCTCTACTATCAACAAAGGATTTATCAGTAGCAAGTTGTCGTCATCCCAGAATTTTGGTTCTTCTGAAACAACCAAAGCGTCAGCATAAACGCCATGATTTACTGTGGGGATATAGATTTTTTGGTCACTGCTTGCAATGCGGTATTTCTTGCTCAACGATTTGAATGCAATCTTGAATGCACCAATGATATTGGTGGAAATCTCATTGTGCGGGAATCTTGCGTATGGCATTTTTACTATTTTTCCATTATGATACTCATATTTATCCGCCTTCTTGGCTTCCCAAAGCACATAATCCTTGAGCGTAACGAACTTTTCCTTTTTCGTTAATTGAAGTGGCGGCTGCGCCAATTTGCCGTAGGTATCTTCAAACATATCCTTGAATTTTGAACAAAAGTATTGATTTTTTCAATAAAACACCAATGCAGCTTCCTCTTGCATCTATGTAAAAATGTTGCTTTTACCAAGGGCTGCATTATTGCACTGTCCTCCATTTTTCATCACGCAAAATTCATCAGAACCATGCGCACTTTACTTTTCGCAATCCTATTGGCCTATCTCCCCATTGCATCGAATGCCCAAATTGACGACCTGCTGAAAGACAAGAACATCAGCTACGTGGCCACTTTTGAGACGGAACATGATTTCAGGCTCGGCAACCGCAAGTTCAAATCTGATTTGCAGATGCTCAAAGCTCCACTGCCCACAAATGGCTGCATGGACTTTATTTCCGATAACTGGCTGGCACATTGGCTGATTGATGGCATTTCCCAGGGAAGGTTTTTGGCTTACAAGGACGTTGAGCTTTTGGAAAAATATGACCCCAAAGTTCTATTGGGCCGCATTACCTCCATTGACACCGTCATCACCTTCGACCCGGCCACGTACAAAGAGACTTTGCAGGTCATCCGAAACGATATGTCTCCCAATGACATCAAGTCTTTCAAGACGAGCCAAGCCATTTATTACGATAAAAAATCGGGGAGTTTCCAGACCCGACTGCTGGCCATTGCTCCAATGGTGGACAAGAGCGACAACAATGGAAATCTCATAGGCAGCATGCCACTTGCTTGGCTGGCGGCAGTGCCACGGCCAGCGCCAG
>JANPLH010000070.1:0-2210 GCA_031426435.1 Saprospiraceae bacterium | reverse complement strand
CACGGGGGCATGAGCTTCGATGTCGAGGGAGTGCTCCGCAACCGACTCGGCGGCGGTCAGTTTTCCTTCGTAAAACCACTGGTTCGAGAACTCCATGATGCGGTGGTTCATGCGGTACTGCACCGTGAGGAGGCTGGTGCGGGGGATGCGCTGGAGGCATTTTTCAATCATCGTGACCGAGAGGCCGCCCCGCCGGGCCTGCTCCGATTTCACCGTAGGTGGCAACTGGAATGGGTCGCCCGCCAACACCACCTTGCTCGCACGGGTGATGGGAATCCAGGTGCCGGGTTCCAGTGCCTGCGCCGCCTCGTCAATCACCACCGTGCGGAAATGGCGTGTGCCCAGCGCCTTGTGCGTGCTGCCTACGAGGGTGCAGGTGATGACCTGCGCCGAATCCAGAATCTGCTCCGTCAGCAGGTCTTCCAGCCGGTTGGCCCAGCCGCTGAGTTCACCCGCCTGCCGGAAGAGGTGGTTGCGCTCGTCCCGGTCGGCCTGCCCGAAGCGCCGCTTGAACCGCTGTGCCTGCCGCCTTGTCTCCGCCGCTTCTATCCGCACTTTTTTGATGTTCTTGCTTTCGGGGTGCGCCGCAATTTGGGCCTCCAACGTATGCCGCACGATGCTGTCCTCCACCCGGGAGAGGTTGCCGAGGCGCAGCACCTGCAAGCCCTCGTCGCTGAGGCGCTCGGTGAGCAGGTCGGCGGCGGAGTTGCTGGGGGCGCAGACCAGCACCGTGCTCTCCGTTTTGCAAAGCTGCCGGATGGCCTGCACCAGCGTCGTCGTCTTGCCAGTGCCGGGCGGGCCATGCACCACCGCCACATCCGAGGCGGCGAGAATTTCGTTCACGGCCCGGTTTTGGGCATCGTTCAGCTTCGGGATTTCGACATAGGGCAATTCCTGGAAATGGGCGGGTTTTTGCCCCAACAAAACGGCCCGCAGCTCCGCCAAGCGGCTGTTGGGCTTGGCCTCCATCACCCGTTTCATCGCCTTCTCCATCTCCACATAGCTGCGCTCGTCGAACTCCAGGTCCACGCCGAGCGAGCCAGCGTTCAGCCAGTCGGGCAGGTCCTTGGTGTTCAGCACGATTTTCATTTTGCCCTTGGCAATGGAGTGGATGATGCCCGTCTGTTCTGGCCGTTTGTCATCAACGGCGGCAGCGGTGAAGAACCGCACGGGCTGCCCCGCCCTGAACTGGTGCGGCACGAGCATCGCCTTGGTGCGCTGCACGGTCACGAAGGCCCGCTCGCCGTAGGTATACCCCGATTTCTCCACCTCCACCGGGTGCCAGGCATAGCCTTCCGCCACCCGCTCCGGCAGCGGCAGCCGCTGCACGTAGGCTTGGAACTGCTCGAAGTCCTTCTGCTTTTCGAGGCGCAGGAGGTCAAGCACGGAATGGAGTTCGGCTAACGGGTCTTGCATAAGGAGGGCAAAGAAAGGGAATAATGACGGAATGAAATACGCCGCAGAAAGCAATGAACAAGGCTATGGGTCGTCGCACCTGACAAAAGGGCAGGTGAAGTACGGCGTTGGGCTCGTGAACATGACAGGAGGGCCGATGAAGTACGCCTATGCGACCGTGAAGGATGTCTAAGGGACTGTGAAGTATGCCTATGCGACCGTGAAGTCCCTTTATTTTAATGTGAAATTCTATTTCAGGAAAGGTCAAAGCAACTCCTCACCCACACCCCTTCACCATACGCTTTGACCCCATTTGCCCATCCACCATGACTTGGAGGAAATACACACCCGACGGCCAATCGTCCGTGCGGAAGGAAAGCTGGTGCTCTCCAGATGGCAGTTTTTCATCCTCCAGAAGGGTAGTGGCCCGTCTGCCCTGTGCATCGAAGATGGTGGCGGAAACAGTGGCACTGGCAGGCAGTTTGAAGCTGATAATGGCCTCGTCGCAAAAGGGATTTGGCGATGATTTCAAGCTGATTTGCACCGATAATTTATTCGAAGAGGCACCATAAATGCAGTAAACCTCGAAGGAAGCATAGGTGATGCAGCCAAACTCAGAGGTGTCAGCAGACCCATAGAGGCCCGATTGAGTGATGACTTGGCCCAAAAAAACCTCGCCATAAGGCACCCATGCCCAGCCTTCGATGAACCTGCTTGTTTCAACTTGGATATGGTTGATGATGGCACTGTCACAGCCATCTATGTTCTGGTAAGTAGCTGTTTCCACAAAATTGCCTGCTTGCAAATACTGGTTG
>JANPLH010000069.1:0-1586 GCA_031426435.1 Saprospiraceae bacterium | reverse complement strand
CTGGCCTTGACCCTGCCACGAGCATCGAAATAAACAACCTTATAAAAGAGGTTCAGCAAAAATACCACACAAGTTCCATCATCATCACCCATGACCTTACTTGTGCGAAAGCTACCGCTGACCATGTTGCCGTCCTTTTGAACGGGAATTTTTTCATCACTGGCAATTTCGATGAAGTTTTTAGTTCTACAGATCCGAATATAAAAACTTTCTACGACTATAATTTTATTAACAACTAATGAGCGAAACTAAAAACAATCGGCCCGTTATTGTCGGCATATTCATTTTTATTGGATTGCTAATACTCGCTGCTACGATTTTTACATTGGGTAGCCAGAAAAAGACGTTTGCAAAATCAGTTTGCATCAATGTCATTTTCGATGATGTGGGTGGTCTTCAAAAAGGCGGCAACATCTGGTTCTCGGGCCTAAAAGTGGGTACTGTGAAAAACATTGGTTTTCACGGTGATTCGCAAGTGGACGTTCAGATGAGCATCGAATTATCTGCTGTCCCACACATCCATTCGGACGCCAAGGCGAAAATCAGTTCCGACGGCCTGATCGGCAACAAGATCATCGTCATCTATGGGGGCACGCCCACCGCTCCGACCATCAAAGAAAACGATATGCTCACCTCCGAGGGCGCAGCAAGCACCGACGATATGATGGCTACCTTGCAGGAGAACAACAAGAATATACTGGCCATTACCACTGATTTCAAAAGCATCAGTCAGAAATTAGACAAAGGCGAAGGCACTATGGGGGCCCTGATCAACGACCCCAGTATTGCCCGTAAGTTGGACGCCACTGCCTCGGATTTGCAGGTTACATTGGCCAACCTAAAGCTGGTTTCGGAAAACAGCAAGCTAGTGATGGCCAATTTTCAGCAATTTTCCCGTGAAATGAACCAATCTGGGAATTCCATCCACGATTTCGTGAACGATACCGTCATGTACCGCAGCGTCACCAGTTCCTTGGCCGAAGTGCAAAAAGCCACCAATACCCTGCACGATTTTACCGTTAACTTGAAGCAAGTCAGCAGCAAGCTTAACCAAGAAAATAGCCCCTTGGGCTTGCTGTTAAACGATGCGTCCACTGCCGCCACCATCAAGGAGACCATGATAAACCTCGAAACCAGCAGCAAAAGGCTGGATGAAAACATGGAGGCCCTTCGGCATAATTTCTTGTTTCGCCGAGGTTTTAGAAAGATGAAAATTAAGGATTGATGGACAGCTTTTGTACCCCTTCAATCATGGTCTTTACTTATAAAATACGAATCGCTTGCAACAAGCAGTCGTACATTTAATTTCCATGTAATGCACTCGAATGCAATAACAATATAAGTAACTGTTCAGGTTTTAGGAGGTTTAG
Organism: Saprospiraceae bacterium; assembly: GCA_031426435.1. GTDB lineage: Bacteria > Bacteroidota > Bacteroidia > Chitinophagales > Saprospiraceae > UBA6168. The sequence continues at coordinate 216 of JANPLH010000069.1, read as the reverse complement.
CGGGTTTAGAAAATACCTATTCATCATGAAAAGCAACTTAAAGGCCTTGCAAATTCAGTTCTAAACCCTCTAAACTTCATTAACACTTCTAAACCTGAACATTTAACAATATGATATACAATGGCAACTTTTAATATAGATAATAGCATTGAAAATTAATGGCTGGGTTGCGCCAATTTCCAGCCATTTTTGAGAGGCGTGGTTATCAAACCCCAC
>JANPLH010000068.1:0-7604 GCA_031426435.1 Saprospiraceae bacterium | reverse complement strand
CGTAAATTCGGTTCGCCGCCCATATCGTGCCGCGCTGCACCTTGCCCCCGCGTTTTTATCGTGTGCGGGATGTTTCGGTGAGCTAATATCTGCCACGTCAGCGGCACGGGTTCTTCCGACATGCCATTTTCGGTCACCCGGCGTTCTTGTGCGCGCCAGGCCTTTGCTAACACCACGCCTGCCGCTGCGGACAATCGTCGCCCCGCACGCGTAGCGATGAGCGAAACCTTGCTGATCAAGATTGATCCAACGTCTCTTCCACTAACAACGAAATCATCATCAACCAAAGCGTAAAGGCTGGCGTTCAAGATTACCTATTGAAAGGGCAGTTTGATGCTAAAATTTTGTGCAGGGTTGCTTGGTTTTCCCTACAGCGTTTCAAAGTCCAATACAAATTGGAGGAGACTGCAAGGGAACTGGAGGGATTCAAGAAACGCTTTTTGGAAGCGCAAAAAATGGCACGGTTCGGTACTTGGGAAATGGATGTCGTAACCAATGAAATGGTCTGGACAGAAGAGGTTTATCGCATTTTCAATATTAAACAAGGCACGCTAGTTCCCACTTTATCCGAGTACTTGAAATTCGTGCCGCTGGACGACCGAGGTGTCGTTGAGTCCTTTTTTGAAGACGCTGGTCGGGACGGTAACCTCCACAATACCGAACATCGCTTAGCATTGGACAGCCTCAACATCCGCTATGTGCAGGTACAAGCAATGGTGAAAATCGAAGAGGCAGGGCAACGGGTGATGCTTGTGGGCAGTATTTGGGACGTCACCGAGCGAAAGACTTCCGAGCGACTGTTGCTCGAAAAAGCCATTACCAACCAAACGGCCAGCATACAGGAGGAGGTGCTTGCAGACCTTGGCTTTCAAATCCGAACTCCGCTTTCCTCCATCGTGAACCTTTTGTTTTTGTTGGGAAACTCAAAGACCTCCACCCAGCAGGAGATGCTGGTCAACAACTTAAAGACTTCTGTCAGCGACCTGTCCATTTCCGTTAACAACCTCCTAAACTTCTCATTGATGGTGACCGATTCGGTCAAAGTCGAAGAAGAGGACATCTCGCTTTTGGAATTCTTGAACGGAGCGGTCAATGTGGTAAAAATCAAAGCAGACACAGCAAAATTGGTACTGCGTTTTATTCCAGATGACCAACTGCCCGATAAAATAACCGCCGACCCTCGAAAGATTACTCAAATCATTTACAACCTTGTAGAACATGCACTGCGACAAAGCGAGGAAGGCGAGGCCGTCACAGTGAGGGCTTCTTGTTATCCCGTTGCAGACCATTTGCAACTTGAACTACATATCGTCAACAGCCATAAGCGTTTGAATGCCAATGAGTTACAGGAAGTGAACAATGCAGAGTCTATCATCAAGGAAGCATTGGGAAGTAACAGCAAGGAAATGGTGCCTAAGAAAAAATTGATGGGATTGGCTATTTCCACTAAGCTCATCAAGTCGTTGGACGGAAGTTTGAGCTTCCGCAACATGGGGTCTCACGGCTCAGAGATTCTGGTCAAACTGCCCGTGAAGCTGACCACGCAAGTTCGATATACGGTTGGCGAAGCACCGTCATCGCCCATGAAGATACTCTTGGTCGAAGACCACTTCCTCAACCAGTTGGCGACGAAAAAGGTGCTTACGACTTGGTCGGATTTTGTCACTGTTGACATCGCCGAGAACGGCCAAATCGGATACGAAGCGGTCATGTCAAAGACCTTTGACATCGTGCTGATGGACATTCAAATGCCTGTTATGAATGGCATTGACGCCGCCAAGAAAATCAGGGAGAGCAGCCAAGTGCCCATTATCGCACTCACCGCCAACTCTACCAAGCAGGAGCAGGAAAAATGCCTTGAAATCGGCATGAACGACTACCTCTCTAAGCCGTTCAAGCCACAAGACCTGTATGAACGAATCATGTCGGTATTGTCGATGGTGGTTGCATAACACAGACTGATACTCTTGTTCATGCCTATTCGATAACCTTTTCTTTCCATTTCTGCTGTTTCTTGCTTTCTTTGCTGCGCAAAACAGGTGAAATGTTGACTCAAAAAGCAAAGTACGCCATCAAGTCGCTGGTTTTTTTAACCAAAAACGAGGGCTTGGCCAAGACCAAGGACATTGCGGAGCAATGCCATATTCCCAAGAAATTTTTGGAATCCATCTTGATTGAACTAAAGAACCACCACCTCGTCGAGAGCGTGCAGGGTGCCCACGGTGGTTACCGCCTCCTAAAAAAACCGGAGAACATTAGCCTCGCCGATATCCACCGCATGTTCGAAGGACCGATAGCGCTCACCTACTGCGCCTCCCTCAATTTCTACAAAGTCTGCTCGGACTGCGACGACCTCGGTACCTGCGAAGTGCGCCGTGCCATGACATACGTGCGCATCCAGACCCTGCAGGCACTCCAAGACATCACCGTGCAGCGGATGGTGGATGGGAGCGACCTGCCTGCCTAATCATTTGGAAACTTGCAATGGATGTGATGGAGCTCCCTGTGTTTCAATACTCCTCAATATTCTCCTCCACAAATGGATTTATGTAAACCCTGTTCAGCTCTTTTTGCTGGTTGATGCGGTAGTGGAAGGAGAGCAGCACGGTGCGGGATTGCCACAAAAAATTGTCCTCGGAAAAGAAAGTCTCATCCTCCGAAAAAGAACGGCGTCGGCGGCTGTTGAACAGGTCGTTGACGCTGAGGGTCAACGTTCCGTTTTTCTTCAAAAAATCAACGCCCACGGCAAGGTCGAGCGCTGTGGTGGCCCGGTTGATACCCTGCGTGGTGGTGCGGGGAGCAGCGTAGCTGAGGGTGATTTGGCCATGCAGTTTTTCATGGAAGCTGTACCTCGAACTTGCCTTGGACTCCATTGTGAATGACCCGCCACCGACAAAAACCTCCTTCTCTTCGTTCATGAAGCTGCCCTCGGAAAGCGAATGATAAAGATTCAAATCGCTGTTAAGCCGCCATTTTTGGTTGGGGAAATAAGCATAGGTGAACTCCACGCCGTAGTTCCGCTTGAAGTCGAGGTTTTCGGCCTGTGTGATGGTCACGCCCGGAAAATCTGCGTCAATTCGTTGCAGCCGTTTGATGACGTTTTGCGTCCAACGGTAATAGGCGACCGAACTCAACGACGCCTTATCCCAGTAGCGGATATAGCCCAATTCGTAGGCATTCGTGTACTCCGGCTCGATATTGGGGTTGCCCCGAAAAATGTTCCTTCGGTCACGGATGGTGAAAAATGGGTTCAAGTCTGAGTAAACTGGGCGCTGGATGCGGCGACTGTAGCTCAATTGTAGCGCATCCGTTTCCGACAGCTTATACGCCAAAAACGCACTGGGAAAAAGGTCGGCGTACCTCCTTGGATTGGTATGGTTGGTGGCCAGCAGCTCAGTTGTTACCTCCGAGCGCTCGACCCGCAAGCCAGTCTGGTAGGAAAGTTTTTTGAGGCTGTTGCCAAAATTGACGTAGGCCCCGTGAATCGCCTCTCGGTATAAAAAATCGTTGGTGAAATCCGCATCTGGGTTCTCGAAGTTATTCACGATTTCCCGTACTTCGTAATTATTGGAAATTCGCCGGAAAGAGCTTTGCCAGCCCGCCTCAAACTTGCCGTCTTTCCCAAAGGGCAAGATATAGTCTAGGTTGCCGCCGATCCTGCGGTTCCCTTCCTCGTTCCCCGACAACTGCAAGTAATCCACGCCGCTCAACGGTTTGTTTGCCCCATCGAAATATTGCTCAACGAACACGGAGGTCTTCTTCGCTGATTTCTCCTCAAACTGAAAATCAGCAATCAGCTGGTGGCCCTCCCTCGAAAACTGCCTTTTGTAAATCAGCGAGTACAGCAAATCCGATTCCTGTTCCTCTTCCTCCTCCGTGCGTTTCGTGATTTGGTAAACATTGCCGGGGTGGCCAATGGCGTCTTCGTAGGTCAAATCGGAAGCGTTCTTCCCACTGCTCCGGCGATAGGCGAAGGATGTGGTGATGATGTTTTGCAGGTTCAGGTGGTAGTCGGCACCGAACTTGACGAAGCCCGGCAGCGAAGCCCGCTCATGTGTCCGGTCCATGCTCGAAAAAACGGTGCTGTCCGGGTGGCCAAGGTCGTAAAACTTATTGCGGAAGCTGCCCTCGCCGGGCCTGTTGGCATACCAAATGCCAGCGCCAAAAAAGCCGTTGAACCTGCCCTTGCTGTAATTGAGGGTGGCCCCCAAGCCCATGTTATCATTGTTGCCAAAATGTGCATCCACAGCGCTGTTCAGCCCATTTTTCTGACTGGTTTTCAGCACGATGTTCACGATGCCCGCCATTCCCTCTGCCTCGTACCGGGCCGATGGGTTGGTAATGATTTCGATGCGCTCGATTTGGCTCGCCCTGATTTGCCGCAGCCCTGACAGGTTGTCGTCGCTCACCAAGGACGAAACCCTGCCGTTCAAAAGGATACGGATAGTGCCGCTCCCCCTAAGGCTGAACCTACCGTCGTTGTCCACCGAGATGCCGGGTACGTTGCGCAGCACATCCTCTGCCGTGCCGCCGGCACTGGTCAGGTCTTGCCCCACGTTGAACACCCGTTTGTCCAGCGCCATCGTCACCGAGCTTTTCGTTGCCCGCACCTCCACCGTTGCCATCCTCGACACATCTGGCACTAGTTCGACCATGCCCAAATCCAGCCGGGCAGTTGTTTCGGCTTCGCCGAAATAAGCAGGCAAGTAGGCTAGGTATTCTATTTTGATAAAAAAATCGTGGTGACGGGTATTCAGCAGAAAACTGCCATCATTTATGGAGGTCGTCCCAGTTAGCAGGGAGCTGTCCTTTTTTAAAAACATGGAAACCGTGCCGAACGCCAAAGGCTGCTTGGTGTCTCGGTCAAGGATGGTTCCGATGATTTCAATGGAATTTTCACTGAATTGCGAAGCGGCAGGAGCAGCTATTTGGGCTTGAGCACCAAGGGCTAGTACCATTGCTAAAACAAGCACAGCCGCCCTGTTTTGGATAGGATAATGAAAGCCCTTATAGTGCATACCGTTTATAGCGAGGATATTTTTGATTGGGCAACGCCCATGAGGTGTTGGGTGCTGCAAAAACCGTACTAAGATTCCATCCTTGCACAAACGCCCCACGCTGTAGCTACCGTCCGCCAATCAGCACTGACATGGCCCAGCCAGTCTGTGACGAGGCTCGTTCGAATGGTTCTGATAGTGTTGCCGAAGTCATGAAACAGTTAAAATAGTTTAGTAAAAATAAATTCTATTAAATTGGTAGGATTTAAAGAATATCCGTCTAACTTTGCGAAGCCAAGGTCAGTGGAGCGGATACGTCCACTACCGAAGCCTGAATCTTCACCTGTTTCACTCAAATCGTTGAACAATGAACGCAATCCGATTCCCGAAACAACAAGCAGTTGAACAGCAACGCATTTCCATGCACCTTACCAAATGTTCCATGCGATGTCAACGCATGATGCCTCACTGTTGCCTGTAACAGGCAACCCAGTTTTTCCCACATAAATTAATCCGCTTTGGCCTTTGGCAAACAAGCAGTATTGGGTGTCGCACTCGGCTGCATTGGTTGTTTATTGGGCTATTTTAAACTCAATTTCAAAATGAAAAAAACGATACAAGCTACTGTTGTCCATCTTTTTTTAGGCTTGATTTCCCTAATTTCTTTGCAATCCGAAGCCAATGCCCAAGGTATAAAAGGCGTGGTTTTGGACGAGCGCAACGAACCGATTCCCAGTGCCTCCATCCTCATTCTCGGCACATCCACAGGCACAGTCACTGATGAGAATGGCCAATTTGAGCTGGGAACTGGGTTGAAACTTCCCGCTACACTCTCCGTCAGCAGCGTCGGTTATGAAACCAAGGAGCTTCAAATCACAAACCTGCCAACTGCACCGCTAAATATTTCCTTGAAGGCCAATGCTGTGCTTTCCGAGGTGCTGGTCACCGCTCGCCGCCGCCAAGAATCGGCACAGGACATTCCCATCCCCATCGCCGTCATCAGCGGGGCGGCTGCGGAGGATGCGGGGGCTTTCAACGTGAACCGCCTCAAGGAAGCCGTGCCTTCCGTGCAGCTCTACTCCTCCAATCCCCGTAATACAGGCCTGAGTATCAGGGGCTTGGGTACCACCTTCGGCCTCACGAACGATGGCATTGACCCCGGCGTCGGCTTTTACGTGGACGGCGTTTACTACGCCCGGACTGCCGCCACCACCATTGATTTTATTGATGTGGAAAGGATTGAGGTGCTGCGAGGCCCGCAGGGAACGCTGTTCGGCAAGAACACAACGGCAGGCACTTTCAACGTGACCACCCGCAAACCTAGCTTCACGCCGAGCGCCAATTTTGAACTCAGCTACGGCAACCTCGGCTACCTCCAAGCAAAAAGTACCGTCACTGGGCCGCTTGGCAAAAAACTGGCCGCCCGGCTTTCTTTCGTCGGTACGCAGCGGGACGGGCTTTTGTACAATGTTGCTAAGCAAAAACACGTCAATGACCTGAACAACCAAGGCGTGCGGGGGCAATTGCTATTCACGCCGACCAAAAAAGTGAACCTCTTGATCGCTGCCGATGCCACCCGTCAGCGGCCTGATGGCTATGCGCAGGTATTTGTAGGCGTGGCACCGACCTTGCGGCCTGATTATCGCCAGTTTGAGCAAATCATCACCGACCTGAACTACACGCTGCCCAGCCGAAATCCCTTTGACCGCAAGATTGATCACGATACGCCTTGGCGATCCAACCAGGACTTTGGTGGCGCTTCGCTCAATGCGGACATCGAACTTGGCGCTGGCACCTTGACCTCTACCACGGCTTGGCGCTACTGGAACTGGGGGCCTTCCAACGATCGGGACTTCACGGGGCTGCAAGCATTAGCACTGTCGCAAGCCCCGTCGAGGCACGAGCAATGGTCGCAAGAGCTGCGCTGGGCAGGGACTTTTTCATCAAAACTGAGCGGCGTCTTTGGCCTGTTTGCCTTCGGCCAAAAGCTTCGACCCGACGAGGCGCACACCGAGGAGTCTGGTGCTGCGCAATGGCGTTTTTCACAAAGCACTACCAGCGAACTATGGAAAACCCCAGGACTGCTCGATGGCTTTGGCATCAAATCGTATCCCAAACTGAACACCTTCAGCGGCGCAGTTTTTGGTCAAATCGATTGGTCAATCACCAAGAAAATCAGCCTGTTGCCGGGCATCCGTTTCAACTATGACGACAAGGAAGTGGACTTCCGTCGGGAAACCTACGGTGGCCTCGATACCACCGACCCCGACCTGCTGGCCCTGAAAAGTTCGGTGTATTCCAACCAATCGTTCAAGGCACAAATAGACGACACCAACCTCTCCGGCCAGTTGACGCTTGCCTACAAAGCCACCATCAAGCTGAACAGTTTCGCCACTTTTTCAACGGGATTCAAGCCAGTGGGCCTCAACCTTGGTGGCTTGCCCGCCCAAAATGGCCTGCCCCAAATCGAATTGGCGGTGATAAAACCGGAGTCGGTACGGCACGCAGAGTTTGGCATCAAATCAACGCCGACAAGGACTTCCACGCTGAACCTCGTCATTTACAACACCGACATTGAGGATTACCAGACCCAAGTGCAATCCCCGG
>JANPLH010000067.1:0-2217 GCA_031426435.1 Saprospiraceae bacterium | reverse complement strand
CTCTCTTGAGGTATAAAACCTCGCCTTACTTCGATGAATAGGCTGAAACAAAACAAGGGGAATTGAGTAAAAGGCGTATATTTGCGCAGTTTTTTCGGAAGGGGTTTAAAAAATCTTAATTTGTTTACTTAAATTATTGATTTATAATCCTTTAACAATCATACACCAACATTTCTCAGAGCGTTTTACCACTCGAAAAATGTGGAATTGGGCCAAAGCGACAGGCCAGTTTTGCTTCGGAAATTGCGATTGTTTGCCGTTTCTGAACTGCTGAACGACTGTTCCCCAATTTTCACAGCTTAAAAATTTGCTTGTCATGCAAGGAAAAGGTTTTATCAAGTTCTTTCTCGTGGCTTTTGCCGTGGTCTCGGTCATCCAGTTGTCATTCATGTTCCCAACGTGGAACGTGGAGCGCAAAGCCGACAGTTTTGCCGCATCGAAATGCCCCGACGGCCAAAAAACAGCCTGCTACAGGCAACAAAGGGCAACTTATTTGGACTCTATTTCAAGTGAGACCATTTTCAGGATTCCCCTGCTCAAGTCCTATACCTACCAAGAGCTGAAAGGCTCGCAGCTTGGCTTTGGCCTTGATCTTAAGGGCGGCATGAGCGTATTGCTACAGGTTGACCTTCGTGACTTCATCCGTGCATTGGCTGGAGGAGGCACCGACAAAGTGCTGGAAGATGCCCTTGTGAAGGCGAATGCGCTACAAAAAAATGCACAGACCGATTATATCACCCTGTTTGCGCAAGCTTGGAAGGAAACATCCAACGGAGTTCCCCTCAACAGTCTTTTCAAAAAGAATGATTCTGTAAAGGGCGAAATCAACAGCAATAGCTCAGATGCGCAAGTGGTGGCACTGCTCCGCCGGGAGGCCGACTTGACCGTTAGCCGCACCTACGAGATGCTCAAAAAGCGTATTGACAAATTGGGCGTTGTTGGTCCAACCGTGTCGCTCGACAAGGGCCGTGACATCATCCTCGTGGAATTGCCGGGCATCGAGAACCCGCAACGTGCCCGCAACTTCTTGCAAAGCGCTGCCAAACTGGAGTTTTGGAATGTTTATCGTATCACGGATGGTGCGCTCGGCTCTGCTTTTGCAGCAGCTAATGACAAGCTCAAGAAGTTGGAGTCTGGTGAGTCCACTACTTCGACCACCATCACCATTGATAGCTCAAAAGTGGACTCGCTTGGCAACAAAATCATGGACACTACCTCGGTAGCCAACAACGATACCAGCAAGGTGGACGCAACGGCCACCACAGGCCCACTTTTCGATATTTTCACACCAAATAATGGCACAAGAGGCTATGCTGTCATGGGCTTGGCCGAAAAGAACAAACAGGATGACGTCATCAGGATGTTGAACAGGCCGGAAATTCGCCCATTGTTCCCCAACGATGTCACCTTCCTATGGAGTCGCAAGCCAGCCAAAGATGACAAGGGCGTTGAATTGACCAACACCTTTGAGTTGTACGCCATCAAAAGGGAACCGGGCAAGAATACTGCACCGCTTGAGGGTGACCACGTATCTGATGCCTCCGCCAGCCCGAACCCAACCACGGGTGAGCTTTCCATCAGCCTTCGCATGGACTCAGAAGGTGCCCGCACCTGGGGCATCATGACACAAAAAGCTGCAGCTGATGGCAATCGTGAAATCGCCATCGTACTCGACTCAGGCGTTGTGTCTGCGCCAATGGTGCAAAACCCCATCCTGACGGGTTCCTCCGAAATCACTGGCAACTTCTCTTTGGAGGAGTCAAACGACATCGCCAGCATCCTTGAAATCGGTAAGCTGCCAGCTGGCACAAGAATCATTCAGGAATCGCTGGTAGGCCCATCGCTCGGCGAAGAGAACATCAATACCAGTATGAAGGCGCTTTTCGGCGGTTTCTTGCTCGTTTTGGCCTTCATGATTTTCTACTACGGCGGCGGCGGTATTATCTCTATTATTGTATTGTTCCTCAACGTGATATTCCTACTCGGAACGGTATCGTCCATCGGTACGGTACTTACCTTGCCGGGCATAGCAGGTATCGTGCTTACCATTGGTATGGCCGTGGATGCCAACGTAATCATCTACGAGCGTATCCGGGAAGAGCTTCGAGAAGGGAAGTCGCTGCAAGTGGCTATCCGGGAAGGATACAGGCACTCTTACGCTGCCATCATTGACGGTAACCTGACTACCTTGCTCACGGCCTTCGTCTTGGCCATATT
>JANPLH010000066.1:0-24696 GCA_031426435.1 Saprospiraceae bacterium | reverse complement strand
CTACAAAGCAAGAGAGGCACGAGCAGGCTTGCAGGACTGGCTGCGGCAGCTGTTTGGGATTGCACCCGTTTTCCACTCCGCTGCACTGGGAGGGATTTTGTTGGCGGGTTGGGAAAGCGTTGGAAAAAAGCAGTGGCAGCGTCGCCGGAGGTACGGAGGTGACGCTGCTACTGCTGCGGGGCCAGCACCGCTGCCGGGAGTGTTGGTCGGTGGGTTTGCCCCAAAAGGCTGCGGCGCTGGCTTGGCTGTGCGGTTGGCAAGTTTTCGGGTGGGACAAACTGGTTCGTGGCAAACGGATTGGGTTGGTAGCGGATGGCTGGAAAGCAGGGAGAGCGGCGAAGTGAAACGGAACCATGTGCAGTGAAACGGCGGTGCTGTGTCTGCTCCTCCATAGGCGGACACGTGCGGAGGCGCTGCAGCTGCCTGGGCTGCAGGACTGGGAGGGAAACGAACGGGTTTGCAGAACTGGCTGCGGCAGTGCCTTGGGATGGTGCGTTTGGTGTCTTCCGATTGCCACACCGATAATCTGGGTGGGAGACAGGTCCGCCAGAGGCGGATGACAAAAATGCGGTGAAGGCAGCCTGGAAAATAGCTGCCTTCACCGTTCTGTCGCTCATGCAGCTTGCCGCATTTCTTCGGAGATTTCGACCTCCTTTGCCTCGGTTTTGAGCAGGAAATTGGCGGCTTTCTCGGCGGCACTGGAGGCGGTCATCAAAAGCCGTGCGTCGCCGTGTAGGGCGTTTATCCAGGATTGCAGGTAAGCGGCGGTATTCTCCACCAAATCCTCAACGACGATGCCACAATGGGCGGCAAGGAACGAGGCAGACATCTCGGCAACGAGTTCTTCCCGGCTGTACTTTTCAGAACCAAACGAGTTTCGGATTTCACGGTTGAGGCGGGAAGAGTGACCCGTCCAATGGCTCAACTCGTGGAAATAGGTGTGGTAGTACTTTCCCGGGCTTTCAAACTCAGTGAGGTCGGGCATGAACAGTTTGTCGAACAGGGGCGAGTAGGCGGGTTCGCCCTTGGCGACTTCGTGCGGGTTGCCGGAAAGGAGGGCTTCACATTCCTCAATCCGGGCGGGAATGGTTTCTGGCTTGTCCTCCTGGAACATTTTCTTACGAGAATCTTCGATTTCGGCGGTGAAACCCTCGATGTCGAGGACGTTGAAAACCCGGTACTCGGAGACGAAAGGCACGACTTTTTCAGCCTCCTTTTTCGTTTCAACCCGCTTGCCGTCAGCGTCAAAAAAGAGCATTTTCCAGAAATAAATGGGGAGTGATTTTGCGCCCTTTGTGACCCGGTGTCCTGCCCCGCTGATTTGATTAAAGGTTGCGAAGCGTGGCACCTCGAAGCCATCGAGCATGAAACGGTTGATGCCCCGGTATGTGTAGCCCGTGAAATGGTTCCGGGCTGCGCCCATCGTGATTTGGTTCCAGGTGCGACGCCACGGAACGACGCCTTTTTCGAGCTGCGAAATGATACGGGCGGTCATTTCTTCAAATTTATCCTTTTTCATGGCTGGTTGATTTTTGACAAAGTAGCCCCCGTCCTTCCAGAAGCCGGTCCGAAGGACTCCTTTGGAGAAGGCTGCACTTGATTTGAAAATTTGATGTTGGAAATGCCCCCGACCTTTCAGCCGGGGGCGGGGATGGACAAATGACAACTTATTTTCAGGCTGCCTTTCTTTCCTCCTTCGGCGTGAACTCTGTCAACAGGGCGGTTTGCCGCTCTTTCTCGGCTTCGATTTCTGCCCTCGTCGGCTCCAAATGAGTGCTGTAATTCTCGGCAAAGAGCGTCTTGGCTTCCATCGTATCGGAGCGGTAAATGTGGAAATGGGTGGCTTCGATGTCCTGAACGAGGTGGCGTTGCTTTTCCAAGTCCTTTTTTGAGAGCGGCGTGAAATCGAAGAAAGCCATGAAGTAGGGAGCGCCCTCTTTGTTGGTTTTCTTTTCCAGCTTCACCGTCCAAAGCACCTCGCACAGGCCCCGTTTTTCGTAGAACAGGTCACGGGCCGACTCGCTCAGGTTCTGGACGCTGAACCCGTGGAACATAAACACGCCAACGTGTCCTTCCTCGTTCACGAAGTACACTTCGCACCATTTTTTGACGGGCTGCCCGAAAAGCCCATCCTCCAGGCAACGAAAAGCAACGGGGATGACCTTGAACGTTTCGCCGGGCTTGGTGACCTGTTGCCTTCCTTCGAGGTTCAGGACGCCTTTTCCGAGGTCGAGGCGGTAGGAACGGGGATTGCCCGGCATGTAGCGGGTTTCGAGGGTTTCGAGTTTCTTGATGTCTGAAATCGGGAGTAGGTTTTTCATAATAAAATAAAGTTAAATTGTATTGAAAAGAGGTGAAAATGAGGTGGTAACGGATGCCTCGCCCCCGCCTTCCCGATACCGCACGGGAAGGAAAAGCGCCGTTCTCTTTCAGATTTTCCCGCTAACCGGGTAGGCTATTTCTCAAAGGAACTGGTTACGAAAACTAAGCCTGTACTAACTGCGCAATAGGGAAAAAACTAAAACGGGAGCATCCAGCCTTCCAATTCTTCGGAGACCTGCTCCGCACTCGCCCACGGGGCGGCATGAACGGAATAATGCCCCTTGCCATAAGGCACTACCAAGCGGATGAACCTCATGCCCTCCTCTTTTGCCTTGCCGGGGCAGGCAATCTTAGGAAAGAAATAGGGTGGCGGCAGGAAGACCTTGAATTGCCTGAAAATAGGCTCGATGTCAAAAGGGAACTCGATGGAAGGAGGCGGCTCCATCTGCCGCTCGGCGGAGGCTATACGGGCAGCCTCAACGCTTTGTGCGAGGTAAGTTGTGTTTGTCATTTTGTCATTTATTTTGTGATTAACAATACCTAAAGATAAACAGAATGTTTGAATTAAACAACTGGTAATCAATATTTTAATACATTTTTTTATCTTCAAATCATCAAAAAAGACGGCCACTAAAAGCAGGTAAAAACCACCAACCACCACCCAAAAAACCACCCAAGGAAGACCAACTGCCCCACCCCGAAGGAGGCACAACGCCAACCGGAAGGAACACCAGCACCGGGACACCAAAGCCAGTGGCAAGGGCGCACTCGGACCAAGAACCAGAGCCACAGGAAACCCAGGAGCGGCGGGGAGCAACACCAGCCGGGCAAGCCCCACCCGGAAAGCAGACCCACAATGGAGCAGCAGAAGCTGCTAAAGCCCGAACCAGCGCAGCGGCTCGGGCTGCAAAGGCACGGCTACCCAAGCCACAAAAAGGAGGGGCGGCGGCACTAAAAAACTGGCAACCGGGAAAAGCAGCCGCCACCCGCGACGGCGCACCCGCACCGCAAGAAGTGAGAACCGAGGAAGCCGGGATACCAGCGCCACGGAGCGAAGCGACAAAAGCAGCAGCAGCGGCACCAGAACAAGGGGAAGGGCGGCGACTGCCACCCACCCCAAAGGAAGAAAAAGAAGAAAGCGCCAACGAAGGGCGGGATACTGGATGTGGTGTCATTTATTTTGATTAACTCCTACAAGATACGCAAACAAAATAACATAAACAACTGAAAATCAAATGATTGTAAAAATATTTTTAAAAATAAACTGACCTGAAAGCAAGCAAAATAGAGCCTGCCGAACCCCGCAAAAGCCCCTTAAATGCCAAAGCAAATCAAACCACGAATACCGCTGAATGTCATGTTGCGGAGCTTCATCGAACTGCAAATCCAGCGTTGATGGTAGAGCGCCAGCGGAAATTGATAATGCGTAAGTGGGCTGAACGGCGCAAATCAAAGCCTCGTGCGTCGGGGCGGGGATGCGATAGCATCGGTAGAGCGAAGCGGAGCCGCATTGAACACAACTCCACTTTCTTCACCAGAACGGAGTAGCGGCCAAAGCATAAAGCTGCGGCGGGGAATTGCGGAACGAAGCTGCGCCCGCCTCCTGCGAAGGCGCAAGAGAAGTGTAGCACGATATTGTTGCCAGAATGGAATGGAGGCTTTTTCAAAAAAGGGAGTGGGCAGAGCGACCGGAAAATGCTGTTTTTCAGTGCGTGGAATGGCGAGGTTTTGCTATCTTTGGAACGTCATTTATTTGATTAACAATGTTAATCGAAACAGGGCTGCCTTTGCGGGTGGCCCTTTTTTGTGGGTAAGTTTTTCTCAAGGGCTTGATTTATTACAGACCAATCTTGAACTCAGAAATTTTCTCCAAGAATCGCTGAAGAATCGCAAATGGTATGATAGTTGAAATGTATATGAAAAATTAAATTCATGTTCCTTTTGTTGAAAGCCGGAGATGAAAATAAGCGAGAGAAAATACTTGCAGGCCCTTTTTCCACAAAGGAAGAAATGAACTCGTTTGCACCCGAAAATCAACAGTTTGCAGTTCTACAGGTTGATGAAGGAAAGATTTCTTTCCACACCGCACAGCGGCCAGAAGTTGGACAAACCAAAGTTTTGATAGAACTTCATGGGATTGCAGTGATAGTTGTTGTAGTAAGTTTGCTTTTGACTTTCCTTGTCTATTTTCTCGATTTGCTCAATGACGATAATTCCAAATGGTGGATAGCGACACTCTGGCTTTTGCTCCATTTGTTAATCGGGTTCGTCGTTTTCAAATTTTTACAAAGGAGAAAATTTGAAATATCTAAGTTCTTCAAGGTGACATGTGTATTGCTTTCACCAATAATTGTCCCTTTGTATGTCATCGCTGGCTGGTTAAAACAAGGTGAGCATAATAAGCCTGAACCAGTAGTGGTATCTCCCCAACCAGCACTTGAAGGAAAAGGCGATAAAAATGATAAAGCATGACAGCAAATCAATCCTTCTTATTCCCTGTTATTTTTGCTGCTTTGTTTGCAGCATTAATAGCCTTGCTGTTTGACTTCGCAATCAAATCATCGAAAATAAAAACAGAGTATTTCGGAGCTTATGACTCCTTAGTGGGATACCTAAAATCTATTCTGCTTTTCGGTCTTCTTATCTTCCTTGTTACCAGTAATTTTTTCAACTACGCATTAAAATATTTGATGCCCAAGGATGTAAGTTTTGAAATTACTATCAAAGAGTTTTACTCAGGAAAACCCCTCGATAGTTTAGAAGTGATGGTTTTCATGAATACATCCAATAAAAAAAAGCTGACCAGTATTGGGAATGGAAAGTACACAGGTGAGTTAACGGTGAGGAGAGATATCGAAGAGGCAACCGTTTATGTGGCATCTCACAACTACCGGCAAAAAATAGTGACCTACCCCAAAGCGCCTATAAACAACACTTTCACAGACACATTTCGATTGTACCCAATGGTGGATACTATGATAGTGACAATGGACTCCATGCAGTTGGTTTTTGTAGAAAGTGCACTTCCTCAAAACGATACATTTTCGTTAGAACCTTTGAATAAAAAAACAACAATCATTTCACATTTTAGACCCAAAAAGTAAACCGGCAAAAAAAATCTGCTACATTCGCAACCTAAAGAACAGCAGATTATGAACAAACTTTATGCCTTCTTGGTCCTGTGTTTTTCCCTCATCCTGCTTTCTCCTACCTTGGAGTTTGAACCGGAGAAGTTATTCTTTGAGATAACCGGTGCTTTAAGCAAAAGCTACGAAGGAGTCACTGTAACATTAGTAGAACTCCAAATAAATGGCAAAAAGTTTTTAGTTTCTTCAGACTATTCTGACGAATCAGACCATAATGGAAACTTTAAGCTTGAATATGCCGTCCCTTTAGACTCATTGGGGCTAATAAAAACAAACTCTGGAGAACAGCTTCAGGCAAAGTCTTCCGGCTTATTGGATTGGTTCATGGATTTATTAGATGGCTCCCCAAAGAATGAACCCCAGACAGTCAATTTGAATTTAAGCACCAAGATTTATGTAAGTGGAAAAAGCCATACGGTGGCCCTGTTATCGTTTAAGGGAACAATAGATAGCCTTTACGATTCGGGGCAAAAAAGGTATATTCTCAGGAGAAAATTACCATCTGAAATTAAGGTTGATTAAGATGCTGCCGCCCTTAAAATCATAATTATCCTGGGAATGATTCACTTGAGCAAGATGGAGAAAAACATCCTATTTCGCCTTCACACCTCCTCAAACCTCGCCAAGTCCCGCAACCTGCCCAAGCTGAACGCCCGCTGACCCGGTGCTGTGTAGAACTCATTGAACACATTGATGGCAGAACTGCGCTTCCCAGCGAAATACAACTGCGTCACGTTCTCGAAAATATCGTTCAGGGAGGTGCCGAAAACCTGCTCTGGTGGTACGGGCAGCCCGCCCGTGAGTTCGCTGGTCATCTCGCAGGCACAGTGGTAACAACTGGCTTTGGTTTCCTGCTTCGAGGTGGTTTTGCGGTAGAGGTAGAGGTCTTCCAGCAGCCTAATTTCGAACTCGTACTGCCATTTCTCCTCCTTGCGGTCGGTCTTGCTGATGCCAAGGCGGAAGTAGAGCTTCGACCCTTCGGGCAACAGCAGCACATATTTTTCGAGGTCTTTTTCCTTTAACAGCGCCGCTTTTTTCGCTTCTGGCGACAGCACGGGCGGCGGCGTGTTGAAGATGTCCTGCTCCAGAAAGTCGGCGGGCTGGGCGACGATGGCAAATTCTGAGGACGGGTTCGGTATCAGCCGACGCTTGTTTTCTTTTTGGTAAAAATGCCCGTTGAAATAAAGGACATTGTAGGTTTTGATGGCCATGTTTTGAATATTTTGAATGGTTGTTTTTCACCTCACCCCGCCAGCTCCACCCCCTCCCACAGCCCCACATCCAGCCCCGTCGCTATCGCCGCTGCCTCCTCGTAACCCAGCCCGTACAGCTTGAAAACCAGCACGTCCACCGTCGCTTCTAGCGCATGCGTGTCCTGCCCCGCTTTTTTGCCAGCGAGTATCTTGTCCACCAGCGCCGTTAGCTGCTCCTCGGCTGCTTCGCTGGCGGCGGCGATGGGGAGTTGCTCAATTTTGTATTTCGCCCACATGGTTGTTCCCATTCCGGTTGTGGTCGAAATTTGATTGAAATACCACTCGCTAACTTTTGAGTTTAAAATGGCAAGCAGATACCTCAATCTTTTTCCAGTCATTATGAAGCACTTATTATTTGTGTAAAATCCTTTGTCATCAAACACAAATTTTTGCGCATCAGAGATTTCAGACCATATAATTTTTGGCTGCTCAAAAGCATAGCCGTAATCACAATTTCGCAGGTTTGTCCAGTGGTCTCCCTGGTCTTCCCGCTTTTTTAGTTCGGCTTCATATTGCTCAAAATGCGGCATCAAATCAGGATAATCTTCTGAAACAATGACCCGGTTATACCGCTTGCTGTTTTTGGAACGGACTTCTTCTCTGAAAACCTTGAACGTTTGTCCGCCTTTTGTAAAATTCGTTTCCCCATTGACTTTATGAACCCATTTTTTTTGCTCTTCCTTTGAAAACAGGTAGCCGTTGGAAGCATAAATCAGCCAATATTTTTGGTCGTTGATGCCATATTTTTCTATATCCCGCCCTCGTAAAATAGGCTTGATTAATTTACTGTCATTGATTGGAAGCTTTTTTATGTCGCCGTCAGAAAGAATAAATGCCTTGTTAAACCCCGTTTTTATCCCAAAATTAATCGTCACGTCCCACTCTTTCAGCCGCTTCCAATCCCCTTCCAGCTTCGCCTTCAGCGCCACCGTTTTCGCATCCCCGATATGCCAGGCCTCCCCGCTCAAGCCGGAGACGGTCGTTCCTTTTTCTTCGAGGTAGGCGGTGAGGGGCTGCCCCGGCAGGTAGTCCTTGCCCAGCGCCACCGCCCGCAGGTGGTCGTGGAAGCCACCTTTTTGCGCCAGCAGGATATTGGTCTCCACGATGGCGGCCTTGAAGATTTGGGTGTCCTCGAAGTTGAGCAGCGCCAGCGGGTCGGCCTGTGTGGTGAAGTGGCGGCGGAGCGGCTCGCCGTACAGCGTTTTCAGCCAGGAGTTGGAGGTGATGAACGCCAGCATGCCGCCGGGGCGGAGTATTCGCAGCGCTTTTTCATAAAACAGGCAGTAGAGGTCGCCGGTCTTGGCGAAGGTGTCGTAGCCCTCGGCTTCGAGGGTGGCTTTGGCGGCGGCGGGCAGTTTCTGGATTTGGACGTAGGGCGGGTTGCCGATGGCGATGTCGAAGCCGCCCTGCTCGAACACGGGCTTGAAGTACAGGTGCCATAGGAAGAAATTGCGCTCGTCCTTGCGGTATTCCTCGTGCAGTTGCGAGCGGCTGGCTTCGAGCTGGTCCAGCCCGCCGATGAGCTTGTCCACCTGCTGCTGAGCCTTGCGGTAGGCGGCGGAGGTGGCGGCTTTTTCGAGCTGCGCCCCTTGCAGCCCCTGCACCAGCTTGTCCCGGTTGCCTTTTGCCTGCTCGATGTGGATGAAAAACTCGTTGACTTTGCCTTCGAGGCTTTTGTCGAGGTGGCGCAGCACTTTTTCGTCAATCTTCTTTTTGCAGCGGGCTTTTTTGGCGGGGTCGTCGGCGTCGAAATACTGGCGTTCGAGGTCTTCCAGCGTTTCCTCGCCCTCGAAGTTGATGGCGATTTGCGGGGCGAGGAAGAGGTCGCCCTGCCCGATGAGGCGGATGCCCATGCGCTCGTCCGCCACGATTTTGTCGAGGGGGATGCCATTGTAGCTTTCGAGGAGCGAGTTGCCCTGCATGATTTTGTAGTCGAGGTTGGGCAGGGGCTGCGGCTGGTCTTCGTCCACCACGAGGGAGAGCCAGAAGCGCAGGCGGGCGATGTCCACGGCGCCCCGGTCAATGTCCACGCCGTAGATGGAGCTTTGGATGACTTGCTGCTTGGTCTTGGCGGGGTTGAGGGTGGCGTCGAGCAACAGCTTGAGGTCGAAAATCTCGTGCAACATGCCCATCGGGAAAGCGCCGGAGCCGATGGCGGGGTCACAGATTTTCACGGCGTCGAGCAGGGCTTCGAGGCGTTCGCCGTTGGTGCTGCCGCTGCGCAGCCGGAGTAGCCAGCCCCGGTCGTCGAGGGTTTTCTGGCGCACGAGGTGCTCCATAAAGTCGGGCGGGGCGTCGGGCGTTTGCGTTTTCAGGTATTGCAGCAGGCTCTCCCGGCACATGTAGTGGACGACTTCCTTGGGGTGTAGTATGCGCCCTTGTCCTTGTTGTCTTCCAGCAGGTTCTCGAAGATGTGGCCCAGCATTTCGGGGTCAATGCCGACCTCGTGCTCGTCGCCCCGGTTTTCGTCAATGGTGAAATTGTACTGGTTGAAAAACTGGAAGAGGTCGGCGAATTTTTCCGGCGGGAAGTCCACGCCGTTGCCACGGGGGAAGTCGTTGTCGTACAGCCCGCCGTTGAGGTAGGGGACTTTCACGCTGCCCCAGGGTGCATCGAAGCGGTCGGCGGGGCGGCGGGTGTTCAGGGTTTGGTAAAACAGCCGTTCGAGGATTTGGCTGTGGAAATGCTCTGGTTGCGGAGCTTCGAGGAACAGCCGTTGGAGGAAGTTCGCCTCGCCGCCCGACCAGTCGCCTTCGGCGCTGCCAGCAGGCACGCCCATCCAGCCTTTTTTTTGGACAAAATGGAGGAAAACGAGGCGTCCCAGCATTTTTTTCACGAAGTCCCGGATGGCTTTTTCCTTGCGCAGGCGGGTGGTTTCGTCTTCCTGTCCCGTCAGCCCGAACACGTTTTTGCGATGGTCTTCGGCAGCGTAGAGGTAGGCGCAAAAGCTCTCATAACGCTTTTTGTACTCTTCGAAAAACTCCTTGGAAAGCTTGGCAACGGAAAAGGCATCGGAGATGTCTTGCAGGGTTTGGAGGCTTTCCTGCAATTTCAGCAAGCGCCCGATGGCGGTGCGGAAGGTCTCGTGCGGCGAGCCGAAGAGGTAGGTGTAGCGCTTGGGTGCGGTTTCCACTTTTTGCAGTTCACCATTTAGCGTATCCCATTCCTCGTATTTTGTGATGAAGGAAAACCGCCATTCCTGTTCGTCCTTGCTATAAAAAACCGCAAATGCCCCGTCCTGAAAATTGGGCACGATTTCCCTGGCGACTAAGTTTCGTAGCCCCACCCGGTTCTTCGCAATCCTCGTGTTCTGCACCTCTGCCTCGAAGAGAGCGATGGTTTTGCCATCGGCGAGGTGAAGGTCGCCGATGCGATAGAGGTTGATGGTGTGGTATTCGGCGGCTCTGGTGGAGGGGAGTACCTGCACTGGGTTTTCATCAAAAGTGACCTTTGCGCCGTTGTCGTGAAAGACGCCGAGCAGGAGGGCTTTCCAATTGTCCCGCCGATAGCGGTCGGTGAGTAGGGCTTGGAGGTCCGTTTTGTTCATTGATGAAGGGGTATTATTTTTTCTTTTTTGCCTGTTCGAGTAGTTCGAGGAATTGTTTGCCTTTTGGGGTGAGGCGGTATTGCTGTTTGGGGCTGTAAAGGACGTCGGGGATGGTTCGTTCAATGAGGTTGTCTTCTACTATTTTAGGTAAAAGAGATTTGAGCGTACCCGAGATTGTTTTTTGCCCCAAAGCAGCAGAAATTTCTTTGATGGAATGCGGATTTTCTTCAAGGGATTTGAGCACCTTTGAAAACAATGACTCGTACTGTAACCCGTACTGTAACCCGTACTGCGACTCGTGCTGTAGCTCATGCTCTTGCCCTGACTCCGGCTCCGGCACATAATATTTCTTCACAAACTGTACCTGAAAGGCAATCCCCGGCTCCGACCAGCGGAGTTCAATTTCAGGATAGTTTACCAGTTCCGATTGAATAAGTTTCAGCCCGGTGCCCCATTGCTCGATGATGCCGAGCCTTTTGAAGACGGGAGCGATGACCTTGTTGCGGATGTCGGACTGCCCGGCCTCCAGGTCATTGAAGTCAATGGATGGCAGGAGCTTGCCGGGGTTGGTGATTTCCACCATATCGTCATACACGGCGATTTTCACATCCTTGCCAGTCAGCGAGTAATCACGGTGGACGATGGCGTTGCGGATGGCTTCCCGGATGGCCAGCACGGGGTATTCCCATCGGTCAATGCGGTACACACCCTCGAAGGTGGAGCTTTGGGAGATGTGGCGGAGCACAAAATTGTATGCCTGCTCTGCTTGTCCGGCGATATGGGTATCAATGGTTTTCTGGTCAATAAATCTGCCGGGCGTTGTGCCTTTGAAACGGGCGCATTCGACTTTGGCATAAGGGAATAGTTGCCCTCTCAATTCATCGTCTGAAAAAAGCACCAGGGCATTGGTGGGGTATTGCTTGTCTTGCCCGGTGTGGACGAGGTTGAGTTTTTTTACAACGGATGCCGTCAGGCGCTCCCCTGTTTTTTCGAGGTAAAATTCCCGGAAGGTTGCGATGTTCAGTTGGGTGGCTTCTTTCGAGAAACAGGTTTCCGTATCGAAGGAGATGTTGCGTTTTTGCCGTTCCAGGTCCATCAGCATGGCATCGTCCGCCAGCCTGTTCGAGGAGCCGACCCGGATATAGGTGCCTTCCCGGGTGCCTTTGTTTTTCAGGTGGTAAGGTGGGTTGTTGCCTTTGTAAATTTTTATCCGCAGGACGGTTTTCCCGGCAAGGTTGAGCGAAACAATGTCGGGCATGATGATGGGGGCGCACTGGTCAAAGATGATGTTGCTGATTTGCTCTTCGATTTTCAGGATGTCGTCATCGTTCAGCCCGGTAGCCTCCCTGGGGTCATTTTTGATACCCACATACAATTCCCCGCCTGCGTCGTTGGCAAATGCGATAATGGTTTTAGCGAAATCGCTTTTGGAGGGCAGGGTTTCTTTGAATTCAAGCCTCCTGCCTTCGGGTTGATGAATAATTTCACTGAGTTTCATGGTTGGTGCAGGTTAAATAAAACTCTCTGAAATGATGATATTTGGTTCATCCGTCTTCACATTCAAATCCAAGGCAACCTCCTCCTGCTCAGAGCGGGGTTCCAGCAGCGGATAGGTTTTCAGGATTTCGATGATTTTGTCGGCAATCACTGCTGGTTTGAACTTCGACTTTTCGGCGTTTTTTCGCAATTGGTTCAGTTCCCTCGGCAGCTTTTGAAAGATGGCGTTCTTGATGGCGACCTGTGCCTGGTGGATGAGTTGCAGGTCGTCTTCGCTCCAAGTAGTGAGCCGGGTGAAGGCATCCAAATAGGACAGGGCATTTTTTTCGTTGGGGCCGAATTTGGAGGCTTGTTTTTCGGCTGCCCGCTCGCCCACCTGCAAGTTCTTGAACAGCTTTTTGGCAGCGTTCACCTGCTCGTGATGGCCCTCCGGCAGCGGCAAGCCTTTTTCATCCGCGGTTGCCCGAAAACAGCGCACGGTATCGAGGAAGGAAATTTCTTCCACGGCCTTTTTCTCATCCACCCTGAAGAATGCGTCCCTGCGGCTATTTTTGAGAAAAACAACGGTAGCTCCTACTCCCCCTGCCCCTTCCAAAAGGGGGGTTGCTCGGCCACAACGGGAGCGCAGGGGCATTTTTTCGATTTGGCGGAACCAGTCCCGGTTGTTTTCCTTGAAGGCCCGCAATTCGAGCAGCAGGCGCAGGGTCTCGTCCCGCTCGTCGTCCTCCACTTTTTCAAACAAACCGAAAGTGCCAAACTCCTCTTCGCTGCTGTAAATCTGGCTGTCTTCGCCGAGGGCGGAGTGGAAAGCCTGTAGCTTGAGCAGGGCTTTTTTGTGCAACTCGATTTCGTTTTCGGTCTGCTCGGTCGGGTAAAAATTGTAGATATGGATTTTCTCTGCCGTGGTGCCAATGCGGTTGACCCTGCCGATGCGCTGCATGAGGCGGGTGGAGTTCCAGGGAATGTCGTAGTTCAAGATGGTGTCGGAGCGGTGCAGGTTGACGCCTTCTGCCAATACTTCGGTGGTGATGATGATGTCGAAGTCGTCACGCCGTTTTTCGAGGGGCATGCGGGCATCGAAGTTTTGGGCGATGACATCGGCAAGTGCCTTGTGGTTGGAGCTGTCCACCGTCATGAGGCGGTCGAAGTGGCGCTCTTTCAGCGAGTCCAGCAGGTAGCGGGTGGTGTCGGCAAATTCAGAAAAGACGACGAGCTTTTTTCGTTCACCGTTTTTTGTATTCATCATGCCGTTGTTGAGCAGCCGTACAAACTCATCGAGCTTGGGGTCTTGCCCGGTTTGTTGCCAGGCTTCCCATTTTTCCACGAGCAGGTCAATGAGCGTCTGGTCTTGTCGCAATACGGGCAAGAAGGCTTCGTCAAAGTCGGCTGCCGTGAAAGTCTGGATGGAAGGGTCGGTCAGTTTGAGCTTTTCCATCTTTTCCAGCAGGAGTATTTCATCACCTTCGAGAATGTGCTTGGACACATCGAGCGGCGGGGCAATATGTACCCGGTCATTCTTGAACATGGTAATCATTGCCTGGTTGGCGTCCCGGTAGCGTTTCAGGGATTGGATAAAAGCATGGAAGCTGCTGTCGAGCCGCTTGACCAGTAGCGTTTTCATGATAAATGCCAGCCTGCCGGAAATGAGGTCTGCGTTCTCGTACCTGCTCTTGTAGGGTTCTGTTAAAAAGCGGATGGCTTGGTAGCGGTAGTATTTCAAGCCTGTGTTTGGGTTGCGAAGGCAGCCCATTGTTTCTTCAAACAGGGCATTGAGCGAAGGCGCAAGCTGGTAAAGCACCTCTTTGGGTTTTTCGACTTCGGGGAAAGTTAAGCCCTGTTTTATCATGTCCTGCCAGTATTCCTCATTGGTTCGGATGTCCGTCCGGGTACGGCGGATGGTAATTTGTTGCAGGATGCCAGTGCGTATTTCTTCATACAATTGGCGGATGCCTTCCATCGCAATGATTCTATCCGGTTCCTGTTTCAGCTTGTTGTAACGGTCAATGCGGGAACGGAAAAAACGGATGAGGTTCAGGTCGAGCGTGGAATTGCGACCGTCTTGAAAAAGCAGGATGAGGTTGCGGATGTCTTCGGGGCGGTTGTTCAGTGGCGTGGCGGAAACGAGGATGACTTTTTTGGTACGGTCGCCGTCGGGTCCAGGGTTTTTGCGTTTCGTTTTGCAGAGGGTCTGAAGCTGGTGGAACATGTCGGCGGTGTCGCTGCGAAACTTGTGCGCTTCGTCCACGATAACCAAGTCGTAGCCTTCCGCTTTTGCCTGGCTAATCTTGTGAAGGCTGCCGTTGGAGATAAAGTCCACCTTGAAAGGCAAGTCGAAATCTTCGATGGTGTTTACCCAGGCATTTTTCAATGCAGGCGGATACACGACCAATACCTTGGTTTTCCAGCCATTGATATGGTAAAATCGCTTCATTATCATCGTCGCAACGACCGTTTTACCCAAGCCCACCACGTCGGCGAGGAAAAAGCCGTTGTGCCGTTTCAGCATCTCTACGCCTTGTTTTACCGCATCCACCTGGTAACGCAGGCTGGTATATTTTTTCGGCAAGTCATTGGCAATATCGGGGTCGTACTCGATGCTTTTGCCAAAATATTCAATCAGGAACTTGATGTAGATTTCAAAAGGCGTGAACTCGTCGTTGAGGTAGGTTTTCCGTTTTAGTTTATCAATAAAATCGGGATTGAGTTCTATGCCTTCCTGCCAGAGGTCTTCAAAGGTTTCGACGGCAAATTTCACGTCGTCGTGGTCACGCAGTTCGACGTTGAACTCAAAGTTGCGTTCCAGCCCCGGCTCTGTCAGGTTGCTGGAGCCGGTGATGACCGAACCCCAACCAGCGTGTTCATGCTCGTGCTGCTGACGAAAAATGTAGATTTTTGCGTGGAGTGTTTTGGAAGGATGTGCCTTCACCCTGATTTTCCCGGTGCGAATGCCTTCCATGAAATGGAGCATTCCTTTTTCGACCTCGTAGGAATATTCTGCTGTTTGCACGTCACTGATAAGGCTTTCCATCAGTTTTTCTTTGGTCGTTTCCTTGTCCTGGGCAAACTCAATCCCATCTTGGTATGCCTTCCAAACCAATTTGTCAATGTTGATGCCAACCAAAATTCTCACTTCCTTCACCTTGTCCAAGTGTTCGTACACCAGGTGGTAGCCAGACATTCGAAAGTACCCCACCAAGGCGTCGAAGTAATGGACATCCATGTGCTGAAAGATGCCTTCCAGCTTTTGGAGCAGGGTCTTGCCTTTGTAGTTGGTGAAAAATTTGGTTGCCATGTACGGTTTGTTCAAATTGCGAAGGTAATAATATGGGTGGATAAGCTAATGGGTTATTGATGCCCTAACTTTAAAACTGGTGACAGAACCTTCTCATTCAAGTTTTTAGCCTTTGTTTTTCAGGGATTTTCCTCAACACCTGCTCCTCACGCCTCCGCCGCCGGGCATAGCGCAACATCCGGTTCTGGTGGATGAGTACCTGCGAAAAGGCATTCTCATAAATACGGTCCAACTCCCCTTGCTGGGCAACGAAGATGCTTGGTTCAGCCACGATGTCCACCAGCATTTTCTCTGGAGAGGCTGTGGTGATTTTTCCCTCCTGCATCAGCGGTGCTTCGGAGACCAGTGGCTTGACGATGACCGCCTCGTTCAAAGAAAGTACGTACAGTTCCATTATGGTGGGGTCGGGCTGTAGGAACACTTTTTTCGATAGCCCGGTCAGGTGGTTGAAGATGGTATCAAGGGCGTCCTTTTCGGCTTCCACCAGTGTCCAGTTGTAGGCGGGTTGGAGTTCCATCCAAGCGTTCAGCCAGCGGGTTTCCCAGATACAAGTGTTGACCAATGGCAGTTCTTTCGCCAGTAAAGCGGCGATGCGCTTGGACAGGTTGGAAAAGACGGGGATAAAAACTTCTCTCGCAGACAATCGGTACACCCCTCTTCCGGGGCTTTCCAACACACCCTTCGATTTCAGTTCATAAATGCGCCAACTCAGTGTCTCCTCCGACACACCGGGGTACACCGCTTCCAGCCAATGGAGCAATTCGTCCTTGGTGAGGAGTTTTTTGTCGTGAAAAGCGGTGGTAATATGATGGTTTACGTCAGCGGTCATTGGTTGATTTGTGTGACGCTGCGAAGATGGGGGGATTTTTTGTAGATGTCAAATTTCCGGCACTTTTTGTGGGGGAGTGCCGGAAAATTGGACCATTTCACCTCTTGGATAAGACCAGAATTTATGCCATCCTATACATTGCTTCTAAATATACCGAAACCAACTAACCAATTTCTGAACAACGCAAAATAGGTTCTATTTTGAATACACCATATTTCAAATCAAAACAACAATCACATGATTCTTGCAAACATCTCAGAAAAAACCGGCTATCCCCGGTCACTTAGAATTACACAGCCCAATTTATTTGGGCAGATGTACTCCTACAAAGAAAATGGTATACCTGTTAACAGCGGTAAGTTGTTTGAGCAACTGGCCGCCGATTGGCTGTATGCTATCAAAGGTAACTATAATTTTGAAATATCCGACTTGTTTATCGACACTTCGGACATCCTGAAAATTGATTCTGACAAACGGTTGTTGTGTAAAGTAACTTCCGTTGATGAAC
The DNA here is from genome assembly GCA_031426435.1 of Saprospiraceae bacterium. Classification (GTDB taxonomy): domain Bacteria; phylum Bacteroidota; class Bacteroidia; order Chitinophagales; family Saprospiraceae; genus UBA6168. The sequence goes on along the minus strand of JANPLH010000066.1, from coordinate 8,302 downwards.
TTCTAAAGCTCGACCACGAGGAAATTGCAGTAAAAAGGGCCATTGGTAAAATCAAACTCACTGGAATTCACGAGCATTTTAGCCCCTCCCTGGCTGTGAACATCTCTGAAAAAGGCTTCGAACTAGCTTTTGGTGAAAATGTAAATATCTGCTCTTACGAAAAGGTTAAAGGTGCTGGGGGGAACTTCACCAAGCTTTCTTTGAAAGAAATCCGCCAGATACTGAAACAGAAAATGGCTACTACTATGGAAACATTGGAAACTGACCTGGCGCTCATCCAATCAATGGAGCAACAGACGGTGACTAAAAGCCAATGGCAATCTTTTCTGGGGTTTCAGTTCACAAAGATAGAGAGGGCTAACCATTACAGGGTTAGCCGTGCAATCAGTGCCCTTTCAGAAGAAGAGAAAAGCCTCGCTGTTAACGGTCGTCAACTTGCCCGGATAGCCGTTGAGGCTACCCAGCCAAGTCACGAAATATACAACTGGAACGATGACGTTACAGCTTCCCTTTGGGCGATTACAAATTGGGGAACAGAGCGATTAAAATTCGAACAGGGTTCGGACAGCTTGACTGTGTTGAGGAGCAACAGAGACTGGGTAAATCTCGTCAGCCACTTCCCTTTTTCGAGGAGTTGATTTGGCAGCCCTCGATTGACAGAGCTTGGATAAGGTTGGAACAGACCTCATTTTACAATTTGCTGAAGATTTCAATAAAGCTATTCACAAACACAATTGGAGTTATGAAAACTAATGTACACACCACTCTGGGGTTCCTTATTGGAACCCTCTTTTTCTTTCAATTTAATACTTTCGGGCAAAATCTTGGCGAAAGTGAAATTCGTAAAAACGCTTTCCGTATTTCCTCCACCAAACGTACTTATGATGGCGCAGCGAAAAATTCAGGATTCAATGTGAACTATTGGTTCAAGACGAACCCCGGAGAAATTGAGCCCAACACTGGGCAATCATATACGCCACCCTTCAGGGATTTTGCCATGCAAATCGGTCGGACCGACACTGGTGCCGAGATTGACAAAATCACGGTCCCTATTACTGTACCAAAGGACAGGTCAAACTTGGTCATAATCTATTTTTTGGTAATGGAGGACCCTAAGCATTCGTACGACGACCAGCCTAAATTAGTATGGAAGGTCAAAAAGAGTGGAAATTTGGTTGACCCAGTATGTGGTTCTTTAATCGTTGTGGCCGGACCCGGTATTCCAGGATTCAAGGATGGCAATAACGGTATTGTTTACAAACCGTGGACTACGGTTTCTATTGACCTTTCCGCTTATGTTGGAGAAACAGTTGAGTTAGAATTTATTGTTTACGATTGCAGGCAAACCGCTCATTTCGCATTTGCGTGCGTTGATGCCTTCTTCACGGATGAACAAATACAAGTCAGCTTCTGTACACCAGATGGTGACTATGCCCATCTTGTAGCCCCTCCGGGCTACGCAGAATATGTTTGGAGTGATGGTACAAAGGGACAAGTGCTCCGGTTGCATAATGCTCCACGCCAGTCCGATTTCACTGTCGATATGGTAAGTCGCATGGGCTGCAGGTTGACCCTTCACGCAAATGTTAACTTAGGACTTTCAAGCCTCATGATTGGGAAAAATGTCACTCATGTTTCTTGCGAAGGGGTGCTTGATGGAAGTATCAAATTAGATGTCACTGGCGGCACCCCACCCTATAATTTTAAGTGGAATACAGGTTCAGATAAACCAGCTATTATCAACCTTGCTCCTGGTATCTACACCGCCAGCATTTCCGATAAAATAGGCTGTGAAACTGTGGAAACAATTGAAGTTGAAACCCGTGGTGTGAAAATAGAGGCACCATCCGTTGGCGGTAGTGTCCGATGTGCAGGAGGCAGCGATGGAGGAAGTAGCGTCCGGTGGAGCGGAGGTAAGCCTCCATATTCCATATTTTTAAATGGTAGCATTTACATCTCTGACACTACACTGTTTATGATACAATTCCAGGGATTGGCATCCGGCAGTTATGATGTCGAGGTAAAAGATTCCGGCGGGTGTTCTGCGACTACAACTTTCACGGTATCCGGCCCGCCTGCTTTGAGTTTGTCTGCTTCAAACATAATGGATGCAAGTTGCCACGGTAGCAGCGATGGTTCCATCAGCACGAATCTTTCTGGCGGGACGCCCCCGTATTCGGTTGCATGGAACGATGGTGCCAGTACTGCCAATCGGGACAATCTGCCTGCGGGAAGTTATAGTGCTACCGTTATGGATGCCAATGGGTGCAATGCAACATTACTGGTCGCTATCAATCAGCCCTTGCCAATAGATTTCACTGTTACAGTGAAGGACACTGACTGTTTCGGGGCATCAACGGGCAACGTAACTATCTCCATCCTTACGCCGGGTGACTTTAGTGTTGTTTGGTCAACCGGAGCTACTGGAATTGTACTCGCCAATGCACCAGCAGGTGTTTACTGGGCGAAGGTTTACAACGAAACGCATTGCATGGTCAAGGATGTCAGGGTTGAAGAACCTGAGCAAATTCACATTAACCCCCAACTACCTATGAATCATGGTTTTGATATATCCTGCTTTGGAGGACAATTACCACAATACAGGGTGCGTGTTGGTGGAGGAGTCCGCCCATATGATGTAGCATTTTATAACCAGCCGGCTAAAGAACCTGCGCCAAGTAGGCTGGGGAAAAAAGCGACAACAAAACAGTTCAAAACTGACTCAGTTTTGGTATTTTCCAATTTATCGGCAGGTCAATACCGGCTTGATATCACTGACGCTAATGGTTGTCAACAGACATTATGGTTTGCCATTACAGAGCCAATGAAACTGACTGTCACCATCGAAGCACCGGAAAGGGTCGGGTGCTTTGGATATCACGATGGGTATGCACATTCCCTTCCTTCTGGCGGTGTAGAACCATATAAGTTTCAGTGGGTAGCTAAAGATTCTATCATTAGTTATGAAAAGAACCTCGATAGCATTCCCCAAAGCGAATACATCCTCAAAGTCACCGATGCCAATGGATGCACTGTCGTAGGCAAGATTCGCATTCTGGGCCGCCCAAAACTCACAATCATTATAGACCCTCGCACCGGCAAATGGAGAGTTCCCGACAAGGCGGGGCCAGTAAAAGTGGTTTCATACAATGATGCCTTGCGAGGGTATGAACTAACCATATCAGACGATAACGGCTGCACATGCTCGGATACTTTTTCCAGACCCATAAAACTACCAAAGGGCACCAGCCCCCCTGTTTGGTACAAATTGCACCAGTTTCTCAGGAAAATCTTTCCAAGCCTGAATCGGCGAAAAGTTAAGTGCTACTATTTCACTTCCATTCTTACCCTTCGTACCCCACTAATCCTCACCGCTTAATCACCCGGATGAAGGTAGGCGATGTCATTGCGTGCAGTGGCATCGCTATCTCCTCACGGTTTTATTCACATTTAATTTGTTTAGCATGAAAACGTCAAAGTTTCAAAAAGGCTGGTATTCCCTGCTTTTCCTCCTCCTTCTCACCAGTTCCACAGCACTCATGGCGCAGAAGAACATCACCTTTTACGCCAACATTTCAGAGGCTACTACAGAAGGTTGGGCCGGACACGTCTGGGCTGGTTTTTCCAATGGCATCTCTGAAGAAGTGTACGGTTTTTATCCGGATGGAATTAGAAATGATTCCGGACGGCATGGTGAAGTCAACTACACATTTCCTGTTTCGGAAGAAGGCTTTGCCAAAGCTTTGAAAGTCGTAGAGGAATTCCGGAATGCCAGGTATTTCATCGGGTTTAAAGACTGCCGGAGTTTTGCACAATCCGTCGCCAGTGCTGCAGGACTGAACACTCCTTCGCTTGGAATAAAGAGTCCGGCGGAATGGCTAGGGGCTTTGTTGGACTTGAACTGACCACTTGGGATATGGTGGGATAACCCCCTCCAGTGTTTTTTTGAATAATAATTCAAACTATCCATTCTTCGGAGTTCGAAAGGCAGGGATTTTCATTTCTGCCTTTCATTCCGGGTTGGACAGCAATCAAATATCAAAGCCATGAAAAAAGTTCTTCCATGTTTTGCAATTCTGCTGCTGGTTTTTGGTGCCTGCGCACAAAAAACCATCACCGATGCCAATTTCAGTGCTACACTTCAAACCAACAAGTTGGTAATACTTGATTTCTACGCTACCTGGTGCGGACCATGCAAACGAATGGCGCCAGCGATAGAAAGCCTGGCCCGTGAATACGACGGCAGGGTCATTATTGGCAAAGTTGACGTAGATAGCAACACTGTTGATGAACTGAATAATGTTCATGCATATCCAACCTTGATGTTCATCAAAAACAACCGAATCGTTTACCGCCACGAAGGTGCCTTGCCGAAGGAGACATTGACTCGACTCATCGAGGCTTATAAATAAACACAAACTGAATCAATTTTACTCACTGCCCTGCCTGACAGTTAACTGTTGGGCAGGCCTAATAGCTTATTAGCCATGAAAAAACTGTTCAACACTCTATCCATCATTTTTATACTGACCGGCCTCCATTTGGCTCAAACATTTGCACAAAAAATAGACCCAATGCAGGCGGCAAATGGTCTTGACCCTGATGAATTTTCTCACCAGTGCGCTATCCTCGACTATGGGAAGCAGGCATACAAGTTTGAAAAAATAACCACCTGGGTTTATGAGAGTGCCAACAATGCCAGAATTTTTTCATCAGATGCAAATGGGAATTCTAAAAAAGAATACGTGTACGAAGCCGGCTACAAACTCGGCGCTGTTACGCTTGATGCAAAAAACGCCCGTATCTGGTTTGAGCTACTACCTTCCTTACCCGATAAAATTGATTTGATAAGGGCGATCAAAGGGCATCGGGACAATGTTGACGTCAGTCCCATTCAGCTCCAGCCTGCCTGTATGTTAGGGTATCAAGTAACTTATCCGGGGGCGCAAATTTTCCGAGAAGACTGTAGTGGAGGCAAGCCTGTGGATGAAACGCTGAAACCCTACCTCCAATTTCCAACACAGCAAGAAGCGAGTGACGCTTATAAGAGCATTACAAACGGTACGGGAGCCATCAGCTTTAATTATGCTTTTGCACTGTCATCATCCGTAAACATAGGGCTGAGCGAAACAACAAAAAGCATCCTTCAATCACAAGCCTATCGGGATTTCATTTCTCCGGTTATGGGAAAAACCATCTCGTTGTTTCAGGCCCGCATCATGACAGCAACTATGATAAAAGAACGCAACACAGAAGTATTCAAAGAAGGCAACAACCCTTTTTTGGAAAAACTCTTCCTCGACAGTTGGCGGGAATTGATAGACTTAGAACATAAGCAAGTTGTGACGTTTGAGGAGCTGGCAAACGGTACCGGCGCAGCAAGCCACCTGGCTGACTTTGAAAATGATAAGCGATACAGTACTGATGAGGTTTACCGGATAGCCACCGACGCTAAGCATCTTTCCAATGATGAATGGTGCAGGAAATACCATGACGAATTCAAAAGGAAGATTGATAACTACCGGAAATCCAGCGGCGGCGGTGGTGGTGGATTTTCAATTGGGAAGATATTTTCGATTAATGGGAACGGCAATAGCAATTCCGAAAAACGGCTTGTGGATGAGTTTGAAAAAATGCTCAAGACAGAGGACTGTGGCAAAAAATTCTTCGAGGAATCCTATAAATACGAATGGGACGGGAAGCAATACATTCCAAAGGGCATCATCGCCAGCGAATTCAGCAAGGCACTGAGCGAAGCGGAAACCAAGTACGTATTCCTTGGCAAAGTCTATAGTTTCAGTGTGCGGAAAAGGACTTTTGAACTTTCTAAATAGTCATCACCATGAAAAAACACTCACAAATGCCTCTTTACATGCTGTTTATCTTTTTGATAATAAATGGCATTGGATGCACAAGCTTTTACGCTAACCAGGCTAAACAAACCGCCGCTTCAAACAATTACGATGAATGGCAACGGCAATGGAAAAAACGGCTGCCATTGAACGAAAAGGAAAAATTCGCCTTTCGTTCGCAAGGGCAGGAAATTTTGGCTTCCCTGATGATTCTGAAAGAAAAGGCGCTGAAAGAAAATTCAGTTTCTGATGCCCAAAAAGTTGCCCGCCACCTGCCGCAAATGTATTCCTGGATGAAGCAATGCGATGCAGGCTTTGCAGGGGTCGTGTCCGACAATCCGTACTTGCTCAATCTGGGCGATGCTAGGCGCTCGGCACCCTGCCTGCCTGCCGTTGTAGAAGCCCGGTTGGCATTGGTTTTGGACGATTATGACCAGGCTGCACAAAAATGCAAGGACTGCCCAGTGGAAAATCGAACGCAGGAAATATCTGCGATTTGCGAGGAAGTCATTGGCGGCGTCTTGAAGAAAATGTTTCGGTTCGTTAAGGAGCATGGCGACACAGGCGACTACATCAAACAGTCGGTTTCAATAGCTACAGTCCAGCAGTTTGTGCAAACTCAAAAATTGGACATTGCCAGTTATCCCTGCCCCGATGACCTGAGTAGCCAATTTTCCAACTACAAAGAACTCATGGCCAACGCCCGCCAAAAAAATGTAGCTGCGATGGAAAAGAAGGCCCGTTCCTGGTTTGTCCAAAGAAACTACGGTGATGCAAAAAATGCAATTGTTCATGCCCTGCAAATTGCCTTCGATGCTGACCGTCCACGGCTTGAGGATTTTCTGCAAACCATCATTGAAGAAGGCGTTCGCTTTTACAGGGACGAAGTCAAAAAAGCGGCAGGAAAGGGAGATTTCAACTCAGCAGAGGCGTTTCAAATAAAAGCATCTGAGCTTGATACAAACATCGACTTTAATGCCGAGCTAAGTAAAATCAGGGCAGATAAGAAGGAAAAGCAAGGGCAGGACTTTATGACGGCCGCAAACGATTGCTTTCGCAAAAAGCAGTTTCTGAGCGCCTTGGATAAGGCATCCCAAGCGGCTAGTTTCCTATCGGACCCAACACCTGCCAAACGCTTGCAAACAGATGCCAGTAACGCCCAAGGTAATTGGCATGTCGGGCAGGGCAATTCATTCTGGCAAAGTGGCAACTTAATGGCAGCGGAGGCGGAATTTGAAAAAGCAAAGAAGTATCTGTCAAATTTTCAAGAGGCAGAAGACCTCCGCTTAAAGGTCAGGAATGAACAGGGGGAAAGGCTAATTGAGAAAGGGAAACGGCTTTGGGACATAGGAGATTATGATGGAGCGATTGAAGAATTTAAATCAGCAGCCGATTTTCTTATGAATCCACAGGTTGCAAAAACCCTCATGTCTCAAGTAAAAGATGCAAAAGGCAGGCATCTTTTAACTATGTGCAGAGATGAGCGTGGACGGGGTAACTGCAAAACAGCCGTGGGTTTTGCCAGGGAAGCCCGGCCATTGCTGTTCAACCCAAAAGAAGCAGACTATGAAGAAAAAGTGTCCAAAGATTGTGCTATGCGCAAGGTGGTGGTCATCCTGCATAACAAAACAGGCGACGGGTCCTTAACCAGTGATAAATCCCTTTTTCTGGGTGAAATCCAAAACAAGATAGCCGCTAATACTGGCGAGTTTATCCAAGTGTTGGACGCAAATCTCTTACCTTCAAACGGAACGCCTTCCGACATTGCCCGAACAGTGGGTGCTCATTATGCCCTTGTAATTCAGCTTAGCAACCTGGATTACAACAAACAAATAGACCGAGACGGCAGGGCAAGTACCGTTTGCACCTCCACGCAAGACAGGAATGTTTTCTTAGGATACGATATGTATGGTAGGACAGTTTACACGACCGTCAGAGATTACTCCTATGCATCCATGACCAAATACTTCGACAAGGCAGACGCAAAGGCGACAGTACAGGCATACCTGCTGGACATAAAGAGCGGACAATCATTTTTGAGTAAAAATGAACCAGTTTCAGGGCACTGGAACCAGGAAGCATGGCGCTCCGAAACAGCAGCGAAGTATTTGCGATACTGCCCGGCTTGTTGCCTGACGAACAGTCAGGAGGTGACCAGTTTTTTGCCCCAATCGTATTTTAATGCTGACCGAAAATTGCCGGCAGCCGGAGATTTGCTGATGCCAAAAATTCAGCAAACGGTGTTGGGCTGGACAAAAAGCTATGGGACAGAGTTGGACAAATTCTACTGATAATCAGATAGTTGTAACCTGGATAATGGCGGATAGATGCCTCGACCTGACCTTTGTGGTGTTCAGTTCAGCAAAGCGTTTCTACCGATGCGAATTCAAGGCTGAACAGAAAAAACAAGATTGCTTATACCTGCAAATCCTTACAAAGAACCAGCAAAC
>JANPLH010000065.1:0-21873 GCA_031426435.1 Saprospiraceae bacterium | reverse complement strand
AGGAACTGATGGAATCCGATTCAATACTTACACTGATAGCCACCTATGAAAAACTGTCGTCGTCAAAGGATTTCCCGCTTTAAGGGCTACCACGACTTTTTGACACAGGGGGCTACCACGACTTTTTAAGATTCAACAACTGTAAACGGTGAATTGTGAACGGTGGATGGGGTGCCATTCATAGTTCACAATTCACAGTTCACCGTTCATAGTTCACCGTTCCTTCTTTACTCTTCTTCCATTTTACTACTGGTTTCTGTATCACGGTGGGGTAGCTGTCCATAGGACGTTTCTTCCCAATACTCCCGTTGGCGTTGGCTGTCCCGCTCGAAGGCTTTGATGACTTCCTTCACGAGTCGGTGGCGGACCACGTCGTCCACGGTGAGACGGATGACGGCGATGCCTTCAATGTCCCGAAGGATGTCAATGGCCTTGCTGAGGCCTGATTTGGTGTTGCGGGGCAGGTCAATCTGGGTGAGGTCGCCCGTGATGATGGCTTTGGCGGTGGGGCCGAGGCGGGTGAGGAACATCTTGATTTGCAGCGAGGACGTGTTCTGTGCCTCATCGAGGATAATGAAGGCATTGTCGAGGGTGCGGCCCCGCATATAGGCGAGGGGAGCTATCTCGATGACCCTTGTTTCCATGAAAAACTTGAGCTTGTCGGCGGGTATCATGTCGTCGAGGGCATCGTAGAGGGGGCGGAGGTAGGGGTCAATCTTCTCTTTCAAATCGCCGGGCAGGTAGCCGAGGCTCTCGCCCGCCTCCACAGCTGGGCGGGTGAGGATGATTTTTTTGCAAAGCCTGTTTTTCAAGGCCCGCACGGCCAATGCCACGGCAGTATAGGTCTTGCCCGTGCCAGCCGGCCCAACGGCGAACACCACGTCGTTCTGCTCGCTGGCTTCCACGAGCTTGCGCTGGTTCAGGGTCTTCACCCGTATGACCCGCCCCTCGGTGCCATGCACGAGAATCTTGTTGGCAGAGTCGTTGAGGTGCGGGGTGAAGGGGGTAGCGCCTTCCAGCATCAGTTCCTCGACCATTTGGATGGGCAGCGTCTTGCGCTCCCGCAGCAGCCGAACCATTTGCTCGAACTTGCCCTTGGCCGATTGGGTGAGTTTTTTCTCGCCGGAAAGTTTCAGGTTGCTGCCCCTCGCCGTGATGCTGATGTCGGGAAATGCTTTGCGGAGCAGGTTGAGTTTGATGTCGTTTTCGCCATAGAGTTCTACAGGGTCAACATCTTCGATGGTCAGGATTATTTCGCTCAAATTTAAGAAACCGGTGGACGGTGGTTGGTGGACGGCGGACGGTTTATCTGTTGGTAAACTGGCCTCCTTCCGGGTTTTGGATAAAGATGTGGGTTGTTTCCACATGGTGTTTGCTTTCCAAAGTCATTGAATTGACACTTGACTTTGAAAATTCGGCTACTTTTGTCCGTAAAAATAGGCGTTTGTAGAAAACAAGCACCTATTTTTTTGGTTGCCCAATTAACCCTGGTTTTGGGCAAAAAGTTTCGCCGTTTGGCTTGTATCCAATCATGCAAATAGTAACCTTAACGACGGACTTCGGGCTGGGCGACTACTACGTCGCCCTGATGAAGGGGGCGCTGCTCCGACAGCATAGCGACCTCCAAATCGTTGATATTTCGCACAATATCAAGCAGTTCGACATCGTGCAGGGGGCTTTTGTCTTGAAAAACACCTACCCCAGTTTCCCGCAAGGCACCATCCACATCGTGACCGTCAACAACAGCGATTTGGGGCGTTCTTTTATCTGCCTCGACCGAGATGGCCAGTTTTTCATCGGGCCGGACAACGGCATTTTTTCCCTCATTTTTCCCAACATGCCTGAAGCCTGGCGCCTCGACCCTGTGGAAGAAAGCCCATTTTCCATACAAACTGCTGTTGCCGTGGCGGTAGCGCATTTGGCTGCTGGCAAGCCCCTTTTCGAGGTCGGGCTGCCTGCTGGCGATACGGTGCAGCGCATTGCCCTGCAACCCGTACTGAGCGCCTCGCAAATCCGTGGCTCGGTCATCTACGTGGACCACTACGAGAACGTGACCATCAACATTACCAAAGAACTGTTTGAAAAAGTGCGGAACGGGCGCAAGTTCGCCGTCTTCTTCAAGCGCAACGACCCCATCACCACCCTCAGCCTGTACTACACCGATGCGCCAGTGGGCGAACCGCTCTGCCTCTTCAACGCCGCCGGCCTCCTCGAAATCAGCGTGAGCATGGGAAAGGCCAGCAGTCTGCTGGGGTTGAAGCTGGATGATATGGTGCAGGTGGATTTTATTTAAACGGTGAACTGTGAATTGTGAACTGTGAACCCCTGCAAGCAATTCTCATCTCACCGTTCACAATTCACAATTCAAATCATGGCCGACAAAAAGAAATTCTACGTCGTCTGGCAAGGCCACAACCCCGGCATCTACGACAACTGGGACAAATGCCAGCAGCAGATCAAAAACTACCCCAATGCCAAGTACAAGAGCTTCGGCAGCCGGGAGGAGGCGGACATTGCCTTCGGCGGTAACTACGCCGAGCACATCCAGTTCAAGGCACCCAGCAAGCCGGGGACTTCCTTCAAGCCTTCAATCCCTCAATCCTCCAATCCTTCTTCTATCATCTGGGAAAGCATCAGCGTGGATGCTGCTTGCAGCGGCAACCCCGGCGTGATGGAATACCAAGGCGTGGACTCCCGAACGAAGGTTCTGATTTTTCATCAAAAACACCCGCTCGGCACCAACAATATCGGTGAGTTCCTCGCCATCGTTCATGCACTGGCGATGTTCCAGCGGGAGGGCAAGGACACGCCCATCTACACGGACTCCCGCACGGCCATGGGCTGGGTGAAACTGAAGGTATGCAAGACCAAACTAGTGCGCAACGCCAAGACCGAAAACCTCCACCAAATCATCGCACGGGCCGAGCAGTGGCTGAAAACGCATACTTATAAAAACCCGATATTAAAATGGGAAACGGAAGTGTGGGGGGAGATACCCGCTGACTTTGGGAGGAAATAGAAAGGATTTTTTTTGATTGACGATATAAAATTGACGATATAAGATTTAAGATTTGCGAGGCGCAACGGGGGTTTGGTAAACATAAATCATTAATTGGCCAATCGTCAATTAAATCTTAAATCTTGACAGTTTACCGTGAATTGAAAATTAGGGCAGTCACCAGTATCGAAAGAGCGGGTTATCAAACCCGCTGGCTCTGAGCCTTGATTTTTCTTCTGAACCAGCGGGTTTGATAACCCGCTCTCTCGAAAGGAGTCATGCATCTTTTGAAAATTCGGCTTAAATTGAAATATTTTAGTGTGAATCTTTTAAGAACATTAATAAACAAATCAATTGAATCAATTTGAGTAAACCATCTGCTTAATAAAAGACGCCTATTTGCAAGAGAATGCGGGAATGCAGTTGCTGACGTTTAAGGGGGTGGGGTATTGGTTTGTGTGTTGAATGAAAATGGGGCATTCCTTCATCATTTAAAGAAATGCCCCATACAACTAATTGGGAATGGTATTATTTGAAAGTGTAATTTTCATAAAACACTCCTTGAAAGGTCAAGTATTTTGGTAGGCCGCCATTTATACCGTTCTTGGCTGTTCTTTTGAACTTAGCCTTGAACCTGCCCTTTACTTCCAAGTTGATGGTATCCAAATACTCCTGATTGAAAAACCCTTCATCCGCATCTATCAGCTTGTAATCATAACCGTCAAGGTCTTCACTGACGGTCTGATTAAATGAGGTAAAAGCTTTTTCATATAAGGCATCCTCAGTCGTTATAGGAAAGTCACCAGTTGACAGAGGTAAATATCCAAACCCCAATGAATTAATCAATTGCCCTTGATTCAGCGATTCAACAAACCCATAAGTCATGACTCGATTTATGGAGTCGTACAAAACCTCGGGTAAATAGGTGGCGGCTACTTCACCATTTAAATAGACTATAGATGCCCCAAGCTCAACTTCTCCTGGCAAAACAACCTCTGGTGGGTCTTTTTGGCAGCTTGTGATGGCCCCGATTACTAAGGCAAGCGAAGATAAAAACATCAGTCTTTTCATAATTTTACGAATTTGATTTTATTTAGTATAGCTGGAGTATTGCTTTTTATCGATAGGAAGTACATGCCAGCAATTAAATTGGACAAGTCGAGCAATGCTTCCGTGCTTTCATGGTCATTGAATTCGAAACTGTTGATTACCCTTCCGTTCAAATCCAAGACATCCAAACGGTTGCCGAATGACAAACCCGTTATCCGAAGCTGTTCACCCACAGGATTGGGCATGACTGCAATTTGGCCAGACTTGTCAAATGGGGTGGTTTGAAAAACTGCGGAACTTGACCTATCGTCCCCTCCTTTTCCACCACCAAGGCAAGTAATCCGATAGATTTGAAAGAAATCAAAAGTAGATTGGTTGTTTGCATCAGTGACCGTAAGCCTGACGGTAGTCCAAGTGCCGGGCAAAGTGGATGGCTGTGTCAAGAGCCAAGTATTGGTGGTGCTCACTGTGGTGTAATCATAAATGCCTGTTTCACTGATTTCCCAAAGGTAGGTAAGCGGGTAGGCAATACTCTGTCCAGATGAAATACTGGATTGGTAGGGGTAGTAGCCTTGGACATTGCAGACCTCAGCTGGCCCTGAGATGGATACGAGGAACGTCGGGCCTGGATTACTTGATGGAGGGGGGTTTGGCCGAAAACAGGCAGCCTTACCAGCCCTTCTCTTTACCTTTTTAGCATTGTTATCGTTATTGGTTCCAGTTATAAATCCTCCTGCTCCATTACCAACCATAAACAACATTTCGGGGTTCGACCACCTCGTCACCCTTTCGGCATCACAGCCATTGGTAGCCATCATGGTTCTGAATGGTCCGTACATTGCATTTCCAAACTTATAGCCAAATGCCTTAATTAATGGCCAATCCGGTTCGCAACTAGTAGCGTAACAGGTAAGGCAACGTTGATGGTTAGCTCCAAGTACGTGCCCAAGCTCATGTGTTCCCGTAAAGCCTGCATCTGCATAGTAAATTTCAGCAGCGCAATATGCTTTATTCTCCGTGGTTCCTACTGCATTTCCAACTGCGTTGCCTGTTGGGTGATCACCTGTAAACAAAATAACCAAATCTGCATAGGTGGAGTTGCGAAGGCTTTGTGCAGTAGAATTTTCACAAACGTCATTAGCATCATCTTCGATTTCAGGTTTTTCAACAAACCCCGGCAACAACATAACACCAGCATTAATAAAAGTAGCATCAGCAGACGAAATGCCACTCGCCATACAAGTGCCATTCAATTCAGAAATGACTTTGTCAGCCACTGTCGTCGGAGATAGCGCTCCACCCTCCACGAATGGCGTATAAAGAAATAATACCCTAATCACATTGACTTCACAACCAAACCTATCCTCCACTTCATCGTCGTCAGTAGCAGAAGCAGGGTCTACGAGTGTCGAGCAATCGTCTTCAACCTCAATTGCGTTGCTATCGTATTTAACAAGAACCCATTTGGTTGGGGAAATGCTCAGGATTCCGTAATGGTTTCCATTGACTGTAATTTTTATATTGCCAACATACTCATTCCCTATTTTGATGAACTGAAAATAGCTTCCATCCATATTGTATCCTATCCAGTTGAATGAGTTGGCATCCTTGGAATAAGGGAAATCGGCGTGAAAGCTAATAGGAACTTCATTGGGAAGGGTGGCCGTAAGCATCCGGCCATTCAAAGCGCCTTGAAAGTTATCAATTGAAATATGCCATACACTCAAAACTTGGGGCATTTGCGTGATTGCCGTCAGTTTTGCTTGCTCATAACTGCTAAATGTGAGATTGGCAGGGTTGAGCACTTGCAGGAAGGTATTCTGTGCCATGCCAATCACAGGCATTAGCACGAGAATAAGTACGTAGGTACGTAGGTACGCAGGTCTGGTGAATTGAGACTTTGTTCATTTTAAAAAGAGTTACATTCCCGAATGACGGATTCGGTGACCGTTGAACGCCCCTTGCTATAGGAATAGGTCGAGGCATTGCATCTTTATTCTTGTTCCAATAACAGGTACGAATTTAGTTCAACTGAAAATTAGGCACACAAACAAAACTTTAAGACAAATCATTTTGACAAAGCTAAAGCAAATACCTTATTTGTTTTTTAAAAAAAATCTGCATTTTTTCAACTTTAACACATGGGGAGGTGGTTCCAAAATTTTCAATTGTTTTTTGTCCTAAACTACAAGAAACATTCGTAACATCGCCCCGCTGTGAGCCATGTTAATTAGAAATTGGAAATTACATAGCCCCAATTTCCAATTTACTTGCGTGAATCTTCAGTTTCTCAATTTCCAATTTCATGAATTTATTCGGACGTATCTTCGGCACCAAGCCCGCCCCCACTTCCCCGCAAATCCGCTTCGGGCGCTACACAGACAGCAACCGCTTAGCGGCGAAGGAAGCCGCTTTCGATGTGGCGTTGAAAGACTTCATCAAGGAAGACTACCTGAAATCTTATGTCTCGTTTTTCGATTATTTGCTGGACGAGGAGGAACAAAACCTGCGGGCCTGGGAGGAGCGGGGCGAGTTGCGCTTCGAGCTGTTCCAAGGCTCCAAGAAGATAACGGGCTTCGCAAACGACCGGAAGTTTTACGCTGCGGCGCAGATTGCGAAGGCGAAATCACTGCATTCCAGCTTTATGCGGCGGCTATTGGAGGCCAATTTTGAACTCAAGTACAGCCGCTTCGCCCTCACGCCGGATGACGTGATTACCATCGTCTTCGACACCTATACCACCGACGGCTCGCCGCACAAGCTCTATGCTGCCCTGCGGGAATTGGCCACCATTGCCGACAAGCACGACGACATCCTCTTGGACGAGTTCGAGGCGCTGGAAATCACCGACTTCAACATGCGGCGTGAACTGCCCACGGAGGAGAAGGCCATTAAAATAGCCTATATCCAGCAGGAAATCCGGTCGGTGTTCGAGGAAATGGACCACGGCAAGCTGCCCGCCGACCAGTACCCCGTGGCCTATACCTACCTGCTGCTCGACCTCTGTTACCGCCTCGATTACCTCACCAAACCGGAGGGCTATACGATGGAGGCACTCGAACGCATTGACCGCATGACCTTCACTGAGGACGGCAAGAACGCTGCCGAAAAGAACCTGGTGCTGCGCAAGGAGTTCCAGCAAATATTGGAGCGCCCGACCGAAAAATTAGCTAAAGAACTCTACGAGGTGAGCGCCACCTTCGGCATCACGCCGCCCATTGACCACCAAAAACTGATGATGCTGATAGACCAGGAACTGCCCAATATGCGCTGGTACGCCGACAACGGTCACGAGCGAATCGCCAGGGCCATCCCCAGTTTCATCGCTGGGCGGGCGCTGTTCAGCTTCGCCATGCCCCCGCCCGACAAGGACCTTTTCCACCTGCTGGTGCAAATCATGGAATCCGACTTCTTCCTCAGCCTCGGCTTCACGCCACTTGCCCCTGCTGGCCTTTTCGATGAAAAAGCCATCAAACAGGCCGTGCGCAGCATCGTGGAGCGGCACGAAGACGAGTACCCCCGCCTCGCCGTGGACGTGAAGCAATTGGACTTCCGCTCCATGCCAGCGTTTGCTGCTTCGTTTTTAATGATGGTGAGGGGGGTGGACTTGGGGAAGGGGTGAGGTTTTTTTGACGCTTTTTTCTATCAATGCGATAATATTTTCTGGTATAACCCGCTCAAAGTAGGTTTGAAAAGGTACTTTGAGCGGATTATAAGTTCCAAAACCTGCTCCTTCCAATAAAAAATCAGAGGTGGGTCAAATTGTTTGATGAACAAAACCAATGTGACCCACTAACAAAAAATCAATGTGCATTGGTGAGTTCAGTTTTATGCCAATTGACATCAAACAAACAAATAAAAAAAAGCGGCATCGCTTAACAAAAAGCAAAGCCGCTATACATATAAACACGCTTTAATTAATCTTATACTGCCGAAATAATAGCCGCCGAAGTCCAAGGCTTGCCATTGCCAGCTTCGTTCACGCCATAAATGCGGAAAACATATTCCTTGCCACGTACCAGCCCGCTGGCGATGATACTACGGCTTTTGGTGCTGACGCCGCACATAGTCCAGGTAAGGCCGCCATCCAATGAGCATTCAACGATATACTGAACGCCCCGGCCAAATGCCTTGCACTTGAAAACAATGGTGCCTGGCATCCCGTAGCTATATTCCACGTTGGTGGGTGCCGATAACTGGGTAGCCGCTGTGCGGCTGGTCTTGGCGGCCTTGAAGCCGAAAGAAAGCAGCACGGCGAGGTCGTTGCCACAATTGTCCTGTACCCATTTGGCCAGCACTTCAAAACTGTCGGCGGCCTTGATGTGCGCCGCCTCCAAAAACTGGGTATTGGCGGGGCTGGGGTTGGCATCCCGGTTGGTACGGGCCTTGAAATAATCGTCCGCCCTTGCAGTGCAGTCTTCGAGGATTTCGGTAGGAGCCTTCAGGTAGGGATTGTCCTTTGCGCAGAGCAATACTTTGGACAGGAAGGGGCCGAATTTTTTCTCGACGTAGGTTTTAAAATCGAGCAGCACCTGTAAGGTGGCGATGGTGGTGGTTGCCGCTACTGCGGCGGTCTTTGAACCCATAGAAAAAGAGTTTTAATAAATGATGAATACCGTTAGTCAGGATGAATCACACAAAGCACTGATAAACAATCATTTGTGATTTTCAATCAACTATACGGATTCATCAGATGTACTTATGATGAATAAAATGGTGACTTTCTATGGGTGAGCATTCGGTAAGTGAAATTCAATAATGATACCAAAACAGCGGTTTGAGTAGGCATCTTATTAGTTAGGCAAAATTTAATTGCGACACCTGTCGCAAATCGGCTTTGAGTTTTCATTCTAATTCAACGTAGTTTTACTTTAAGACTACTACAAGTTGCTACGATTGAACGTAGTTTTTTTCAATTACTACTAATAGTTGTGACGATTGAACGTAGTTTTCTTCAATTACTACGTTGAATCGTGACAACTTGTAGTAGTAATTGAAGAAGAAAACGCAGTAATTGCATAGCAAAAATTTCGCTGGCCGACAGGATTGTGTTAAAGTTCCTTTCTTTTTTGGATTTATGGATGGTTTTTTGTTTGCTTTGCAGGGCCACACAGGGCTTTCAGGAGCTTTGTTGGAAAAACCATTATTTCACCAAAAACTTTTTACAATGAAACTTTTTCGAAGCGTACTATTTTTTAGCAGCATGCTTTTCATATCTTTGCTTTATCCAGCTTTATCTGCAGCTCAGGATAGCACAGGCATGGTTGACCCAATCTACTACGGCCCGTATGAAGAAGTTGAAGGAAATTTTTATGTACGGGTATATTTGATATACGTGGACGCAGCCACTTCAAACTGGACAGTTGGATTGGATTTAAGCGCACGTACTGGTCAAATCATTGATAACCTGAATAATGCATACAATCCACATGGCATCTATTTTATCCAGTATTCATTAGAAAGCTATTGTAATGGGACATATATCAATGAGCAAGATTTCTCAAAGAAAACGTCTGAAAACATAGGAGACCAAAAAACAGACGCCTTGACGATTTGGGATTATGGAGCGACTAGTAATAACCCCAGTAGTGGTTGGGCTTTTAGTATTCCTAGTAAGAAAATGCAGTTATTTGGAATCAATGCTGGTTTAGATGAGGTGGTAATTCATGAAGCAGGGCATTGTTTGGGGCTGATTCATACTCATGGGTTCCTTGGGGGTGGAGCTGACATGCCAATTAATTGTAACTCGTCCCTTGATGGCCAAAATTGCTATTCCTATTGTGATTTAACTTGTGATGTCCCATTTAACGATGCTTACGGCGGGATAAATGCGCCTAATTGCATAAATTCAAATTATGACATAGAAATAATCAGGAATTACATGAGCTATGTAACACCAGGAGATTGTAGGGATGAATTTTCTTTGGAACAAGTAAAACGAATGCGATACCACTTGAAAAACCACGTCCATATTGAACCCATGGTAATTGCTACAACGCTGCCCGGTGACCCAATTCCAACCGATATTTCAGGTGACATCATCATAGAATCCGGTACGCATACCATCTACAACCCCATACAGATGCTTCCCGGTGCAAAAATCGTAGTCAAGCAAGGTGCCAGGCTGAACATCTATGCACCCATTACAGCGGCTTGTGTTGGGATGTGGGAGGGCATCATTGTAGAAGGAATCCCAAATGGGGCAGCGGTACAAAATGGATTGCCCCCGGGACGGGTAAGCTTGTACAGTTCAGGCGTCATAGAACACGCCAAGTGTGGCATACAGCTTGGAACCTACGATGCCAATGGGCAGCAGACTACTGGAGGTGGAGTCCTAAGCCCATGCAATGGCGGGTTCATCAATTGCAGCATCTCCATCAAATTTGAACCTGCCCCTGCGAACGGCTTTGCCGCCTCCCAAATCAGCGGGGCACAATTTTACTTGGACAACAGCTACCGTGGCGGCAGCGGGCAGCCCATTTTCATTGATGCGAACAAGATAGCAACCCTGCGGGTAAAGGGCAGTTGGTTCAAAGACCACCGAACTAGCCTCTGTGCAGGGCCAGCTTCCAGGGCACTTGGCATATTTGCCAAAGGGACGAGCATCGTGGCCACAAGCAACCAATTCTATTACCTCGCCAAGGCCGTCATCGTTGACCAACAAATAAATGGTGCCTTCCAAGCCATAGGCAACGGCTTCAACAATTGCTTCCTCGGCATCGAGTCCAACAAGAACAGCAACTTTGCCATCCGTGACAACGATTTCCAAATTGTCGCACCACCGGGCTGCAGTGGGGAGAGCGTGGGCGTCAGCCTTTCTGGGAATGCGGCGGGGTTTTCTTTTACCAAAAATACTTTTACGGGACTGGACAACGGAGCGGTGGGGACGGTTGTGAAGGCGACGGGAACTGCCAATAAAGTGATTTTTGATAATGATTACTCAAACTTATTTGTGGGGAATAGAGCTGAGGGAGATAATGGGAATGAAGATGCAGGGTTAACCTATGCTTGCAATTCTCACACAACGAGCAAAGACGATTATATTGTAATAGGTAGTGCTGACATAAGGAGGCAGCAACAATATGTTGATAACTTCGGTAACCCCGCTGCTACTGGTAACACTTTTACTGGCATTATTAACCAAGGTAGTTTCAACAACAGCAGTGCAGATATCCAATATTTCTTTGCTGGCGCATCAAACAATACCAACCCCCAGCATTTTTCATACGGCAATGCCAGTTTTAGTGGTGTAGTTGGGGTTCAAATGAGCAAAAACAATGCTGTCTGTATTTCAGTGAATCCATGCCCTCCGCCATGTGACGAATCGGTAAATGAACTTTTTAAACAAAGTTTTTTTGCAAACCGCCAGGAGCGCAATGAAAGAAAGGCTAATTTGGCTAACCTTACCAATCCTTTGTTGATTGCTGCCGAAAAGGACAGCATCCGAAACCTTGAATGGCTAATGGAGCAAAGTGCCTCATTGATAGTACAGAACTATGCACTTGACACCACCAATATAGAAATCAAAATTGATTCAATTTTAACATGGCTAAAACTGTCAGGGACGTATTCAACAGATTTAGAGCTAATCAAAAACTATTTCTTTTCTGGCAATTTTTCAGCGTTTGACGTGCTGTGGTCGCAAATCCCTAACAAATATGTTCTAAACGGAGACGACTTAAATGAGTTTAACGAACTTGGTTTCGTGTATGAACTTATCCGACCAGCCTTAGAAGATGAAAGAAGCCTATTTCAACTGCCTCAGATTACACTTGACTCACTTAAATTCTGGAAAACTTGGTGCTCTGAACCGGGCTATTTGGCTAAATCCATTTTGAGATGGAATGGGATAGAAACAGAACAGAACTGTTTGTATCCACAAAGGACAACTGAAAGAAGCCAAGGTGTGATAGAAAAGCCCAAAGTAATTAATGGTGATGACTTCCTAAAAATATTTCCCAATCCAGCCACGCAAACTTTAAACATCGAATTTCAATATGAAACCGACAATGTTGCCATTTCATTTTATGACATTCATGGAAAGTTGTTTAAGCTTGAGCAGCTGCATGTACAAGGTCGCCACGTGAACTTGTCTGTAGCAGAATTGGTAGATGGCTTGTATTTTGTTAAAGTTCAATTGAATGAACACAAACCTATCTTCTCCAAAATCAGAATACTTCATTAATGGATTCACAAAGGTCAGTGCAAAAAACGTGCTGGCCTTTTTTTTAAATTATTGCCATGAAAAAGGTCCTACTTTTATGTTGCCTTAATTTGTTGATTCATCTTGCTTTTTGTCAAAATCCACCTGGTTTCAATTTGCGTTTGACCAGTGAATTTTCAAATACCAAATTGTACCAATTATTGATTGACAATGACACGATAATCGGTTTAGGGACAAGTGAAGATAGCTTGACGGGATTTGTTTCGGGAATCACATTGATGAAATTTGACACATTAGGTAACTTATTAACCGCAAAACTACTTCAAGATACTCTAATTGGCCCCAACCCACTTTTTATTCGTTGGGGCTCCCTCCTAAAAACACCGGATGGAGGATACATCATGAATGTAATTCCATTTCTGTTTGCTTATCCTGTAATCCTAAAAACTGATAAAGACTTCAATATCGAATTTATAAAATATTTTGAAGAACCCGAGACTTTTGATTATTTCCAGTGCGAGTTAAAATCATTAAATGATGGGTATATATTGCATGGTGTGCTGTTTAGGCCGAATGGCTTAGGCGATGGATTTGTAAGGAAATTAGATTTGACTGGTGAAACAGTTTGGATGAAAGTTTTTGGGGCATACAATAAAAACGAATCAATTGTTGATGTTAAGGTGAAAAACGATTCCACCTATGTTGTCTCAATGGTAAAAGAGGCTACAAGCCCAACAAGTTCTTTTTCCTCCATAGTTATCATTGACCAATATGGTAATGAACTTCAAACATGGAACTCAGAACCTGAGCCTGAAATAGGCTACATTCGGGGAGTATTGTCTGCAAATGACGGAGGATACTTTGTATATGGTCTTCACGTAGAAGAAATATTGCCATCCCCACCATTTGATACCAAGCTTGTGCTCGCAACCTTTTCAAAGCTCGATGAAGATTTCAATTTAGAATGGATAAAGAAATACGGAAAAAAAGCAGATTTATCCAGCGAAGTTATGTTTTATAATTTTGTAGAAACCATAGATGAGGAATATATTGGAGTTGGAAAAACTTCATTACCCCAAGGTGATACAACCTCTATATCAACTGGTTGGCTGATGAAGTTTTCGAAAGAAGGAGATAGTATTTGGAGCAGGTTGGATTTGTCAGACCTATCACCTCATACCGATTCAGACAGGCATGCGCTTGGTGGTGTTGGCGTCCTCTCGTCTGGCAGCATCATCGCTGGTGGCTACGCAGAACGCTGGCCAGACAGCTACATCTGGCTCATCAAAACCACCAACGACGGCTGTATAGATACGCTGTACTGTGGGCTGGTGAGCGGCACACAATCCGAACCCCCCAAAGCGCAACAGCCTGTCAGTATTTACCCTAATCCAGCCTCCAATTTGCTCCATTTAACAATCACGGATATGGCGGCCTTGCCTTATTCGCTCTCGGTCGTGGATATGTCAGGTAGGGTATGCAGTGCCAATAATGAAGTTGCCGAAGGGCAATCAACGATGGATGTTTCTACATTGCCCGCTGGCCTTTACTTGCTCTGCTTCAAGTTCGCAAATGGGGAGGTGCATTTTGAAAAAGTGAATATCCTCCGTTGAACGGGTAATATCTAAATCCAGCAATCACCCCATCAATTCTGCTGCGCCCGGTTTATCACATCCTGCGCACTACTCTGGTGGCCCCCTTTGTCCTTCATGTGTTGGTTTCCAAACTTGTAATTCAGCCGCAAATTATACACCGGGGCGTCCCAACGGCTGATAACGTCCATTTGCATATTGGCGTAGGTCACATTGCCGTGGTAAAAGCGGTTGACAAGGTTTTCCACGCCGAAGCTTAATTTCAGCTTATCGTTCAGGAATTTGCGGCTCACGCCAATGTCCGTTCCAAATAGCCACTCTGAGTTGATGATGCCTTCCAGCGGGCCGCTGTTCCACCAGCCAGACAGTTCCATGTCAACCTTGCCGGGCAGCGTGATATTGGCTTGCAAAAATGCCGTGTAGTCCCATTTGGAACCATTGAACTGCTGGCCCAGGTAAGGCGAGTCATATTTGCCGTGGTTGGCAATGAAACCGCCGTATCCGTTCACTTTTGGGATAAAATCAAGTGGGAAAAACAGGCTGATGTTCAGCACCTTGAAGGCTTCGAGGTTGACGTTGGTCAGGAAGGTCTTGCCGGTGGCATCGTCCTGCTGAGTCACTTCCACCATGGCGTTGGTGGTGTATTTGTACTCCACATTGAAGAACGGCTGATGGTCGTAGGTTAGGCTGAACTTCGTGCTGTGCGTGAGCGAGGGGCGCAGGCGGGGGTTGCCCTGCTCATAGGTATACGGGTCGAGGTAATAGACAAAAGGGTTCAGGTCGCCATAGTGCGGGCGGTCAATGCGGTAACTATAGGCCAATGTAGTGCCGAGCTTTTTGCCGAGTTCCCGTCCCAAGCTGGCACTGGGGAACAGTTTGCCAATACGCCGCCGCTGCGTGGAATCGAGCGTGATGGAATAGCCCTCGCTCTGGCTGTCCTCGTAGCGGAGGCCAGCCGTGCCCGTCCATTTGCCCGCCTTCCAATCGAGCTTGGTGTAGCCCGCCCATATTTTTTCATCGAACAAAAAGTGGTTGCTCTGCGATGCGTTGGGCTGCAAAACGCCCAACGAATCCTCTAGAAAAGAGCGCAGGTCGTTGTCGAGGTCGGCGGTGCTGTAACGGCCCCCCGCTTGCAGCTTCACGCCCTTAGACAACGGGTAGGTATAGTCAAGGCTGGTGGTATAAATCCCGGTGTTGCCCGGCTGCTCATAGAGTTGGTCGGGAAAAGAAACACCGTAGTTCACCTCCGTGGGCTGCAAGCGGTTGGAGGCCTCGTTGCCGATGCGCACATAGTTCACGTCAAAGTCCAATTTTTGCCCCATCGTGTCTATCTCGAAGCTGTAATAAGGGTTGAGGGTGAGCATGTTCCAATCGCCCTTCCTGCGGTTGTCGGTGAGCAGCCGTAGGTCGCCGTCAGAGGCATCGGCGAAGTTCACGTCGGTCGTGTTTTTGATGTCATAGTCCCGGCGGCTACCGTTCCAACGGGAAGAAAAACCGAGGCGGTGGCGGCTGGTCACGTCCCAATCGAGGGACAGGTTTCCTTGCAGGTAATTGGACAAATTGGGGTTGACCGTTTTTTGGGTGTAGCTATCGTCGCCAACCTTTCGCACGATGTCCAAGGCTTCGTACCAGGAATTCCGACCAGTGCCGAGGCCGCCGTTGATATTCAGGTTGCCCTGGTAATGGCTAAGGGTCAGCCCCGTTTGGTAGCGCCAGTAATGCCCTTTGCTGATGCCCATGTTGACGCTGCCATTGGTGCCATATAAGCTGTTCTTTTTCATGATGATGTTGATGATGGGCCCCGTGCCCTCCGCCTCGAACTCGGCCCCTGGCTGGTGTATGACCTCTACCCGCTTGATATTGTCGCCGGGTATGTCCTTGAGCAGGGCGTCCACATCCATGTACTTCGTGGTTTTGCCATTTATCAAAATGGTCATGTTGCTTTGCCCGGCCATGCGCAGCTTGTCGCCGACGACGAGCACACCCGGCACTTTTTTCAGCACGTCGAGGAGGTTGCTGTTCAGGCTGGTGATGTTGTTCTCTACGTTCACAATGAGGCGGTCGGCCCGTTGTTCCAGCAAGGGAGCCTTGGCAGTGACGGTGACCGTGGAGAGGTTTTGCGCTTCCTCGTCCAACGAGAAGTCGAAGTTCTTTCGGTTGTCCTGCGGAAAGGAGATGTCGCTGACTTTTTCGTTGAGGAAGCCGAGCATGTTCACTTCCAAGTAATACTGTCCATCGGGGATGTCCTTCAGCGCAAACTTGCCTGCTGCATTGGAGGATTCCGCTTTAGTCACGGTACTATCGGCCTGTTTGTAAAGGGCAATGGTGGCGTAAAAAATGCCTTCGCCCTTGCTATTGGTGATGGTGCCGGAGATTTGGTTTTGGGAGGTGCCGTTTTGCGAAGCAAATAAAAAAGCCACCGCCATGCTGGCAGTCAGCAGTGAAAGTCGGGTATTCATGAAAATGTTTTTTTAGTCAGGTGAAAATTAACAGTCGGATGCTCTTCGGTTTAAAAATCCCCAAGACGATACAATGATGCATTTAAGTTGTTCCTGCCCCTATTTGTTTTGGATAAACATTACACAGCCTTTGACCAGTGGTTCAATCTTTTTGCCTTTATCTAGCAGCCGTTCACAAATAATTTGAAAACACGCATTGCGCAAGCACCTATCTTTGCGCCCTTAAACGGCAATCCCGGCAGCCGACAACGCCGGGCGGAGCAACCTGATTCCGAGAAATCGGGGAATTAGAAATTGGGAAATTGGAAATTAGGGGCGCTTCCCGCTTGTTTCGGTTGACCAACTTATTAACCATCATCATTTACATGAAAAAAGTAAGCATCGCATTGTTCGCAAGCATATTTTTTCTTGCCTTTGGCATTACTTCCGTTCATGCACAAACACTGACAAAAGCAACAACTATGACAGCCACCTACACTCCCCCCGTGACGCCAAACCCGGCCAACCCGAAGGTTTTCTTTGACATCAGCATCGGTGACCAGCCCGCTGGCCGCATCGTCTTTGAACTCTTCGCCGACGCCGCACCGCTGACCGCCGACAACTTTCGGGCACTCTGCACGGGCGAAAAAGGCATGGGCACCAAAGGCAAACCGCTGCACTACAAGGGCAGTGGCTTCCACCGCATCATCCCGTCGTTCATGTGCCAGGGCGGTGACTTCACCAACGGCAACGGCACGGGTGGCGAAAGCATCTACGGCGCCAAGTTCAACGATGAGACATTTTCCGGCAAAGCGGGCAGCCACGCTGGCCCCGGCATCCTGAGCATGGCCAATGCTGGCCCGAACACCAACGGCTCGCAGTTCTTCATCTGCACCGTTCAGACGGCTTACCTCAATGGTCGCCACGTGGTCTTCGGTCAGGTGGTCGAGGGCTATGATGTGGTCAAGAAAATGGAAGCCGTTGGCAGCCAAGGCGGCGCTACCTCTGCGAAGGTGGTGATTGCTGATAGTGGCGAGTTAAAATAAGCACATCGAGGCGATAAGTATTCGATTGAAATTAGTTGATATTATGAAATTAGGAAACTTTGCCTTAACTGTTTGATTATCATCTATTTAATCAATTTCTTAATTTCATTTAATTTCCAATTTCTACTTATGGCGCTGAGGTCATCAATAAAAACCGGGCGGCTGATGTCGTCCGGTTTTTTTTATCCATTATCCCTGCACCTTCCCTGACATATCCAGCAAAAACGCATACTGCTTCGCCACCTTTTTCAACGCACCGAAGCGGCCCTATTTTGCCTGCCAATAAAGGCACAAAATTGGCAATTATAGTGATGGGATTAAAAACATGATATTCAATGAGTTTAATTCTAGCATGGCCGGAAAGCTTTAAATACCTCCGATAGCTCGCCCCCTATTTACAATTTCCTTTTACCTTGCGACCATCCGTTCAATATTTAAACCTTGAATGAAAAAAAATTGCTTCGAAGCGTACCAATCCTCCTGCTTGCTTTCTTTTTCGTAGCTCGAATGGTGGCTCAAGACGTAATCCCTTTTGATACCCTCCAGCAAGCCCGCACACTTAGGGCCAACGGCCAGCTCCGTAAGGCAGAAAAACTGCTCGCTCCCTGGTGTGCTGACCACCCTGACGACGCCAACGGCTTTTGGCTCCGGGCGCAAAACGAATATTGGCGCAAAAATTTCCGCAAGACCAGCCGTTATTATCGCCGGGCCATGTCCCTCGACCCCCAAAACCTGTACCTCAAATTGGATTTTGCGGAAGCGCAATTGGGCGTGGGCAAGTTCAATCAAACCCGAAAATGGTTGCTCAAACTTTCAACGGAAGAACGAGAAGACCCTCATTATCAATTCGTTATGGCGGAATCCCAATTCTGGTCGGGGGATGTTGCTGCTGCGCAAAAGATGGCCCGCTCCGCCAGTACAGCTGGCTCGGAACATGCTTTGGGCTTGCTGAAGGACATAAAACTGGCGAGGTCACCGTGGGTGGCTTTGGGTGGATTTTACAATTCCGACTCCCAACCTTTGGAAAGTTATGAAGCTGTTTTAGAGGGGGGTATGTTTCGCTCAAAATGGCTCGACCTGCGGGCGACAGCTACTTTGCAGCGTTTTTCTATGGATAGTTTTTCGGTTCAGGCTACCCGCTTTGAACTTGGCAACCAGTTCCGTTTTGCCAAAACGGGCACGGTCATCGGCGCTGCGGCTGGCCTTTTCCAATTGGAAAATCAGCAAGCCAAGCCAACCGCCCAACTCGAACTGACCCAACGATTGCCGTTTGGGCTGAAACTCCATGCATCGGCGGCACAAAAGCCCTACCTCCACACTTTGACCAGCCTTGATACGAGCATTTTCTTTCAGCAAGTTGCTGGGGAAATCGAATGGAGCGAACCACACGGCTTTTGGGCGAAAGCAGGTGCGCAAGCGGATGTTTTTGAGGACAAAAACCAAGTGACGACCTACTGGGGCTGGGCCATGACACCTGCGCTCAAAATCTGGCGCTTCCGGGCAAGGGCAGGCTATGCTTACAGTTTTTCGGATGCCGTGGAAAGCCGGTTTGCATCGGAAAAAACGCTGGCCCAGTTGCTGTACCCCTGGGATTCCACTGCACAGGTCAAGGGGAAGTACGAACCCTATTTTACCCCAGAAAAAATGAAGACCCATGCGGTGCTGGCCTTGTTGGAATATGCCATGACCAAACGTATCTCCCTGACTATCAATGGGAAATACGGATTTTCGGCCTCGGCCCAAAACCCGTACCTGTACCTCGACCTCGATGAAAACGAAACTGTCTTCATCCATCGGGAATTTCAAGCGACCAATTTTACGCCCATCGAAATCGGTGCGAAATTGGCAGTTCAATTTTCGGAGCATTGGTCGGCGGAGGCCAATTATGCCTTCAACCGGAATTTTTTCTACGAAATCCAAACCGCTGGTGCGAAGCTGAAATGTATTTTTTGAACATGAAAAACAACGACCGCAACAACCTCTGGACTTTCCGGGAAGCTCGTGGCATCCGCCCGGCAGACCGGTTTGTGATGAAAATCCTGGTTGCGGCGGGCATCTTCGGCGTGCTGAAACTGGCGGACTGGTGGTTCAGGGCGACCCATATCGGGCAGCCCATCTTGTTTTGCATCCTGAGCCTAGCCATTTGGTGGGGTGTTTTGCGTTTGGTGGTGATTTGGATTGGCTTGTTGAAAATCAGTAAACCGGCCCCTGCACCAGTGCCACCTGCGGGTTTGAAAGTGGCCATTTTCACGACCTCCTCGCCCGGCGAACCTGCCGAGATGTTCGAGAAGACCCTCGCCGCCTGTGCCCGCATCAGCTACCCGCATACCACCTATCTGCTCGACGACACCCGTGACCCCCAGTTTCGGGAAATCGCCGAACGGCACGGTGCCGCCTGGCTCGAAATCGTCGGATACCCCGGTGCGAAGGCCGGAAAAATAAACGAAGCCCTGTGCCGAGTAACAGAGGATTTTATCCTCGTGCTCGATCCCGACCATGTGCCGTTCCCGAATTTCCTCGACCAAACACTGGGCTATTTTCACGACGAGAAAATAGGCTTTGTTCAGGTATGCCAAGCTTACTACAACCAGTACCGTTCCTTCACAGCGGCAGGTGCTGCCGAACAGACTTATACATTTTATGGCCCCGCCCAAATGTCGCTGCACGGCATGGGTTGTGCGGTGGCCATTGGTGCCAACTGCACTTTTCGCAGGGCGGCACTCGACAGCATCGGCGGCCACGGCATTGGGCTGGCGGAAGATTTGATTACCTCCATCCGGCTACATGCGGCTGGCTGGAAGTCGGTTTACAACCCCGTGGTGGTGAGCCGGGGGCTGGTGCCCGAAGACCTTGGCTCGTTTTGCAAACAGCAAATGAAATGGTCACGGGGACTGTTCGAGGTGGCATTTTCGGAGGTGCCAAGGCTTTGGCGCAAGCTGGGTTTTTGGCAAAAAATATCCTACGCCACCATCAGCACCTACTATTTTGGGGGAGTGACGATGCTGATTTTCATACTGTTCCCCTTCCTCTTTTTCGCCACTGGGGCCATGCCGGCGCAAATGCGTTTCGTAGAATTTTTGCAAAACACCGCCCTCGTTTTCGTCACCGACGTGGCCATCTACTTTTACATGCAACGCTGGCTATGCCACCCAGCGATGGAACGTGGACTGCACTGGCGGGGCATGGTGCTGAAATTCGCCTGTACACCCGTGTTTGTGCTCGGTTTTTTGCTTTCGCTGGTCAATGCTGAAATCCCGTACATCCCAACTGCGAAGAAGGCCGTTACGGGCTATTTCACCCCTTTTGCCCGACCGCTGGTGGCG
The DNA here is from genome assembly GCA_031426435.1 of Saprospiraceae bacterium. Classification (GTDB taxonomy): domain Bacteria; phylum Bacteroidota; class Bacteroidia; order Chitinophagales; family Saprospiraceae; genus UBA6168. The sequence goes on along the minus strand of JANPLH010000065.1, from coordinate 1,262 downwards.
CATGCCTGGGTGTTCGGGGTATCGGTCTTGGCCGTTATCGGCTATCGGGTTTGGTTCATGCCAGCCGATGAGCTGGTTTTTACTGCCGAAAAGACCTGGGGCATGATTGGGTTTGCGACCGTGGCATTTTCGATGTCCATTGGCGGGATTTTCGCAGCGAGAGAAGCGCAGAACCTCAAGGTCGCTTCGCCGTGGGATGAGGTGGATTTGGATAAAATAGCTTAACTTGAACCTTGTTTGACTACATGGGAAAAATTTTAAACACCGTATGAAACCAGTTTTACGAATCATCATTGCACTAACCGCCATCTTGTTGGGTGGGGCGATTGTGTTTGGGTTGACCTACGTGGGCAAACAGACGCAGGGACCCATCGAAGATGTGCTGACCGTGGCAGGCGACGTCATGCGGGATGCGGAGGAAAAAATCATCATCGAAAAACGCACGAAAACAAGGGTGGACGAACTTCCTTGGTTGAAACGCAGCACAAAAGACCTTCGTAACCCGTCCAAGATACTTCTCGGCGCATTCGATGAAAATTCAAAAACATCCCTCCGGCCATTGATGGATTTGGAGAAAAAACTGAAAACCACCTTCCCGCTTATTCAGCTTTATGTGGCCTGGGGCAGCAAGGAGGAGCAGCGGTTTCCCAAAATCCAAGTCGAGAGCATCCTGAAAAGCGGCTCCGTCCCCGTCATCACCTGGGAACCCTGGCTCACGGACTTCGATTCCACCTTGTTTCAAAATGGCCTGCGCCCCATCGAGACCCGTGACAAGAGCGGCCTCAAAGACATCGCTGCTGGCCTTTACGACGATTACCTGCACGACTGGGCAAAAGCTGCTGCCCGTATTGGCCAGCCCATCTTCCTGCGTTTTGGCCATGAGATGAACGACCCCTACCGCTACCCGTGGGGCCCGCAAAACAACAAATCAGAAGATTTCGTGGCGGCATGGCGGCATGTATACGCCGTTTTTCAAGCGGAAAAAGCCAGGAACGTGGTTTGGGTTTGGTCGCCGCACCCGGCCCACGGTTGGTTCAAGGCGTACTATCCCGGCGATGAGTTTGTAGACTGGGTGGGAGTAGGCGCATTGAATTATGGCACTGTCGCCACTTGGTCGCAATGGTGGACGTTTGACGATATTTTTGGGAAATACTACCCGGATTTATTGGCTTTCGGAAAGCCCATCATGATAAGCGAGTTCGGCTGCCTTGCCGTCGGTGGCGACCGGAAGAAATGGTACCAAGATGCCCTCAACGACCTGC
>JANPLH010000064.1:0-3314 GCA_031426435.1 Saprospiraceae bacterium | reverse complement strand
GCCAGCACCTCTCATTACCGACTGTTGTTGACTTATCTCCAGCAAGCCATTGAACGGAACGAGCGCAACCGCACTACCTCTGCCACGAAGGCCCTGCACCAAATTGCAGACAGCATTCATAAACGCTCCTTGGTCGTTATTTTCAGTGACATGTTCGAGCATTCTGATAACCCTGAAGCATTGTATTCAGCGTTGCAGCACCTGAAACATGCCAAGCATGAAGTGATTCTGTTCCATACCGTTGACAAAGCGCTGGAAATTGATTTTGAATATGACAACCGCCCTTACCTTTTCATTGACATGGAAACCGGTGAGGAACTCCGCTTGCAGCCAAACCAAGTGAAAGAAACATACATCAAGCAAGTAGCAGCGTTCAAGGATGAACTTCGTTTGAAGTGCATGCAATACAAAGTTGATTTCGTGGAGGCTGACATTAACCAGGGTTTCCGGCCTATTTTGCAGGCCTGGTTGGTGAAACGGACAAAAATGCGTGCTTGATGGACTCATTGTCAAATGGTTTCATGGCTTCATTGCTTCATTGTTGCCCGCACCACGACAACCATGTAACCATGAAACAATGAGACAATGAAACCATAAAGCCATGAAACCATGAAGCCCAGTAATTTTATCCCTTTTCTTTTTTTGTTGGCGGGTTGCTACGAACCTACCGAAGGTTGCTTGGACATTGAAGCTACTAACTACGATGTGAGCGCTGATGACTCATGCCTAGACTGCTGCACCTATCCCAGCCTCAACTTGTTGTTCCAACATCAAGTTGTTTTGGCCACTCAACCTGATACCAGCTTTGCGTTGAAATATGGCACCAGATACCCTTCGCCGTTTGATACCAACCACTTTTTTTATATTGACCGTGGGCGGTTTTTTGTTTCTGACCTAAAACTCATTCGAGAAAACGGCGAAGAATTGGGGGTGACGGATTCGTTTTGGCTACCGCTCCTGAATGGTGATTCGGTGTATTTGGAGAACAATTTTTCCAAGCACGACCGGGATATATTTAAAGCGGCCACAATTGGCAGCATTAGAACAAGTGGCCTTTTTTCAGGGGTAAAATTCACACTTGGTCTTACACCTACAGTGCGCCAAGCTTTGGTGGACACTTTGCCCGCAGGGCATCCTTTGGCAGTTGAAGATGACTCACTTAGCTACCTTGAAAATGTTGGTTACCTGCCCGTGCACTTGAGCATCCGACGAGACACCCTGCCAGGTACCGTACCAATGGACTTTGTTTTTACCGATGAGCGACAAATATCAGTGCCCTTTCCGCAAACTGTTTCGATTGAAAAGGGTTTTATAATACGGGTAACATTGCGTCTGGACTATATGGCGCTTTTCGAAGGAATTGATTTCAAGAACGACACAGAATCAGCCATTCGGGCAAAGATTGACAGCCAGTTGTCCAATGCGTTTTCTGCGATTTCCCTGAAATTAGAATAGTGGTAGATTTGCACCATTAACTTTTGACCAAAATGCCAAAACCAATTTAATTTCAAACATGAGAAAATTCATTTTTTTCCTTGCCTTGTCTTTTGCCATTTTCTCTTGTGGTGAAGATGAGCAACCCAAGCCCACACCTTCTGCAACCGTCAACCTGAATTTCTTGGCGGAATACGACGAGGAGCCATTGGTACTTTACCAATCCCTTGATTACCCCGGCCCCAATAATATCAGGATGCAGAACTTCAACTTCTTTGCATCGAAAATCACCTTGCTCGGAGAAGGTATCACGCCCGATTATCAGCTCTCAGGAGTTGAATTCTTTGATTTCGAAGACAACCTCGATTTGGTTGCTGCGCAAACGCCGCTTGTTCGCAATTACGAAAATGTACCACTCGGCACCTACAAAGGCGTCAGCATAGATTTTGGCGTGCCAGCAGAACTGAACAATGCCAGTTCTGGAAACTTGCCTACCGACAGTCCATTGCGTCAAGCCTTTGCTTCGCATTATTGGAGCGATTGGGATAGCTATATTTTCATGAAATCGGAAGGAATTTATGACTTGAATGGTGATGGAGTTTTTGACCAAAATGACCAAGGCTTCGAGCACCACCCCGGCATGAATGAAGTGCTGTACAACGTGACAAAATTGAAGCCTATCGTTTTGGAAGACAAACAAACCATTGACCTTGAGCTCGTGGCCGATGTCTTTTATATCTATGTGGACAATGGCCTTGGACTCGACCTCTCCGACCCTGACAACAAGGACACTCAATCGCTATCCGACTTGCCTTTGGCTAAAGAATTGATGAGCCACTGGGTACATGCGCTTAAAATGAAATGATGTGTTTGCCATGAAAAAAATTCTCTTTTTACTACTCCTAATGGCGCTCGGCTTTGCTGCTTGCGAGGATGATAATGACCCTACCATCGTTAAAGGCGAAGATTTGACGGGCATCTCCTACAACCCATCAGCGAAAAGCCTCGTCATACCGCCCGGCTTGCCTTCGATGAACATACCTGCCGACAACCCTTTGACTGAACAAGGTATCGAGTTGGGTCGCAGGTTGTTTTATGACCCCATTTTATCCAAAGACAGCACATTATCTTGCAGTAGTTGTCACAAGCTCAACAACAGCTTCAACGATGCAATGGCAATCAGCCCCGGCGTGGGCGGCTTGCTTGGGAATAGGAGTTCCATGTCGCTCATCAACGTTGGCTTCCAAAGCAACGGACTTTTCTGGGATGGCCGCTCCCCCACCCTCGAAGACCAAGCCCTGCACCCGGTGGAGAACCCAGTGGAGATGGCCGAAATTTGGGACGACGTGGAGGTGAAGCTGCAGCGTCACGCTGATTATAAAAAGCGGTTCCGGGAAGCATTTGGCATTGAAAACAGCTTGGAAATTACTAAAGAGTTGGCTGCAAAGGCGCTTGCACAATTTGAGCGTACGCTCATCAGCGCCAACAGCCGTTTTGATAAAAAACGTTGGCAGCAAGACCCGAACCCCTTTTTGCTATCTGATTTGGAAGTGGACGGCCAAAAAATCTACTACGACGACTTGCTGGGTAGCCCAGGTGAACCTACTGGTCACTGCGCCCATTGCCATGACGGCGCAGCGCTTTACAGTTCGGAAGTTTATAGGAACAATGCCATTACCGAGGTCGCAACCCTCAATGATTTTCCTGACAAAGGGCTGGGTTCCTTTACTGGCAACCTTACTGACAACGGCATGTTCAAGTCGCCTTCGCTTCGCAATATTGCACTGACGGCCCCATATATGCATGATGGCAGGTTTCAAACTTTGGAAGACGTGATTGAGCATTATGATTCAGGCGGGCATTTTGCAGACAACGTCGTG
>JANPLH010000063.1:0-17448 GCA_031426435.1 Saprospiraceae bacterium | reverse complement strand
AACACAAATACCGCTATCTGATTTGGGCGGCAGCCCGCTGGTGCGACGGGGTTGGGTTAGTAATTTTAGCAAGCTGTTGAAGCGGGGGCGACCAGTAGGAAATTGGAATCAACCAAGATTAAGCGTAGCTTCGCAACGTCTATGATTTTTGGGTGCAAGCTCAAAAACAACTGCGCCAGTCACCACGACTGGCTTTTTTATGCCTGCCTTGAAAGGTGTTCCAGTATCCTTTCTGCCCGGTGGATGAGTTCCCGCTCCTTGTTGTAGCCCGCCAATTGGAGCAAGGCCTTCTCAATGGGTTCCGTGGCTTCGTAACGATTGGCTCCCTCCCGTTGGTTTTTGGAAAACCAACCGACAGCGTTGACGGTCGTTCCGGCAATCTTGGCGGCTTGTTGGAGGTAGCCTGTGGGCAGTAGGCGCTGTTCGATGAGTTCGGCAACGCTGAGGTGGGAAAAATCGAGCGGCTTGGGGCGGGTGGCTATGACACTGGTCATCTCCTCCGCACGGCTGATGAGGGCTTCTTGGGTCTCGATGGCGGCGCTCTGCCCCTTCAAGGCTGCACGAATAGAAGTCAGTGCCAAACCCGTCTCCTCCGCAAACTTGGTGGTGAAGCCAAAGGGAAAGATGCCAGCTTTGTTCAACTGGGCCAACAGGGAACGGAGCGTTTCGGCGTTCAGGGAGGAGTATTGCTTTTTCATGGCGTTTGTTTGCGCAAAAGAACAAAGAAAAAGGCCAGGTTGCAAATTTGTGGCGAGAATACCGCCCGATACGGACGTTGTCAAACCATGCAAAATTCCGCACGGTTAATGGAGACAGTCAAAACCAAACCTGTCCGGTTGGTCGGTCTGTCAACTGAAATCCCTCGAAATCGAGAGGTTAAAATACCGTTTTAAGGCTTGATAAAAGTTCGTCAAATCTTCACCCCTACCCTTTCTTCCCTGGCAATCCCTTCAAAGTTGGCAAATTGGCAAGTATCTGCATCTGGTAAACGGCAATTTCGTTCAGCTTGGCCGCCCGTTCGTCCTGGCTCAACCCTTCCCGGATGAGTTCGGCGTTAATGGCTTCGAGGTTGGCAAGGATGATTAGCTGTTCTGGCGAGGCATGGTCACGCATGTTGCCCTTCCCCTCCGGGTTGGCCACTTTCCATTGTTGGGCAGTCATGCCGAAAATAGCAACATTTAGCACGTCGGCTTCGCTGGCGAAGTAGAAACCTTCACGCCGGGAGTGCCAGTCAATTAGCGGCACCAGGTTGTTGCGCACGGCATCGGTGTGAAGGTGGTAGTTGACCTTGGTGAGCAGGCGGCGGACGTCCCAATGCAGGGCATCCCGGCGCTCCTCTTGCAAACGCTGGAACTCTTTGATGAGGTAAATCTGGAAGGTCGGACTGAGCCAATAGCAGAACTGGATGGCAATGTCCTTGTGCGCAAAAGTACCACCATAGCGCCCAGGCTTTGCGAGGATGCCAATTGCGTTGGTCTCTTCCAGCCATTTTTTCACGGAAAGTCGGAAGGCGTTGCTCGTCAGGTTCATTCTAATCCTGTCATATCCGACAGGATTAAAACCGGTATTGTGCAGCAGCTCCCAAGCACCGAGAAACTCGACCGTGTTGCCGAGCCGCAGCCAGTTGAGGATGAAGTAGTCGGAATTGCGCTGTTCTTCATTGTCCACAAAACCTTTGGCTATGTCGGTCAGCGAGACATAATCCGCTTCGTTTTGGCTGAAGATGGTGATGGCAGTTCCCTTGACGTTGAGGGTACTTTTCATAAACCAATCAAGTGTTTGCTTTTTAATTCCTCCGAATTACTTGCGTGAATCTTCGATTTCGGGGGAATTAGAATCGGTTCGATTCAAAAAACACAGGCAAAACTACAAGTAGTTTTGCCTGCATCTAAACACAAATGTAGCTACCGCATTTCAACCGCCGACATTTGAAGGCTTTGAAAATTCAGCTTCCGCCACCAACACAGCTTCAAGAAAAACGGGGAGGCATCGAGGGCGCAAGGCATGAACCCTTCCGGCAATTGAACCAGTCCTGACATCGGCACGTCGAATTCATAGGCACACTCCGCCGGATACCCACAGTTGAGGGACTCATAAACGGCAATGGAGACAATGCCCGTGAATGCTCCGCTCAATGGCGTAACGGTCATCGTCTCCGCCTGCGGGTCAATGGCGGCTTGGAACATGCCGGGGTAGGAAAATGCCCAATTGAAGGACATGAAGTAGGAGCATTGGCACTTGTGCGGCTGCACCTGTGCGAATGCCGAAAATGCGAGCAGGGCAAACCCTGCGAGGGAGAGTGGTCTTTTCATATAGCACAAATTTTGAGTTTACAGTTTGACAGAGGGCAGTCAGGTCGCAGCAGATGGCACTGGGCTACCAACTGCGGACCGAAGACTTCGGACTGCCCTTCGTTCCCAGAAGATGGTCTGTTCGACCCGGATGTTGTGGCCAGTGGATTCGTGGTGGGCGATGGCGTCGTAGGCGGCGTTGCTGCCTTGCCATCGGGCTTTGCAGTCCTTGCAGTAGCCAATGGTGGATACCCCGACATCCCGCCGGGGCGCTGTAGAGGCGGGTTGGTTCATAGCACAGAATAGTTTGATGACGACCAAGGTATAAAGTTAATGGTTGTCTAGGAATGTTACAATCAGGTCAATTTCAGGCAAAGAGAAAAAAAATAAAATGGAGTTGACTAACAACTCAACATTTATTAACTTTGTCCCAGAAATCAAACCACCACCATGAAAGAAACTTTTGGAAAGCTACTTAAAGACTTGCGTCGGGAAAAAAATGTCAGCCAACGGGAGTTGGCTGAAAAGATAGGTGTTGACTTTTCATACATCAGCAAAGTTGAAAATGATCGCCTGCCGCCACCTGCCGCCGAGACTACTATAAAAATTGCCAGGGCACTTGGTATTCCGGTAGAAGAACTGCTATCACACGGCAACAAGTTGCCTTTGGATTTAAAAGATATGCTGGGTTCTAATGCTGCTGCTTTGAAGTTTATGAACGCAGCGAGGGATATGCAGTTGTCAAAAGATGAATGGGGGCTGTTGACGGAAAATTTAAAAAGACTCAGATGAAAGGTGGCAGCATACAAATGGACTTGTTTGGCGGCACGCTCTTTAAGGAAGAGATGCCACCAAAAAAGGTGGCACAATCCCCTACCCCATCCGTTGAGTGGTCCTTTTCAAGGAGGGGTACTTTGGAGACCTGCCCCCGCAAATACTACTACCAGTACTACGGTGGGAAACAGGAAAAACGCGGCTCTCCAAAAGAATTGGACAGTATCCGTTTTATGAAAATGCTGTCCAACCAGCATTTGGTGGGCGGCAAAATTGTCCATTCGCTTATTCGCCTTTTTTTAACGAAAGCTCAAGAAGGGACAATTTACCCGTTGGATTTCTTGAAGAAAATGGCGAGAGAGAGTGTTACCAATTCAATTGTTTATACTGAGAACTACCAGCAGGGTGATGAGAAAAAAAATCCATACCTACACCTGCTACAAGAGGTGTTCGAAGAACGTGAAAACTACGAAGTAACCTATCAGGAGGTTATAGACAAGACCTCAACGCTGCTTGATAATTTCTACCAATCAGAGGTTTTCAAGCCTTTTGTCGAAGCTGGCAAAAAGCCTGGTGCATTCGCCGAAAAAAAGTTCAAGCTGCCACTCGATGACCATACAAAAGTTTCCGGCGAGGCCGACCTTGCCTTTTGGCAGGATGGCCATTTCGTGATTTGCGATTGGAAAACTGGGAAGGTGGACGACGGAAACGATTCCATGCAATTGTTAACCTATACCTGGTGGGCGATGGATACCCAAAATGTCCCTTTGGATAAGGTTAAGCTTTACAAAGCCTACTTACTCGATAATGAGGTCAAGGAGTTTAGGCTTTCCGAGCGGGAATTTTACATGAACAAAATAGCCATCCGTCAAAGCGCCGATGTGATGCTGGAAATGGCGGAGTTTGGGGAAGAAGGTGATTGGTCAGCTTTCACCCCCTGCAATCAACAAAAAATCTGCGCATTATGCCCTTTTCAAAAAATCTGTCAATGAACATGGAAGTAAATATCAAACTTTTAGAGACAGGGAAACATACCTCCCAAGATGTCAGGGTAGTTCAGTTGAAAGGAGACCGATTGAACGACGAAGCAATCCAAAGGGTGTGCTCCAACCTTCGGAATATCTACGGCTTGGGGGCCATCCCTTACCAAAGGGATTCGGAAAACCAATCGCTGCTGGTGCTTTCTAAAAAATCGTTGCACGGCAGCAAACTGAAAGAAGGAAACTGGGTAGTGGAATTGGAAGACACCGAAGACTTCATTACCCTATCCTACCGAAATCTCAGCGACAGGAAGTGGCTCGCTGACTTGCTGATGGCAGCCATGTATGCCCGGCTCGAAAAAGGCACACGATTTTGGCGGATGGACACTCCAAAAATATGGTATGAAGAAACACCATTTAAAACCGATAGGGATATCAGCGCTTACCGCAGATACAGTGCCTCCAGCATGGATATAGAAGGAGAGGGCATCGGTATTTCAGTACATGTCGAGACTGCTTTTTTTACCAACCGTTCCGTGCAAGATTACTTTTCAAGCGGGCGCGAAGAGCGGTTTATGAAGCTCACCAGTAGGCAAGAGGGGTCGAAGGGAACCCTGTTGTACCGATTGGGGGAAAAACACCTGAAATGCTATTTCGTAACCTATTGCCAAGGGGTCACCTGTGGCACTACCCAGCCCATGACTATTGAGGGAGAACGGTATGAAAACCTCTTTGACTACTATCGCCGCAAATATCCTTCCGTGCCAGTTGCGCCCGAAGACAGGGTGGCCAAAGTGTCGTTTAGCGGGAGTATGTCAGATGCTGTTTCCGTTCCAGCAAACATGCTTTACGTAAGGGTGATGAATGATGCTTTGACGGGAGAGTTGAAACAGGTGGACAAAATCATCCCTTCCGAAAGAGCTGACTTGGAAGATATTTTTTGGCGTGAAGTCGGGGCAACTCCTTTTCAATATTCCACCTTGAAGGTTCAACGGGGTTACTGGAAACCTGACACAAACAAGCGTTTTCATATTTCATTGCCAACCGTGCTTTGCAATAAAGACAATCGTGTCGCTGCACCAGCGAAAGCCACACCCGATACCCACAATAATCATTTCAGGCAAGTCAAGCATACTTTTGACAATGTGGGATGCTATCATGTGCCACCCGGCATCTCCAGGGTAATTCATTTTGCCATTCCAGACCAAGTACCGGAGAAAATCCGGGAAAGACTGGCTGATGACTTGTGCAAGAAAATTTCTTTCCTTACCGGAAAAGAAATTACCCCTGAAATACTTACCTATCGCTACAGCAAGCTTGAGGTTTTCGTACCACTTAAATCCTTGCAATCGGGCATGGTGGTTTTTGTGATGAACGAAGAGCCAGAAGCGTACTATGAAGTAGAAAAAGAACTGAAACACTTACCAATCAAAAGGATAGCCGATGCTACGCTGATAACCCAATGGGAGAACATACAGCATGGCAAAGAAAGGCGATGGAATTCCTTCATAGAGCTTTGCGCTTACGATGTAGTTGTACAAATGCAATGCATCCCCTATCTACCCGACCTTACTACTTCTTATGATGGTATGCTGGTCATTGACGTTGGGGAAAAAGCCAAGTTCTTTGGGGTTTCCTTGATGATTAACAGACAAGAAGGCAGAAAGGCAATACCTGTTTTTATTTCGAATACCCACCATAAGCCGGACAGCAAGGAGAAAGAACGCATAAATGCGAGGCAACTCGAACGAAGAATCGTTGACACTTTTAATGAAGCCCGTATGAAGGCGCGGTTTGCAGCATTGCGCTCTGTACTGGTTGTTCGTGACGGAAAGCTGTGCGGGGATGAAAATCAAGGCATAGAGGCTGCCCGGCAATTTTTGATACAAGCGTGCGTACTTGCTCAGGACGCAAGATTTGACCTTATAGATTTGCACAAAACTTCGCAAAAGGAAATACGCCTTTCGCAGTCGTGGAACGATGGCATTGGCAATGTCCTCGAAGGAACCGGAGTTATCCTCGACAGCAAAACATTTGTACTTTCAACCACTGGCGCTGGGACGCTGCGCATAGGTACAGCTCATCCATTATTGGTTGAAGTAAAAAGCGGAAACGTACAGCTATTGGATGTGGCTGAATACCTCCACCAAGCGGCACAATTCAATTTTGGCAGCCCACAGGTCGCCCAAAGACTTCCGTTTCCCGTGAAGGAACTGGACGACAAACTCAAGACAAAGCAATTTCAACACATCCCCGTCAGGGGTTAAAAAATCGCATCATGGAAGCAAAATGGTTATCGGTTCAAAGTTTTTTTAGAAACCAAAGCCTGATAAGTGCCATCAATGCACTTTGCATCCATTGGAAACTCCAAATGGAGGGTATCGAAGACGAGGAAGATGAGGAGGACGTCAAGGAAGCAAGGATATTGATACGGGACTTTTTGGTCGAGTTCGACCGCCAGGTGGCAAATTACGAGCGCAGCATGTTTCAAATCCTGCCCGGGGTTGACCCCCGGCAATTTGCACTTGTCAAGCGCTTTGTCTCTGCAAAACGCAGAAAAGACTTTTCCTCGGTCACTTTCAAGGATAAACCTGGAAAGGTCATTGAACTATTGGACAATGAAAACCCAAACAACCTTGAACCCTTGGTGAGCGCACTTACGGAACTGCGCATCCTGCTCGAAGAGCACAACCAAGCCGACGTTCAAAACTTAGTGCCGGAGATTTGATGAAAGACATTTTAATCAGACACAACCTCGCCCTCAAGCAACAAGTAGGCATTTTGCTCGAAACAGCCGAGGGCAAAGACGCCCCGCGTGAACTGGAATTGTACAAACAATGGTTGCTCAGTTTTCTGGGGCAAGTAAACACTCGCGTAGACAAAAATCTGCGCAAGTTGGATAAGAACGTTGCCAGTATTTTGCCAGATATCCTGAGCTATACCGAAGAAGTCAGCCAACAGGTTAGATTGTTGAGCACTTACTACATACCGCCTATACATCGTAGCATCCATTCCGACAAAATTGCTCTTAAGCTGCTGAAATGGCTTCACGAAAGGCATGATAAATCCGTATCCATTCCATTCGCCATATCGGATGGTGCGTTTGGTATCTACCCTACTGTTCCAACGCTCTATTATCTGCCAGCCACCGACCAAAAAGGATTGCTCTACCTGCCTTTGTTTTTTCACGAGTTTGGACACCTTTTGTTCAAACTCCACAAACCTGAAATGGACGACTTGGTGCGAGAAATACAATTGGGTATCGAAGAATTCAATCGCCCCACTTACGTGCACAACGACGACCGTAGTGCAGAGGAATTCAAGAACGTGGAGGCTATCGTCAACACTTGGTATAAATGGGTGCAAGAATTTTTTTGCGATGCGGTGGGGCTTGTCATCGGTGGGGAGAGCTACCTATATGCCTTTTCTGGCTATTGCCAAATGGGGGGAAGGGACGAGTTTCACCAAAGGAAGGAAGACCTGAACGGTCGCACACACCCCGTAACGCTTATCCGGGTTCACCTACTGGTCAAGCGGGCAAGGAAATTGGGCTACCACGCCGCAGCCGATAGGGTCGAAAACGAATGGCGGCAACTGCAAAGGCAATACATAAGAACCCCTGAGTATTTTGGCTACTACGCCGATGAGTATGAACCCATTGTTGAGGAAAACCTTGACTACATGCTCGAAGAAGCCAGTCCCTACCTTTTCGATGCCTCGGAAGATTCTCCAGTTCACATCCTTAACGATGCCTGGGGCGAGTTTTTGGAGCGCCCTCAAAAGTTCTCGGAATGGGAAAGGGAAGCGATACGAGCCTACCTTGGCTAAACCTTACCTGTTGGCAATAGCAACGAGGACGGTGTTGGGTTCTTTTTTGGTGGGTGGTATTTTCCCAAAGTATCGTTACAGTTTTCAAACTTGCTCCCTTATTTGTACTTGCAGTTGAAGCCTTGCCCTAATTTGCTCATAAATCTCAATCTGAGAATTTGCGGGAATGGCAAAAGTGGCAGCCAAGGCATATCGAATTTTTTCAGATTTTGGTAGGGCTGGGGCATCCTCTTTGCAGTTCACCTTCACCCTCAACGATGCGCTTTCGACAAAGGCATCCGCTCCCCTACCTTTAAGTACAAGATGTTGTACAGTGCCGTTTCCCGTCGTTTTGAAATCAAAAATATCTTGCGACAAGTTTAGTTCTGTTTGGCCATTGTTGGCCATGTTTTCCAAAAAAAGGTGAGCCTTCCTGTATTTGGAAGATTGAAAATGCAGAGGTGATATCCAAGCCAAAGTCAGAACGATGTTCTTCTCGATGTCCACACCGTTCAGCGCTTCGGGTAGTGGAATAAAAAATTCATGTGCTTCCTCTTTTGCCAATTCACCGTGACCCAGTATCGTCACCCGTTTGGAAGTTGAGAACAATGAAATGGCTTCGTGGACTTTCCCGTATCCCAAAAAAGGATGGGTATGCCTCTTCACTTGGTTAGCCTTTACTCTTTCGGTCAAAATATCTTTATAAACCCTGTCAGCTCCTGACCAATGCGCCCCATGCACCAACAAGGACTTTATCATGACAGGAAAATATTCCGTCGGAATGGGACTGTCGAGCTTTTCAGTGTTCAGCTTTTCCAACATCTGGTGGATGAGAATAGCCTGTCGTGTGGCAAGTGCTGTAGAGTTGCTCGTGCCAATGGAGTACCCCTCGGCATTGGTTGCTCCATTTTGGCCTGGCATCGCGCTTTTGATTCCGGGAGGATGCTGGGCAATGCCATTTGGATAATACACTTTTATTTGACCGTTCAGTGGGCTTTGTCTTCCCATGACCCGGCCACCCGGCAGTAAAACTTCTGGTTTGACGGAACGGTCGAAACCAAAGCCAACCCTTGAGTAAGGAGCAGGCATAGCTTCGTTTTCAAAAATCAGTTTTACGTTATAAATCTCTGGAGGCACTCCGCAGCCATCGGTGTTGGTAGCGCCAACGGTGAGGGCATTGATGGATTCCCCTGGACTAAGGATGCGCCGACCATTCCGCCCCTGTTCAAACTGACGTTGCACAGCCAATTCCCGCTCCGCAATTGACAACGGCTCGTTATCCTCATTTACTGAAGGAATGAAAATGTCGTCAACTTGATTCCCTGCACTGACCACGAACAACACATTATACTTGTAGGACAACCAATCCAACACTTTCGCCCAAATACCCATTGTGTACAAAAAAGGACGGTCGGGGTCGCCAATAGCCAAATTGATGACCTTGACATTTGGCGTAGTCGGAGCTTCACCCGTATTGGGGTCACCCTCTTTCATCCGCTTGACGGCACGGATTAGCAGGTCAGCAAACAGCCTGGTTTCGGGCAATTTTTCTACCCATTGGTTGCCTTCTTGTTTGAGACGAAGTATGGGTCGGACATAAAGTCTGGAGCCAATGGCTTCCTCCTCATTATTGTGGTCACCATGAATGATGAGAGAGGCCATGCTCGTACCATGCAGGCGATAATTGGCGAGATAATTTTCTTCCAGTCCATCCGGGTCATCTATAGTCAAACGGTCGTAAAGGCGGGCATGGTTCGCAATGGGTAGCCCATCCAACAAAGCGGCTATTGATTCAGTCAAGCCATCAGGAGGCGGGACATCGCTGCCAGAACCAGGTTCCGGCAACCCTTCCTCTTCCGGCAGCGAAGACACGAGTTGACCAACAGGACGAAAAGCTAAAGCCACCGAGGATTTCAGGAAACTGACGTCGGTATTTTCGCTCATATCGGCAAAACTTGAAGCAGGTGCCTGTGCAATCAGTCCATGATAATGTAGTTCAGGAATGGTCAATTCCGAACCAGTTATGATTGAACCGCCCGCCTCCTGTACTGCCTGTCTGAAAACATTTAAGGTATTTTGATTGAAGATACCGTCGGCGTCCTTGTACACCAATTCAACTTCGAAATTGACCAGTTCATCAGGAGAGGTGTATTGTTGGAGATACTCTCTGATACCCGGTTCGAGCAAACGGTCTTTAACGCTGTAAGGGCGGATGTCCGCTAAGACTTGGAACAAGGTTTTGTATTTTCCTTTTCCATGAGGTAAGTCAATATTAGCCTGATATTTTTGCCAGAGGCTTCGCAGCTCTGCAAGAGCCGCTTGATTGGCAAGTGAGAGGAACACTCTTTTGGGAATTGACTGGGTCACCAACTCATTCTCAGCATTGTAAAATTCAAACTCGTCGTCCATTTCCAACTTCCCATCGTATTCCCCCAAGAATTCCATGCCTTCGGTTAGACGGATTGCGGAGAAAAAATCATCCATTGTGCCAGCGATTTCCATCACCAGCACCATTTCGGGTATCTGACCTGTCATACCGTCAGCGAGGGCAGCTTCTTTTCGCAGCCATGCTTGTTCAAGCTCCGTCAAACGCTGCTCAATTCGGACTGCTTGCCGTTGTTCATTGGTGGAATAACCACCGCCGCCCCTACCTGATAGCGTACCACGGGTAGAAGTAGTTGGTTTTGGAAACAATAAATGAGGGAGGTTTGCCATGCTGTTTTGAATGGATTTTTTGGGAACGGTCAAAAAAGATGACCCGTCGCCATTATTTTACAGACTTCAACTGGCTTTGGGCAATGGCCTTTAAATTACCTTCAGGAAGGGAAAGAACATATTTCCGCTGTATGTCCAGTAAAAAGTCAATTATCTCAGAATAACTGCGCCCAACAAGCTTTTTTGCAAACTGGACGGAGCTAACACCGAATTTTTTTGGAAAGCGCTTTTCAAATTCCTGCACTACCTTCTCAATGGCACTTTCGGAGGGTTTTCCCAACTCAATCTTTATCTGGAAACGCCGCCACACAGCCCTATCGAGTAGTTCGGGGTGGTTGGTTGCCGCTATCACCACTACATAGCTGGGAAGCTCGTCCATTTGCAGCAAAAGGGAGTTTACAAGGCGTTTAATCTCTCCTGTCTCGTGCGTATCGCCCCGCTCTTTGCCAATGGCATCAAACTCATCGAAAAAAAGGACGCAATGTTCCTGCGATACATATTCCAGCAACTTGGAAAGGCGAGAGGCTGTTTCTCCCAAATAACTTGTGATAATGCCGTCATACCGTACCCGGTAAAAGGGAACCATCAGTTCAGTGGCAATTGCTTCTGCAAGGGAAGTCTTACCGTTTCCGGGAGCGCCTGTCAACAAGATTCGGTGTCTGGGTTCGAGGTTGTGCGAGCGCAACAAGTCGCTGCGGTATTGCTCTTGCACAAATTCGCTCACAGTTTGCAATGTGACCTCCTCAAGGTATAGGTCTTTCAATGAAACCTTCGGAGCACTTTTGTAGAGGAGTTTTTCGATTTGTGAACTTGCCGAGCCATTAACAGCTCCATTTCCATTGACATAAGGCTCGGGCTGTTTTTCCACCATCACCTCTTGCAAGCGGTCCGCCAATTGATGATGTTGTTTGCCCTTTTCCTCGGCAATAATAGCTTGGACAGTCTTTTTGAAAAGATGCCTATCACCGGAAGAACCGGATTGAACAAGTTTCACTAAAAGGTCTGACCGTGCCATTTTTTATCGTTGAATAGTTCACAAAGGTATGTGATAAACCCTGAAAAATGAACGAATTTGTTTGATGACAGTTCCTTCAACGAGAAAAATGGGCGAAGTTTCGTACCTCTCCCTCTACCCCCGCCACCTCCATCTCCTTCCGTTGTACCGCCAGTTCCTCCTCCAAAAACGCCTTCTGCTTTGGCAAAAACTCCTGTGGGGAAATCTTGGCAGCGTCGTAGTCTGCCTGAATCAGCACGAACAATTGGCGGTCAATCTCCTGTATCCGGCGCATGGTTTCGAGTTCGAGCAGGAGCAGGGCATGGCGGCGCAGCAGGCGGTCAAGGCCGTTGTGCGCTTTTTCGCGATCGAGCGCCGCGCTTGCCGCGAGGCTTTCGCACTTGGCGCGGATGTCGCTGTTTCGGCGGCGGGCTGTCAACACCTGACCAAGCGAAAAGGAGAGGGTCGGTCGGGGCGCATTGTCGAATAGGATGTCACCGTCCGGGCCGCTCTTGGCGATGGGCGTGTAGCCGATGCCGACGGAGGGGAGGTAATAGAGCCAGTTGCCTTTTTTGGATTCATCGAACTCGGCGAGCTGGGCAGCAAGTTGGCGGTCAAGGAAGGTGTCGAGGGTAGCATGGAGGGAGTCGGCGGCGGGCAACTGCGAATGGGCAGCGGGCAGCGCAAGCGCCGCGGCGAGGAATAGCACAAACAGTTTCATCGGACAAATTTTTCCCAAATATCGCCTTTTCCCGCATCAATCCTCCGGGTAGCGACCATCCTTCCTGAAAGGCAGCCGTTCCATTTTCAGCACCTCCACGCTGGGGAAGCCGAACTCCTCCCCCACCCTGCCCTCGATGCGGTAGATGCCCTTGCCCCGGAACGGCGACAGCTTCAGGAAGGCGGGGAAATGCACCGTGTCGAAGAAGCGCCCCTCCCGGTCGAGCCAAGTGCCGAAGCACATCAGTTCGCCCTTCACCGTCCGCACGTCCTTCCGACAAACGTAGTAGCCCGTCAGTGTGGCCATGCGCCCGACGGAGCCGGAAAGGTGTTCCGCCAATATGCCGCCGAAGGCAGCCAATGGGTCGGCCAACAGGTCGAAGGGCGAGCGGAGCGGGAAGCCGAGCAGTTCTATCTCGTCGAAGGACTGGTCGAATTCGCTTTCTTCCAGCGTCGGCAGCTCGTAGCTGCCGTTGCCGAGGGAAACCTCCTCGGCGGCGAACAGCAGCCCGCTCGGCTCGAACCGTTCCTTGGGGTTGAACACGGCGTTCTTCTCCCACATCAGGGCACACTTGCCCATGCCCGTGAAGCGGAATGCGCCGATGCGGATGAGGATGTCCAGTTGGCCCGATGAAATATCCACCCGGCTCACGAAGTCGGCGAGGCTGCGGAACGCCGCGCCGCGCTGACGCTCCGACAAGAGCCGCTGCACCGTCCCCTGCTCCAGTTGTGCAACGTGGATGAAGCCCGTGAACACGTCCGTCCCGGTGATGGAAGTGAGCCGTTGGCTGCGGTTGACGCAGGGGGCGTGGATGCTTGCCCCCGCCATTCGGACCTCGTGAAAGTAGATTTCTGTCTGGTAAAAGCCGCCGAAATTGTTGATGACCGCCACCATGAACTCTAACGGGAAATAGGCTTTCAGGTAAAGGCTCTGGAAGCTCTCCACGGCGTAGCTTGCCGAGTGCGCCTTGCAGAACGAGTACCCGGCGAAGCTCTCCACCTGCCGCCATACCTCCTGCGCCAGCGCCTCTGGGTGTCCCATTGAACGGCAATTGTCGAAGTATTTCCGTTTCAGCACCTCGAACTTGTCGCCGCTGCGCCGCTTGCCCGACATCAAGCGGCGCAGCATGTCGCCCTCGTCGAGACCCAGCCCGGCAAAATGGTGGACAATCTTCATCACATCCTCTTGAAAGACCATGACGCCGAAGGTCTCGCCGAGGTGTTCCTTGAACACCGGGTGCAGGTACTCGAACGAGTGCGGCGAGTGGAAGCGCCGGATGTACTCCTTCATCATGCCCGACTTTGACACCCCGGGGCGGATGATGCTGCTGGCGGCGACGAGGTGCGGGTAGTTGTCGCAGCGCAGCTTTTTAAGCAGGCCGCGCATGGCGGGGCTTTCGACGTAAAAGCAGCCGATGCAGTTGCCGCCCCGCAACTGCGCCCGCACCCGCTCGTCCCGCTTGATGGCGGGCAGGTCATGGATGTCCACCGCCTTGCACTGGTTGGTCTTCACGAGGTCCACCGTTTCCTTGATATGCCCCAGCCCGCGCTGGCTCAACACGTCGAACTTGTGGAAGCCGAGGTCTTCGGCGTGGTGCATGTCGAAATGGCTGACCGGGAAGCCCTTGGGCATCATTTGCAATGCGGTATGGTAAAAAATCGGCTTCTCCGAAATGACCACCCCGCCCGCATGGATGGAGAGGTGGTTGGGGAAGTCGTGGAGGAGACGGGCGAACTTCAGGATTTCGGATTTTGGATTTACGATTTCGGATTGGGGGCTGGTGGTTGCGGATGGCGGTTTTTCGGTTTTTAGTTTTTGAACGTCGGTCTTTGCCGTGACCGAGACTTGGGGTTGGTGGGCAAGCTGGGGGCTTTCCGCATCCTGCAACCCGAAATCTGAAATTGGACGCCAGTATTTGATGTCCTCTGTGCCGGTCGCTTTTAGTATTCCATCGGCGAGGCTGTCAATCTCTGCTTTCGGCAAACCGAAGACCTTGCCCACTTCCCGGATGGCGGCGTTGAACTGAAAGGTGCTGTACGTGGCGAGCAGGGCGGTGTGCCCCCTGCCGTACCGTTTGAACAGGTAGTCGGTCACGTCGTCGCGCTCGTCCCACGAGAAGTCAATGTCGAAGTCGGGCGGCGAGGGTCGGTGCGGGTTGATGAACCGCTCGAAGTAGAGGTCGAGTTCCAGCGGGTCAACGTCGGTGATGCCAAGGCAGTAGGCGACGAGCGAGTTTGCCCCGCTGCCCCGACCAACGTGGTGGCAACCGGAGGTCTGAGCGTAGCGAACGAGGTCCCAAGTGATGAGGAAGTAGGCGCAGAAGTCCATTTCCCGGATGAGCTTCAGTTCCCGCTCGAAGCGCTGGTTGTTGGAGGCCGGTGGCTGTAAATTGGCATTTCCGAAACGCCGCTTGTAGCCCTCCCTCGCCAGTTTTTCCAGCAGTTTGAAGTCGCCGTCCTTGCTGCCCGTGAAGTTCTGGCGGTTCACCTGCAAGCCCGTTTCCAGTTCGATGTGGCAAGCGTCCATCAATTTCTGGGTGTTCTCGATGATTTTTGGGTAGAGTTTGTAAAAGCTTTCCAGCGTATCGGTTGGGGTCAGGGTCTC
Source organism: Saprospiraceae bacterium (assembly GCA_031426435.1). Taxonomy (GTDB): domain Bacteria; phylum Bacteroidota; class Bacteroidia; order Chitinophagales; family Saprospiraceae; genus UBA6168. Next base: position 2,562 of record JANPLH010000063.1, on the reverse strand, counting down.
GGTCTTCTTGGCGGTGTCCTCTGGGGTGAGCTTGGTCAAAATCGTGTTCAGGTCAATCGCCCGCAGCACCCGGTGCAGCTCGTAGCCCCCTGTGTCGAGGAAGGTGACGGGATTGAAAACCAACAACTTTTGCGGGTAGTGGCGCACCGGGGAGGAAAACAGCCCGTGCGCGTGTTCCGGTCGGATGCCGAGGTACTCGTATTCCTTGAACTGTTCAATGGGCTTTAGGAGGCGAGGGTAGATTATTAGGAACGAGGGATGAGGGGTGAGGGGTGGCAAAAGGCTGTGGTCAAATGCTTCGGGGAGCGGCTTGCCGTCGAGGGAATGGTCGCTGAGGTATTGGTTGAGTTGGCGGAAGCCCTCGGCGTTGCGGGCAATGCCCGTGTAGAGCCGTTTGCCGTCCTTGAAAAAATCAATGCCGAGCAGGGGCTTGATGTCTTCCCGCTGGCAGAGCCGCACGAATTCGCCCGCCGCCGAGGTGTTGTTCACGTCGGTCAGTGCCAGCGACCGTATGCCGATCTGCTTCGCCGAGAGCACAAGCTGCTCCGGCGACAGCGTGCCGTAGCGCAGGCTGAAGTAGGTATGGCAATTGAGATGCACTTTGGTATTGCTTCGCTAAAAAGTTTTCTCGTATGCCGGGGTGCGAGGCAAATAGCGGTGAGTGTGTGGGAATAGGAGGCTTAGAGTGCGCTGGCTTTCATAATTGCCCGCTCGCCGAAGCGCCGCCGGATGCGGTCGAGTTGGGCGAGGAGGTTGCTTTCTTCCTGCGTGTTCTCGAACAGGCTGATTTGCGAATGGCCATGCACGAGGCTGGAGAACTTCACCCCGACCAGCTGCACGAGCTGGCGGCGCTGGTAGAGCTTGTCGAACAGCGCCTTCGCATGGGCGAGCAGCGCCCCGTCGTGGGCGGTGTAGACAATGCTCCGCTGCTGCGAGTAGGTGTTGAAGTCGGTGTAGCGGATTTTGACGGCGAGGCAGGAAGTCAGTTTCTGCTGGCCCCGCAAATCGAAGGCGAGGCGGCTCACCATGTCCGTCAACTGGCTTTTGAGGAAGTTCACGTCTATCGTGTCTGTTTGAAACGTGCGCTCCGTCGAGATGCTCTGGCGGTCGTGGAACGGTACGATGGGCGAATTGTCAATGCCGTTGGCCTTTTTCCAGAGCGAGATGCCGTGCTTGCCGAACTCCCTTTCGAGCAGCCGGGGCGGTATCTGCGCCAGTGTACCCACCTGCCGGACGCCCATCATGCTGAGTTTTTGAAAAGTTTCCCTGCCCACAGAGGGGATTTTGCTGACCGAGAGCGGCGACAGGAACGCCCTTTCCGTGCCGCACTCGACGAGCCTTGCACCGTTGGGCTTGGCCTCGCCCGTGACCACCTTGGAGATGAGCTTGTTCACCGCCAGGCCCAGCGACACGGGCAAGCCCGATTCCCGCATGATTTTCGCCCGCAGCTCGTTCGACCATTTCCAGCAGCCCACGTATTTGTCCATGCCCGACAAATCAAGGTAGAACTCGTCAATGGAGGCTTTCTCGAAAAGGGGCGCTTCGCTGTCAACGATGTCGGTGATGAGCTTGGAATGGCGGCTGTACTCGTCGTGGTCGCCGCGCAACACGATGGCGTCGGGGCAGAGCTTGAGCGCCATCCGCGTCGGCATGGCGGAGCGCACCCCGAAGCGCCGCGCCTCATAGCTGCATGAGGCGACCACGCCGCGGTCGCTTGTACCGCCCACAATGAGCGGCTTTCCCTTCAGGGCACTATTTTTCTTGACCTCCACCGAAGCGAAGAAGGCGTCGAGGTCGAGGTGCAGGATTGCGTTTTGAAACATTTTGATTTTAAATTTTCTCGATAGCGGAGCAAATATGAAATAATTTGTTTCAAAAATTATCCCAAAAGGCTTTAATCCGGTTTTTTGCTGCTTAATTTTTTTCCACAATGCCCGAAGCCAGCCTCACAGTTCGACAAAGCGGACAATGCCCGTGAACCGCAGTTCCCGCAACTGCCCGGTTTCCTGACGGCGTCTCAGTTCGAGCGCCTGCCGCTTGGCTTCGTTTCGGAGGGCGGCTTCCTTTTCGATTTTGCGGATTTGGTTCTGGAGTTCCTCGATTTGGGTGTTGTCGGGCTTCGGCGGGTTGATGGCTTCGAGTTCCCGGATTTGGGCGTGGAGGTTTTGGCGTTGGAGCGGGTCGTCGGTGGCTGCGTACTGGCGGTGGAGTTGGGCAATTTGCGACTGGGTGGCGTCCCAAGCTGACCGTTCTGCCGATTGCTCCCGGCGATGAATGGCGATTTTTTGTTCGAGCAGTTCAATTTGGGGAAGATAACTGTAATCGGCGAGGAGCGAATCGCTCAGGGATGAGGGTTGAGGAATGAGGGATGAAAAAATAGGCACCTGGCTCAAATACTTGCCTTCATAGCTGGTAACGGTTTTGGGAAAGCCGTTGGCTTCGGTAATTTGGAAAGGTTGATTGGCTTGGAGTTCCAAGGAGAGGATGGCTCGGTTGGAGAGCGCCCGGTTGAAGCTGTCGGCGGTGACGTTCACGAGGTCGAGGTGGCGGATGTCGAGGGGT
>JANPLH010000062.1:0-11958 GCA_031426435.1 Saprospiraceae bacterium | reverse complement strand
CCACCACTTAAAACCTGCAAAATAAAACGAAGAAAATGAACTGTAAGCAAGGTACTGAAATCATCATAGGTCAAATGACGGAACTGCTGGGCAAGTTGCCCGAAGAAACCTACGCCCGTCCTTTGCCGCTCTTCAACGGCTCCTCCATTGGGCAGCACTTCCGCCACATCGTTGACTTTTATGGCTGTTTGACCAATGGCGTTGCGGATGGCCGATTGGATTATGCGCAGCGCCAGCGTGACCCTCGTGTGGAAACTGAACCCGCTTATGCAGCATCGGTTTTGCAAGGTTTCTATGAAAAAATGAAGGACTTGGATGAGGCCGTCTTATTGGAAGTCGTTGCGGATTTTTCTTCCGAACTGAACGAGACCAGACCAGTGGTGCCTACCAGTGTTGGCCGGGAACTGATGTATGCTTACGACCATGCCGTTCACCATTTGGCCATCATCAAAATGGGCTTGAAATCATCAGCGCCTACCATCGAAATAGACCGGAACCTCGGCGTAGCACCTTCCACCGTGAAGCATTGGAATAGGTAGCCCTTAAGTTGGCAGTTCGACAGTTGGCAGTTGGCAGTCAGTTCGACAGTTGGTTAGTCAGTGCCGAGTTGAACGACATAGACTAAAGGACTAAAAGACTGCACACTGACTGCCAACTGCCAACTGTCGAACTGCCAACTTAAAAATATGGATTACTACCAATACACCATCGCCACAGAACCCTCCCAAAACGAAGTCCTGATTGCTTTGATGAGCCACCTGCCCTTCGATACCTTCGAAGAGACGGAGACGGGCTTCAATGCATTCCTGCCAGTCACCCTTGCCAATGAGGAAGTGGAGGAAGAACTGCTGGATTTGCAACAGCGATTCAGTTTCCAGTTTGAAAAGACATATATCCCCGGCCAAAACTGGAACGAAATATGGGAAACCAATTTCCATCCCGTCATCGTGGGCAGCTTCTGCGGCATTCGGGCCGACTTCCATGCGCCGCTGGTGGGCATGGAGCACGAGCTGGTCATCAACCCGAAAATGGCATTCGGGACGGGACACCATGAGACCACTTTTTCGGTCATTGAAATCATGCAAGGCATCCATTTCGCTGGCGCAAATGTCCTTGACTACGGTTGCGGGACGGGCGTTTTGGCCATCTTGGCTTCCCGGTTGGGGGCCGTTAATGTTGAGGCAGTTGACATTGAGATAGAATCTTACCGCAACACGATTGACAACAGCATCGTCAATGGAGCGGCCAATGTGCAGGCGTTTCATGGTAAACTGGAAGACGTGCCGGGCTGCGATTATGATATTATCTTGGCAAATATCAATCGGAACGTAATTTTAGCGTCGCTTGACCCGTTATTCAAGCTGCTGAAACCCAACGGACTTTTGGTCGTTTCGGGTTTTGTGCTGGATGATGAAGAACTCATGTCGGAGGCGCTTCAACAACATGGTTTCACCATTCAAGAAACAAGGCGAAAGAACAACTGGCTTGCAATGAAAACGCAGAAAACAGGGGCAAGTGGTTGAATTTGGCCTGTTGCCCATCAACGTATCAACATGATTTTCAGGTTTAGCATCCTTTTTTCTTTCCTCGTTTTTCCCTTTCTGGTTTCGGCCCAGCAGCTTGATAAATTCCCAGAAGACCCCGCAGGTTTCCTTAAGGAGTTGGAGACCTTCCTCACTGCCTCCAAGAATCCCAAGATGGAGGAGATTTACAAAGCCTTTGAAAAGTCCTTTAAAGGCGGCGTTTTCACCGCTGAGGAAATCACCCGCATCCGGCAGACCAGCGATAAGATGCTGGTGCAGAAGATGACCGCCAACCCCTATTTCACAGCCTATCTTACTGGACTTTCGGTGGTGAAAAAATCGGAGTTGGGCGAAAGCCGCTTCAAGAACTGGCATGATGTGCTGGATGGCATGCTCGGCAGTATCGAGAACCGAAAGATGAAGCCCATCGAAGAGTTCCTTGAATTCAGCTTCGGTTTTTTTGAAAACAATGCGCTTCGAAAATCCGACCTCGGCACTACCTGGATTGCACGGGCATCCCGGTATGACCTTGTTTTTGAAAACAAGCTGCCATTGGTGAAGTACGATAAGCTCGACCTGATAGCCACGAGGGGAAAGGATTCCATCATGATTCAGGGCACGGCAGGTATTTATTCGCCAGTAGAAGAGGTTTGGAAGGGCAAGGGTGGCATTGTGTCCTGGGAGCGTTTGGGCTTGAAAAAAGACGTTTATGCCGAGCTTTCCGAGTATGAGTTTGAAGTCAAAAAAAGCCTTTACGAAGTGAAATCGGCCAAACTGCACTACCCCTTGTACTTTGGTCAGACGGCGATTGAAGGCAGGTTTGAGGACAAATTGATTACCCAAAACGAAGCCACGGAGGGCAGTTATCCCCGTTTTGAATCCACCGAGCGGGTGCTCGAAATCAAGAACATTGGCGAGGGCGTTCGCTTTAAGGGTGGTTTTCGCTTGCAGGGCACCACGGTATATGGCTTTGGCAACAGCAAGGAAAAGGCGGAGCTTAGGTTGACGAACAAGAAAAATGAACTTGTCTATAAAGGCCAGTCGCTACTTTTTACCATTAAACAAGAAGAGCGGATAGTGGGTGAAGGGGTGCAATCATCGCTTTATTTTGGCAAGGATTCTATTTTTCACCCTTCGGTGAACATGCGCTATGACCTGAAAAAGAAGGAATTGCAGCTTGCCCGTGGAAAACGGGGTAGTGACCGTAACCCCTTTTACAACTCCCTCCACCAAATCAATATTGACGCAGAATTGCTCGATTATATGATGCAGACAGACAGCATCTATATTGGGAGGCGCAACGTGGGAATGAGCAAATCGGCAGCGGCCACTACCTTCGAGTCATTGAAGTTCTTCAACGAAAACGATTATTCCCGGCTACAAAACATCTCCACGACCAACCCAATTGCCATCATGAAAGTGGCCTATCAAGAGTCGGGGGATAAGTTCATCAAGGCAGAGTCGTTGGCCAAAAGATTGAACCCAAAGTTTTCCGTAGAGAACATCAATTCCCTGCTTTATGACCTGGTTTCAAAAGGCTTCATCAACTACGACGCCGATGAGGGGATGGTGGAAATGAAAGACAAGGTATTGCACTATGCAGAGGCCAGCCAAAAAAAGGTGGACTACGACAACATTCGAATCACCTCTGAGACCAATGAGACCAACGGTGTTTTTGACCTAAAGGACAATACGATTTCTATCAATGGGGTAAATACCATGGAGCTTAGCCAATCCCAGAAAGTAGGCTTGGTGCCTTATGGCGAGAACATCCGCATGAAAAACAACCGGGACATGGACTTCGATGGGCGACTGTTTGCTGGGTTTGGCTTGTTCGAGGGTAAGAGTTTTCATTTCGACTACAACAAGTTCCATGTTAGTTTGGATTCCGTTCGCTATTTTGACCTTTATCTGCCAACTGGAATTGTGAGCAAAGAAGGGAAGCCAGAGGCGTATTCGCTCGCCTCCCGAATCGAGCACCTTGGCGGCGTTTTGTTGGTGGACGCTCCTGCCAACAAGTCAGGGAGGGAGTCCATTGAGATGTTCCCCTCCATTGAGAGCAAGCGCAACTGCTTCGTTTATTACGATTATAAAAAAACACAGGGAGGCGCCTACGTCCGGGACTCCTTTTATTTCAGGCTTAACCCGTTCAGTTTCAATAGTTTGGACAAGTTCACCAAGGACGCCGTCCACTTCAAGGGCAAGATGTTCACCACGAACATCTTTCCAGAGTTCGATGAAACGCTGGTGATTAGGGAGGACACATCGCTGGGTTTTGAAACAAAGACGCCGAAAGAGGGCTTTCCAAATTACAGGGGGAAGGGCCAGTACATTGGCTCCATTGACCTCAGCAACAAGGGGCTGATAGGCAAGGGAACCCTTGCTTACCTCGGTGCCAAGATTGACTCGGAGGACTTGATTTTCAAGCCTCAACAATTGACAGGAAGCGCGGAACGCTTTGACTTGGAGGAGGATAGGAAAGGCCCGGTGCCCGTGCCCCAAGTACGGGGCTTTGACGTGATATTGGACTGGCGACCTTACAAGGATAGCATGTACGTCAACTCCAAGGAAGCGCCTTTTGAGATTTACAAAGAAGGGCGGCATACCCTAAAAGGCACTTTGATATTGACGCCAGGTGGATTAAAGGGTAAGGGGCTTTTTGACTGGGACAAGGCAAGCATGACTTCAAAGCTTTTCGCATTTGGCGCTTATTCCACCAAATCGGATACAACCGACCTAAAGATTAAAGCCTTGGATGCTGATGCCATCGCACTTTCTACCACCAACCTCAATGCAGACGTGGATTTTGATAAGCAAACAGGTACGTTTAAGGCCAATGCTGAGTTCTTGACGACCACTTTGCCTTATAACCAGTACGTAACCACTTTCAACGAATTTGATTGGGACATGGCCAGGGAGACCGTCACCTTCCGGGCCAATGAGGGTAAAACAGGTGGCTTTACCTCCATTCACCCAGACCAGGATTCGCTTTATTTTACAGGAAAAGCAGCCAATTACGACTTGAAAACCAATTTGCTAAAGGTAGGCGGTGTACCGTTTATCGTGGCTTCGGATGCGTTTATTTATACCGAAACAGGTGACATTGAAATAGCGGCGGGCGGTGTTATAGCAGAGTTGAAGAATGCCAGGATTGTGGCGGATACCCTGAGCAAATACCACGTCATAAACCGTGCGACGGTCAATGTTTTGGGAAGGAAGGAGTACCGGGCAAAAGGTTTTTATGAATACAATATTGGCGACAAAAAACAGGAAATTGAGTTTGCGGAAATCGTTGGCACAAGGGTAGGGGAGGGCAACCATTCTACCAAGCGCTCCGTGACGAGGGCAAAGGGCGAAATCCATGAGCGCTCAAATTTTTACATTGACCACAAGACTAAGTTTCAGGGCACTATCAGTTTGAGCGCCGAAAAACCCAAACTGGGCTTTCAAGGTTTCGCACAGATGGATTCAGAAAAAATGCCTTACAAGACTTGGTTTTCCGTCAACTTTGAAGGCGACAAAAACGACCTTGCCATTTCCTACGATACGCCTTTGAACCCAGAAGGCGACCAGGTTTTCACCGGGGTTTTCCTCAGCAAAGAAACAGCGACCTGCTATCCAAGGGTAATGAACGCCCTTTTCTTCCGGAAAGACCGACCCATTTTGACCGTCAAGGGCATTTTGCAATTTGACGAAAAGGCGGACAAGTTCAGTTTCACCGACTCCCTTCGGGCAACGACAGGCAACACCATACCACGTGGCAACCAAATGGTATTTGACAACAAGACGGGCAAAATCGAGATGGATGGTAAGTTCAGTTTGGGCTCCGGCTTGAAAAACGTAAGCGTAGAAGCCACTGGTACGCTAAAGACTGGTTTTGGTGAAATGGTCGTTGACTCTACCCTCGGAACCTCTGCTATGAAATCGGACATGGACATTGAGGCGCTGATGGGATTGAGGTTTCCCATTCCATCCAACCTCCTGAAAATCATCGTTGCCGACTTTAAGTCCAGTACCTTCGACGCCAACCCTATTGTTTACGCAAAGGACATTCCTTTCTATCGCAAGGCGGTTTGGCAGCTTTTCCCAGAAAGCCCAGATATGCAGATTGCGGTAGATGGCATCAGCATGGGGTCACTTGACCTGCCAAAGAAGAGCAATACCTATACTGTATTATTCGACCGGGTGCCGTTGGCTTGGGATGTTGACTACCAGTCCTTTGTTTCCACCAAATCGAAAATTGGCTTGGTGAGCATTGACGGGGAAATGGTGAATACCATCATCAATGCCTATGTCGAGGTGAAAATGCCCACCAACGACGACGACCGACTCTATGTCTATATCAAGTCGCCGAGCCAGATGTATTACTTCCTTGGGTACAAACAAGGCATCCTCAACATGGTCTCCAACAACCCCAGTTTCATGGAGAACTTGTTGAAAATCAAGGACAAAGACCGCATTATCAAGTTGCCAAACGGCGAACAGATTGAGATACAACCCGTCGAAGAATCCACGGCGTCTGCCTTCTTGGGGCGCATTGAAGCAGTGAAGAAGGATTGAGGATGTAGAGAATAGACAATAGAAAATAGACATTAGACAATAGACATTAGACTTTATACGCCCCCGCTCTAAAGTCTAATGCCTATTGTCTATTATCTATTGTCTTTTCAATATAAATGGTACAATTTTAGCCTACCCTCCATCAAGATTCGTAATGAACCTCAGATGGATAGACCCGTGCAGATAGTCTTATTGCTGGCTGCGATTTTTTCCCTTCGGCTCAACGTTTTTCAGCCTAAAAGCACCATTGCCAAACCGGGAAACGCTCAGACTGCGACTTGCTCCAGCCTCCTTGCCGGTGCAGATGCCTTGTACTGCCCTGAAATGTTTTCGACCTTTACTGCCATTTCCAACTTACCAGCACCAGGCATTCAAATCATTGATTTTCAAGTAAATAGAACGACGTTTGGTTTTGCTGACGCAAACTACACCCAGCCGTTTGACCCAGCGCTTGCCAACAAAAAAGTGGCACTTGGCTGCGATTCGGTGGCCATGAGCTTGGTTGCCGTGGTCAACGGTGTAACTGTCAGCGATAGCCTCGGATTTCAAATCAAATATGGAAATCCAGACGGCTCTGTTTCCAATAACCAATTGTTCCTTTTTGATGCCGGCAGCTTGCGGATTAAGAACGGAAGCTCCAGTTTCAATTGCAATGTACTGCCTTCAGCAGTTGGTGTTTCCTCAGTTTTGGGTCAAAAAACCGTCAAAATCAACTTGCACAGCTGCCTAACTGGTTTGGGAATTACGCTTCAACCGGGCGATACGGTCGCTTTTACCGGCAAGTTTTTGGTGAATGCCAATGGACCGCTTTCGCCGCAGTTTGTTGATGTTCCCAATTTTTCAGCTTTTGGATTTGCGCAGCAAAACGGAGCCTTGCTTTCCTGTGACACGCTCGATGAAACCTTTACGCTGGCGAAAAGCGAGGTCGTTTTTGACTTCCCGAATACCCTGAACGGATTGCCAATCGGTTGCGACAATGGCACTTTGAACTGGCGATTGTTCGTTCCGAACAACAATTTTTTTGATTGGTTTGGCAACGAGCTAAGGCCATCAACCAAAGTGGATTCGCTGGTTTTTGACTTTGACCCGGGGCTGCTTTCCGCCTTTAGTGGAGGGCAAGTTGAAGTGTCCATTCCCGGTCATCCGGTGCATGGCGACAACTATTTTTCCATCAGGCCGCTTTCAGATTTTCCAAATGGGCACTATGTGGCAAAATTTGACACCTTGCTAAGTGTGCCTTCACTGAATCAAGTTCAGACCTATTCCTTTGACCTTCGACTTAACCTGACCCCCTCTTGCAAAAGCCCGACTGGAAGCTCCAATGGCGACAATGTTTATGACATTGCCTCTTTCATCAGCTATACCGACCGCTATTACGCCAGCTTTATTGGCACTGGTAACTGTGTAAACAAGCATACCGACCAAGCCAATAGCGCAGTTGCCTATAATCAACCACCGACTTTTTCGCTGACAGCTTTGACCCCTGCCAATGCGCCACTGACCAATGGATTGGCCACATGGGATGTTCAAATCTGCAACACTGCCGCCCAATCGGATGCAGGCCTTACCTGGTTGGCGCTTGAAGACCCCAGCGGTTTGTTGAACATTGGCGTAATTGCCAATATCACCAACCAAGGCCCACCCGTGCCACTCAGTTTGACAGCTTATGGGCAAAATCATTTTGCTTTTGTTCCTGCCCTTCAAGCTGGGCAATGCCTTACCTACCGAATAGCTGCCACTACCTCCACATGCGACGATGTCGCCTTGAACATCCGCTCTGGCTGGAACTGTAGTGCATTCCCCAACGGCTGGACGCCCGACCAAAATGCCCCTTGCAGCAGCGACTATTTGCCTTTGACGCTTGTAAATACAGGTGTTTCGCCCATTCAAATTAATTTCACGGAAGCAAGCAGCAGCTGCAATGGCACTGGCGAATCCGTAACGATAAAGGGCAAGCTGTCAAGTGCTGCCAATTTGGCTACCGACAATTACACACTGTCGTTTGTCTATGATGAAAACGGCGACGGCATCGTTCAGACGACGGAAGCGGTTTTGGCGCAGCAAAACGTCGTTGGGCCTATTTCACCCGCCAATCCATTGATTTTCAGTCAATTGATGCAATTGCAACCCGACTCGGCTTGCCATTTATTGCTCAAGGTGGAGAGCCTGTTGAACAATACTTGCAGTTCAATATCAACCGTGGTGCCATTGCCACAGCTTCAAAATGCGGGGAACGACCGGACATTTTGCGCACTTTCCGGGTTGTATTCGACGACCCTTGGGGCTATTCCTTGTGATACAATGAGCTACCATTTAGCTTGGTCAGCCATTGCGCCAGCGAACATCAACATGCTGAGTGATAGTAATGAACATGCTTCGACCCTCAGTTTTGACCCATCCTTGTATTTGGGGCAAACGCTTTCATTCGTCCTTTCCACCGAGCGTTTGTCGTGCGGGGCCATCAGCTTGGATACCGTTTCCATTGTGGTTCCAAACGATGCTAACGGGGTATTTGAAGACGCTGTTGTTGTACTTCAAGTACCTGATTGTCAATCCAATGCGCAGCTATGTGCCGAGATTCCATCGCTCTTGCTTGCTGATTATGTCCTTACGGACAATGGCCAACCTTATACTGGCAGTTTGCCAATATGTGTGGGAGGTTTTTCATTGCAGTTGTCTCCGGGCAATCACGAACTCATTGCGACAGATACTGTTTCGGGCTGCTCTGACACGGTGAATGTTTCCGTGAATTGTACCTCGACCGATACGCAACAGGTCAACTTGCTTTTGGGGGAAATGGACACGATTTGCTTTGGCAGCAGCGAGCTCTCAGGCAATATCGTCTCCTTGACCAATGCTTGTGTTGACGGGCAATTTGTTGATTATCAATTGCTTAATGATAGCTGCTTAGTTTTAACAGGCAATCTTATTGGACAAGAAACAGCCTGTATGGTGGTTTGCGATGCAAATGGCTTTTGCGATACAACGATATTGGACATTGTGGTTTCGCACCCGTTTCCAAACGGCATAGTGGATACCATTACATTGACCCAATCTCAGCAGTTTTGCTTTGATGCCAATCAATTGAATTTGGCTGGCCCAATCACCAATATTCAGAATCTATGTCCAACGACAGGTAGCAGTCCTGTTGCTTTCAGCTTGGATTCCGCTGGCTTCTGTATTGAATACCTTGGCCTTTCGGTCGGAACAGCAACTGCATGTCTAGAACTTTGCGACAATTTGGGCAACTGTGACACCCTCCTTTACAGCGTGAGCGTTGTGCCCGGCAATGTTTATTTCGACACGGTCTTCTTATTGTTGGAGACTGATACTTTTTGCCTACCAGCAGGATTGCTTCTTGGTGCAATTGTAAGCGTGGTGGATATTTGTCCGGAGAACAATTCTGACAATGTGAATTTCAGTGTACAAGGCGGTTGCGTGTTTTACAATGGTTACGCCATAGGGACCGATACTGCTTGTTACCGTTTTGAGGATGCCTTTGGCAATGTGGCATTGGCCGAACTGCATGTTTCCGTTCGGAAAACGAACCCCGAGACCTATTGCGACACCCTTTTCGTTGGGCAAAAAAAGCTGCACTGCTTGGATATTTCGGAACTGCCCGGAAGTTTCAAGGATGGCAGTATACATGAAATTTGCCCTGATGAACGCACTGACAATGTAGAAATGACCATCAATGAGTCGGGTTCTTGCGTGTTTTATGAAGGATTGGTGGAGGGTAGGGATAGTTCCTGCCTTGTTTTCTGCGATGATTTTGGCTTCTGCGACACCATCCGATATTGCTTTTTGGTGAAGCCCTATTTCGACCCGCCCACCTTGGGGCCGGACATGGACACAACCATCAAAGGGACGCCCATTGTCATTGATTTTTTGGCGAACGACACCTTGTTTGGTGGCATTGAGGATATTCAGATTTTGACCTTGCCTGGAGATTTGTTTTCCGGAACCGTCACGCTAAATTTGGATAACTCATTTACCTATGTGCCAGATGACATTCACTGCGCTCGTGTGGACAGTTTCCATTACATAGCCTGCAATCCCAATGGCTGTGACACAACCACGGTAAGTATTTTCATTCAATGTATAGAATTGACCATATTTACGGCGGTTTCGCCGAACAATGACGATGTGAACGATGTCTTTTACATTGCCAAAATCGAGGAGTTCCCGAACAACCACCTCTGGGTATATAATATTTGGGGCAGCTTGGTCTATGAAACCGAAGCTTACCGAAACAGTTGGCCCGGCACTTGGGGGAACGACACGGATTTGCCGGATGGCACCTATTACTATATCCTTGAGTGGATTGACAATGGAACAACAACCGTACAAAAAGGGTATATGGAGTTGTTCAGATAGAAATGGACTATAGACCATAGACATTAGACCATAGACGTTGAACCTTGGCCTTTTGCATTGTACCATCTAATGTCTAATGTCTATCGTCTAAAGTCTCGAAAAAACAATGAACTACATCGTTTATGACTTAGAGGCCACCTGTTGGGAAGGAAAACCTACCGACATGGTGCAGGAGACAATAGAAATAGGGGCACTGAAAATCAATCTTTATGGCGAGTTGGAAGATGTGTTCAACAGCTTTATCAGGCCAGTGCTGCACCCAAACCTATCCCAGTTTTGTCGGCAATTAACGACCATTGACCAAATCTCCATCAATCGGGCCGACTTATTTCCTGATGTGATTGAAGACTTTCAAGAATGGGCTGGCATTTATGATGATGAGGAGTGCCTGTTCTGTTCTTGGGGTTCTTTTGACAAGAACATGTTCATTCAAGATTGCCAATTGCACCAGCTGGACACAGATTGGATAGAACCTAACCACTTGAACATCAGGCGGCAGTACCACGACCTGAAACGCTGGAAAACCTACAAAGGCTTGAAGAAAGTTGTGGAACTTGAGGGTTTTGAGTTCACGGGCGTCTATCACCGGGCCATTTCAGATGCCGAGAACCTGGCAAAAATCTTCGTTAAGCATATTGACAGTTGGCGGACATGAGCCTTATGGATTCGCACCACAAAAGCCCTCTGTTGATGCGATTCATCTATCTTTGCAACACCATTCCGGCGAAGCCGGACGTTATCACACATAAAATCTAAAAAATGAAAAAAATCCTGAATTTCAGCTTGTTGTTCTTGGCAATTTTGGCCTTCGCATCACCGGCCATTGCCCAAAAGAAAATCAAGCAGGGTATGGTCAAATTTGAAATGGAAGCCGACGCTGAAGCAAACCCTGAAATGGCCATGCTCGCTGGTTCCACTTTGAATTTCTATTTCTCCGGTGAGCAACAGCGAATGGACATGGACATGCTCGGCGGCATGATGAAGGTTCAGACCATCATCCCCATCAAAAACCCAACAGATGGCGTTATTTTGATGGACATGTTGGGCCAAAAAATCCAATTGATTGGCCTAAAGGAAGAAGACATGACCAAGAACTACAATTTTATGAACGTGGATGACATGTCGGAAGTGAAGTACGACGAAAGCGACAAGAAGGAAATCGCTGGCTACCCATGTTACAAGGCCTCCGTTACGATGGACAATGGCATGACCATGAAATACTATATCACCGAAAAAATCCAGCCACCAGTTGGAATCAAAAAGAAGGATAAAAAATTGGGGCTAAAAGGCTATCCCCTTGAAATGATTATTGATGCTGGACAAGGCATGGAAATGGTTTTCAAGGCCACCGAAGTTTCCGATAAATTGCCAGAGGGCGTCTTTTCAGTGCCAGAAGGCTATCAGAAAATGACAATGGAAGAATTTCAGGAAATGACGGGCGGAATGCTCGGGAATTGATTCTAATCTAATTTGGAAGTTGAAGGCCTCGGTACTGTTA
>JANPLH010000061.1:0-8704 GCA_031426435.1 Saprospiraceae bacterium | reverse complement strand
TGGCAGTTCGACAGTTGGCAGTTGGCAGTCAGTCCCCGGAAGTTCCTGAGTCCCAATCAGAAATCCGAAAACGGAGTTTCACGCCAGTAAATCCGAAATCCGAAATCGTTTACGGCGGTGGGTATTGGCGGCAATTGGTTTTTTATAAAATCCTGTTCGACAACTGGCGGCGGAACACCGCCCGTGCCGTCAGTGCCGAAATCAGCTACCTCGAACCGGATGCACGGGGCCAGTTCGAGACCAAGCGCATCGAGTACCAACCGGAGGACGTAGCCTTTGTGAAAGGCCTCATCACCGACACCTACGCCCGCATCATGCGGCAGGAGTTCTACGAGGGCTGCAGGCAGGAAGACTGCTCGTGGTGCAGGTTCTTGAAGGGGCAGCAGCAGGTGGATAGCTTTGCGGATGTGGAGATTGAGAGCTTGGATGATTGAACTCATTTCAAAATTCCCAATCTACCCCCAGCCTTTTTATTTTTGCCCATCCCAGAAATCATTAAGCTTAAAATGGCAGCCATAAGCCGTCAACCATTTACCAATAAAAAATGTCAAAGCGCAAACCATCCGCTCCCAAACCGCCGACGCAAGCCGCAACATCGGCCAGCAACTTTCGCCGCATCGCCAGCATCGGGCTGTTCGTACTTGGTGTGATGCTCTACGCCAACACCCTCCGCCATGATTATGCCGTGGACGACGCCATCGTAATCTACGACAACGAGTTCACCTGTAAGGGTATGGCGGGCTATGGCGGGCTGTTGAAGTACGATACCTTTCGGGGCTTTTTCAAGGTGGAGGGTAAGGAAAAACTCGTATCCGGCGGGCGCTACCGACCGCTCACGCCGCTGATGTACGCCACGGAGGTGCAGCTTTTTGCCCCAAAGAAACGGGACGTGGCTGGCCAACCCGTGAAGGACAAGGACGGTGACACCGTCTTTGACCCCAACGAGGGCGGCAAATTGAACACGGTGAAGTTTGTCGGGCACCTCATCAACGTGCTGCTATACGGCCTGACGGGGGTGCTGGTTTTTTGGTTTTTGTTGAAAATCCTTTCGCCGGACGGCAAAACGACGGGCAGTTCGGCCAGCCCTTATGGGGGCTTCGGGCCATTTGTGGCCTTGGCGGCGGCGCTGCTCTTCGTGGTACACCCCATCCATACCGAGGTAGTAGCCAACGTAAAGGGGCGTGACGAAATCGTGAGTTTGTTGGGCAGCTTGGCGGCGCTCTATTTGTCGCTCAAGGCATTTTACGAAGGAAAAAATAAGCTGAATATAGCGGCGGCAGTATTGTTCTTTTTGGCGCTGCTCTCGAAGGAGAACGCCATTACCTTCTTGGCCATCGTGCCACTGACGTACTTCTTTTTTACGAAAGCGAACACAGGCAAAATAGTCGTGCAGACGCTGCCGTTCCTGGCGGGAGCGGTGGTGTTTTTGGCCATCCGCTTTGCCGTGCTGGGTGCTGATTTTGGCAGTGCGCCACGGGAGTTGATGAACAACCCGTTTTTAAAACTCGTTGGAAATCAATACGTTGACTTCAGTTTTGCGGAGCGTATGGCGACCAATTTTTTCACCCTCGGCAAATATTTAGTGCTCCTCCTCTTTCCGCACCCGCTCAGCCACGACTACTACCCCAGGGCCATTGGCATCATGAGCTTCGGCGATTGGCAGGTGATTTTGGCGGTTTTGGCGCACCTTGGGCTGCTGGTTTTTGCACTTGTGCGTTTGCCAAAAAGGGATGTTTTGAGCTACGCCATCTTGTTCTACCTCATTACTTTGAGCATCGCCAGCAACTTCATTTTCCCCATCGGCACGAACATGAACGAGCGCTTCCTCTACATGCCATCCATCGGGTTTGCACTGCTGGTGGGTGCTTTGGCGTATCGCTTCGCAAATGACGTTGGTAGGCCGAAGCCTGCCCTGCTGGTGGTCGGCTGCGCCGTGCTGCTGGCTTTGTCGGTGAAAACGGTGAGCCGCAATTCCGCTTGGAAGGACAATTTCACCCTGTTCACCACCGACATCAAGACCGTACCGAACAGCGCCAAATTGCGGAACGCAACCGGCGGTGAATTGGTCGCACAATCCGCAAAACCAGAGAATGCCACCCGCAAGATGGAGATGCTGAAAGAAGCCATTGGCCACTTGCAGGAGGCGATGAAAATACACCCCGGCTACAAGAACCCGCTGCTCATCATGGGCAATGCCTACAACTACCTGCAAGACTACGAGGCCAGCATTCAAGCTTACGAGCAGGCGCTCAAACTTGACCCCGATTACGGTGAAGCAAAGAACAATCTTGCCATCACTTACCGCCAGGCAGGGCAGTTTTATGGGGAGAAAAAGGGCGATATTCAAAAGGCATTTACCTACCTGAACAAAGCCTATGAAATGAACCCCAACGAGTATGAGACGCTGCGCCTGCTTGGCGTGGCCAACGGGGTCAGCGGCAATCCGGCTAAGGCCATTGAGTTTTTCACCAAAGCCCTCGAAAAGGAACCGAAACTGGCAGCCGCCTACTACAACCTCGCCAGCGCCTATGGCAATGCCGGGCAGGTGGACAAAGCGGCAGAATTGATGGCGAAGGCGAAGGAACTGAACCCGAACATTGAGGCGGAGATGCGGGGTGGGAAATGATTTTTTATGCAATTTTATAATTGAATTTTAAATCTATATAGAATGGTTGTTCTTGGAGCTGTCTCTTTTGCCAGCAACCCGTGGCATTTCGTCACCTCATTTGCCAATTTCACCGACTCCGCAACTAACCATGCAGCCCAAGCGTTTGAGACTGGTCTTTTAATGCTTAGTTTTGACCACAAAGCGTGGAAAGAAATTTGCAGTATAAATCAGCCCTCTCCTCAAAAGACCTAAACCAAAAAAATAACTCAAGCCCATGTCGCACAAGGATAATTACCAACTCCTCATCGAGAAGCTCGACCAGTTCATCAGGAAGTACTACGTGAACCAGCTCATCCGTGGCGGGCTGTACAGCTTGGCGCTGCTGCTGCTGCTGTTCCTCGGCCTGAACTTCCTGGAGTACCATTTTTACTTTAAGCCGGGCACGAGGGAGGCCATGTTCTTCTCCTTCGTGGGCATATCCGCAGTGGCGCTTGGAATCTGGGTCGCACTTCCGATGCTTCACTATTTCCGCTTGGGAAAGGTTATTTCGCATGAAAAAGCGGCGAGCATCATCGGCAACCATTTCACTGATGTGAAAGATAAGTTACTGAATATCTTGCAGTTAAAATCACAAGCAGACACCAATGCAACGAGCCGGGACCTGATTTTGGCCAGCATCAGCCAGAAGTCCGAAGAGGTGAAGCCCGTGCCATTTCAACGGGCCATTGACCTCGCCCAAAACCGAAAATACCTCAAATACGCATTGCCGCCACTGCTCCTGCTCATCATCGTGCTGTTCGCAGCGCCGAGCCTCATCACTGACAGCACTGGGCGGTTTTTGAAGTTCAACAAGGAATTTGAAAAACCGGCCCCTTTCCGCTTCGTGGTAAACGAAGACAGCCTGAACGTGGTGCAGTTTGGCGAATTTCCCCTTACGATAAAAGTAGAAGGCGACGCCTTGCCCAACGAGGCGTTCATTGACATTGACAATATCCAATACCGCCTGACGAAGGTGGATAACAGCACCTTCACCTACCGTTTCAGCAACGTGGCGAAGGACACCGAGTTCCGCTTCCTCTCTGGGGCCATCGAATCAAAGGACTACACGCTGGAGGTGATGGAAAAACCGAACATCATTGGCTTTGACGTGAAATTAGACTACCCCGGATATATAGGCCGCTCGGATGAGGAACTGAAAAGCACGGGCGACCTTGTGGTGCCCGCCGGAACGAATATTGACTGGATTTTCAATTCGCAATACACTGATAATATTTCTATTCGCTTCGCAAATTCAGCACAAACCATTGATACGAAGCGCTTCTCCGACGAGCTTTTTACCTATAAAAAGAAGGCGTTAAAGGATGAAATCTATCGCCTTTACATCTCCAACAACGACCTGCCAAACGCCGATTCGGTGACTTATTCCATCACGGTAGTGCCAGACTTGTACCCGACCATCAAGGCGGATAAATTCGAGGACAGTACGAATGCCAAGGTACTCTACTTCGCTGGCGATGCTTCTGACGATTACGGTTTGCTTGGACTTTCTTTCAACTATAGAATGAAAAACGGCGGCAAGGAAGGCCCATTGAAGACCCTCAAACTGCAAAAGTCGGAGGGCAAGAGCACGTCGTTCCGCCATATTTTCGACCTGAACGAACTGGGCCTCAAGCCTGGCGATGAGGTGACGTATTACTTCGAGGTGTACGACAACGACGGGGTGAACGGCAGCAAGTCGAGCCGCACCACGCTCATGTCTTTCGCCATGCCGACGCTCGAAGAGATGGAGAAAAAGCAGGAAGAGAACAGCGAGCAAATCAAAGACAACCTTGAAAAGGCCATCAAGGAAAGCCAGAAGATACAAGAGGAAATGAACAAGCTGCGGGACAAGGTTTTGCAGCAAAAAGATATGGACTGGCAGACCAAGAAAGAGTTGGAAAAACTGCTGGAGCGCCAAAAGGAACTGCAAAAGCAGATTGACGAGGCCAAGGAGAAGTTCAAGGAAAACCTCGAACAGCAGCAGGAAATGGAGCAGCCAAACGAACAGATGCAGGAGAAACAGGAACAGATGGAGAAGCTCATGGAAGAGACCTTGGACGACGAGATGAAGGAGCTCATGCAGAAAATCGAAGAGCTCATGCAAGAATTGAAGAAAGACGAGGCCCTCGAAAAGATGGAGGAGATGAAGAATGAGCAAGAGCAGAAGGAAAAGGACATGGACCGGATGCTGGAGCTTTACAAGCAACTCGAATTTGAGTACGAGGTGCAGAAGACCGTAGAGAAGCTGGAAAAACTGGCCGAGGAGCAAGAAAAGCTAGCTGAAGAGACCGAGAAAGCCGACCAGAACGATCAACAACAATCGGCAGAAGAGCAGAAGAAAGAACAGGAAGAGCTTGCCAAAAAACAAGAGGAACTGAACAAGGAGATGGAGGAGATTGGTAAGAAGATGGAGGAACTTGAAAAGAAGAACGAAGAAATGCAGAACAAGCAAGACTTCGACCAGCAAAAAGAAGAGCAGCAAGACATCAAGGAAGACCAAAAGGATAGCAAGGAAAATATCCAGAAAAAGGACAACCAAAAGGCAGGCCGCAAGCAGAAAAACGCTTCCAAGAAGATGAAGGACATGGCTGCAAAAATGGCCGAACAGCAAGCGGGCGAGCAGCAAGAGCAGATGGAGGAGGATATGAAGGCATTGCGCCAGCTACTCGAAAACATCGTGACGCTGTCCTTCGAACAAGAGGATGTGATGAACAAGTTCAACCCCGTAGAAATCAACACGCCCCGCTATGTTGGTTTGACGCAGGAGCAAAAGAAAATCCAGGACGACTTCAAAATCGTAGAGGACAGCCTTTATGCCCTTGCCAAGCGGGTGGCACAGATGGAGAGCTTCATCACCGATAAGGTCGGCGAGATAAAAGACAATATGCGCAAGAGCCTCGACCAACTTGAAGAGCGCCAAAAACCCAGTGCTGCCGAGCAGCAGCAACGGGCCATGAAGAACCTCAACGACCTCGCCCTCATGCTCAGTGAGGTCATGCAGCAGATGCAGATGCAAATGTCGAGCGGGATGCCCGGCAGCCAGATGTGCAGCAAACCCGGCGGATCCAAAGGCAAGAGCGGAAAGGAACCAAAGGACAAGCCTGCCTCCGAAGGCCAACAGGAACTAAACGATGGCATGAAAAAAATGGGCAAGGGAAACAAAGGCGGCAAAGATGGGGAAGGTGGAAAGGATGGCGAGAACCCCACAAGCAAGGAGTTCGCAGAGATGGCCGCCCGACAAGCTGCATTGCGCAAGCAGATGGAGGCCAAACAAAAGGCACTCAAGGAGCAGGGCAATGGCGACAAAGAGTTGCAGGACATCATTGACCAAATGAACAAAGTAGAAAAGGAACTGGTCAACAAGCGCCTCAACAACGAACTGCTCATGCGCCAGCAGGACATCCTGACCCGCCTCCTCGAACATGAGCGGGCCGAGCGCCAACGTGACCAGGACAACAAGCGCAAATCGGAATCCGCTGAAGATAAAGAACGTAAAATGCCGCCTTCCTTGGAGGAGTATATCAAGAAGCGGGAAGCCGAAATCGAGCAATACAAGACGGTAAGCCCGGCATTGAAACCTTACTATAAGAACTTGGTAGAGGAATATTACAAGTCGTTGAAAGGCGGAAAATAAGAATAGGCTCCACGAAAAAAGCCGTCCCAACCAGCGAGGTCAGGACGGCTTTTTATTTATAAGAATTTGAAAATCAAATACTTGAAATAAACGCAGGCAACGGAAGCGGCTCCTCCATTTCTTCATAAACATCGGTGAGGAATCCCTTCGACTCCATCCATTGGTCATTGAATACCTTGCCGAGGTACTTGCTGCCGTGGTCGGGTAGGATGAGCACCACCACGTCGTCCTTTTTGAATTCGCCTTGGATTTGCAGCAGCGCCTGAATGCAGCCCCCGCTTGAGTAACCAGCGAAAATGCCCTCCATCAAGGCCAGTTCACGGGTGCGCAGGGCACTCTCACGGTCGGTTACTTTGACGAATTTGTCAATCAGCTCGAAATTGCAATTTGCGGGGATGATGTTCTTGCCCGTACCCTCGATTTCGTAGCTGTAAATTTCCCGCTCATCGTACTCCCCGGTCTCGTGGTACTTCTGCAAGGCCGAGCCATAAGCATCTACACCGATAATACGCACCTTCGGGTTTTGTTCCTTGAGGTACTGTGCCGTACCACTCAGGGTGCCGCCCGTGCCCGTGCTGGCGATGAGCGCTGTTATTTTGCCCTCGGTCTGTTCCCAAATTTCAGGGCCAGTGCTCAGGTAGTGCGCCCTGGCGTTTTCGGTATTAAAATTCTGGTTGATGTACAGCGAGTTGGGTATTTCACGAGCCTTGCGCTCGGCCACTTTATAGTAGGAGCGGGGGTCTTCGGGCTTTGCTTCTTTCGGGCAAATGATAACCTCGGCACCCATGGCCTGCAAGCAATCAATCTTTTCCTTGGAAACTTTGCTGGTAAGCGTCAGCACACATTTATAACCTTTCACGGCAGCAACCATAGCAAGGCTAAAGCCCGTGTTGCCACTGGTTGCTTCAATGAGCGTGCCGCCAGGTTTTAGTCTGCCGCTACGCTCGGCATCTTCTATCATGTGCAGGGCAATGCGGTCCTTGGCCGACTGGCCAGGATTGAAGCCTTCACACTTGACATAGACAGTAGGAGCAATGGTCTGGGTAATTTTATTGAGACGGATGAGCGGAGTATGCCCAATCGTTTCAAGGATGCTGTTATAAGTCATAGACCAGCGAACTTTTGTGTGCAGTACTTCTTAGCGAATGAATGTGTTGCAAAGATACAACAATGGTAACGAAGTTAGCGATTCCTTGACAAGAATCAACAAAGAACTTGGTTATTTTTGAAAAAATAGAGCAAAACCTTCTAAAACATTGTAAATCCTATTGAAAGTTATCAAAAAACAAAACACCCCAACGGACCTGCTCCATTGGGGTGTCTTGTTTAAATTTTATTTTCTATTGCCTGTTAAATGAAACGTTCCAAATGGTGTCCCACCAATACTTTCATGGCTTGCAGGGCAAGTGCCTTGGCTTCCCGCTCGTTGAAACCTTCATCCATGAAAAAATCCTCAAACAGGACTTCGGTTTGCAAATAGCTGATTTTTAGCGCCGTAGCGATTTCTGAGAGCATCGGGTCACGGCTCGACCAGCCTTCGATGCCTTGCCAGAGCTTGGCGTTCCAGGTTTCAAGTGCCTTGCGCTCATCATCGGTGAGCGCTTTGGGCGTCAGGTAAAGCTGAGCGAGCTGCGACTGGCTTTTCGCCATGGCAGCCTCGCTGGTCTGCGACAGGCCGTTGAGGTCACGTGCGATGGCGTCCAGCACTTTCACTTCTTCCCACTCCCAGAAGCCGCCGCAGGCTTGCAGTTTGAGGTTGCTGCCTTCGCCCTGCGGGCCAAATGCTTTCAATGCGGGGCCAGGGTGCTTGCGGAAGAGCCAGCAGGGTGCCGCAGGGCTGTCAGCCGACACCTCGTGGATATAGCGCAGGTGCGTCAGCATCTGGTCAATGTCCTCATAAGCATAGCGCACGGTCGGGTCGAACTTAGGGAAGGCCGATTTCTTGCCTGCAAAAGCCTCTTTGATAGCCTCGTTCATCAACCAATTCACTTCCTTGCCCTGCCCCTCGCTCATATAGCGAAAGTAGGCACGGTAGGCACGTGCGATGGGCGTCTTAGAGTCGGAAAGGCCGTCAATGGCAGCCTTGGGGTCGTCCCAGAGGTTGTTGATAAAATATTGCACAGTGCCTTTGTTGGCATCCAATTCTGGCATGGCCTGGTACTTGGCGAGTATGCGGTACTTATCCAATTGGCGGTTGTTGGCCATTGCCAAGCTATAAGCCGTACGAGTTCCCTTGCCGTAAAAGCCGTCGAGCGAGCCTTTGTAGGAGCCGTCGGTCTTTAGCGCTTTTTGCAGTTCGTAGGCCGAAGTACGCTTCACATTGGGCCGGATGTCTGGCAGGTCGGCCTCGAAGCTGACCGGCGTGGGCACTGCTTCTTTAGCAGCAGCCTTTTCTGGTTCCATTTTGCCGGGTTCCTTCTTGG
>JANPLH010000060.1:0-7846 GCA_031426435.1 Saprospiraceae bacterium | reverse complement strand
GCCCATAAACGGGCGGTCAAGGTAGGGAAAAATTGTTTTCTTAAAAGCTCAAACAACTTACGAAAGTCTTTAACTTTGTTGAAAATCAAAGAATTATGAGCCTTGCCAATCCAATCATACAACCAGTTGGCTACCCCGTTCAAACAGAAGCCGTGCCTGATTACCTGCTCAAAGAGGAAATTGAGGGCATCAAGTTTTATTACAAAGGCTACAAGGATGTTTTGAACAAACTAAAAACCAAGGAAGAAATTATGGGGTGCAGTTCTATACAATCATTCATCATTGAATACCTGCTTGATGTCCTCTTTGATAAAAGAGTCAAGGATAAATACCGCCGATTCACCAACGAATCCGGAAACCACCTCGCCCACAGCAGCAATATGCAGTTTGATATTGCCATTTATGACAAATCGATTTTGACTGGCGATAAAATTACCAGAAAATACGTGCAAGGTATCCCGCCTACGATGGTCATTGAGATAGACTTGGATGTGGAATTGGAAGGAACCGGTATGAAAAGCTCCAAGGATTTTTTGAAATTCAGGACCCAAAACCTGCTCAAATACGGCGTACAGCGGGTGCTTTGGATTCTCACAAAACCTAAGAAAGTACTGATTGCGCAAGGTGACAGCTACGAGTTTTTGGATTGGGACAATGACATTGAACTGCTGGAAGGCGTCCATTTCAATATCGCAAAATACCTTGCCGAGGAGGGTGTCAACCCTGATGCTATTTAATTATCGCCAGCATTTTTCTTTCGCCACGCCGCCACCATCATCACCACCCGGTCATAGTTTTTCATGCCTTCGGCAATGCCCTGCGATTGCAGGTAAGCATTGTAAGTTGCGTCCCGCAATTCCGGCAAAATATCGGGGTACTTGTCCATTTCCCGGTTGATGGCCCGCACATCTGCACGTAGGCCTTTTGGAAGCGACTCTTTGAATTGCTCGTAATCATTTGGGGCCATGCTCAGGTACTCACTCGCCACATACCGCCAATAATAAAGGTGGCCGATATACTTCAAATATGGGTCGTCGGAGCGGCTGCAAGCGAGGAAAGCGAGGAAGTTGCAAGTGCCCTCGTCACCAAAACCATAGGCATGTCCCATCTCGTGCGCCAGCACAAATGGCCGCTGGAGGTGGTGCAGCCCGGCGTCTACATGTCCCTCGCCCGTGAACGGCAGATACACACCCGCCGTGCTGAAACGCAGCAAGGTTCCCTTTGGGAAAATCGTCCGGCCACGCACCTTGCCGGGGGTAGGGTAGCCCATTTCTTGAAGTTGGCGGATGAGTGAATTCCGCATCACAGTCTCGGCGTTTGGGCTTAGTTGTTGCTCCGCAACGATGGTGTCAGTGTCTTCTTTTAGCTGCTTGCGCAATGAAGTTGCATCAGCTGTAGCAGCAAGTAGTTCATCCCGCAACTCATTGATGGTCAACGGCTTTGGCTCAAAGCCCAGGTGCTGCTCCAAGGGTATCCGGCCATAGTTGAAGCCCCAGAGCCATTGGAACAAAAAGACGATTGCGGCAGCAAAAGCCAACAAGGAATGGCCGATATGGAGCAGCCTTTTCGACAAGGGCAGTGCCCCCTTTTTTGCGAAGCAAAACCGCCAAACCAACCAGCCAATCAGCGCAGCCGCCAGCAAGTACACCGCCGCAAACGGCCACCAGCTGTCCACGGCTATAAACAGCCAACGCACCCCGACGAAGAGGCCCCGGCTGTACCACTGCTCCACGAAGGCCGGGGGCATGAGCCAACCCAGTAGCAAGGTCAGCAGGCCGAGCAGTATCCAAATGTTTTTTCGGTGGAATTGGATGGAACGTAGGTTCAAGTCGAGTTAATTTAGGGGGTGAAATTAGGCAGAATTTTCATGGTGGTCAGGTTGGCAAACTTTCGCATTTTTGCGGCCTAAACTTTGTGCCGAAAATGATATTACGTTTCGCAAATTTCCTCGCCGTAGTAGCAGTTTTTGTTTTAGCCGCCTGCGGCTTTGCTGCCTGCGGCAATGACGCCTCCAACTCTGCCGAACACGAGGGAGCCTTGCCACACAACATGGAGCAATCCGGCAACACCACCGAGGCCGAAAATACTGAATTGGCAGCTGCCAGTGGTAAGTCCGCTACGCTCATTGCGCCAGCGGATTTTTTGGCAAAAGTAAATGCGGATACCACTGGGCTGCTCGTCGTCAATTTCTGGAAAACAGACTGCCTCAAATGCATCCAAATGCAGCAGGTATTGCAGGGACTTCAAGACAAAAGCGGTGAGCGCAAGCTGCACCTCCTTTCCGTCAATCTTGACGAAGAGAAAATGGCCGATGGCGTGAACCTTGTGCTGCGCAAATCGGGCATAGTCGCTGAGGTGATGCAAGTGATGGACAGCGACGGCAAATGGCGCAACAACATTTCCGGCGGCTGGCAAGGCAAGGTGCCCGCCGTTTTCATCCAATCAAAAGACGGCATCAAACAGTTCCACCCCCGTGACCTCACTGCCGAGGAATTGGGGGCGATGTTGCAACCGCTGCTTTTGTAAATGAGTTATTGAGATATTGGGTTATTAAGCGATTACGTTCAATAACCCAATATCTCAATAACTCAATAACCCAATAACATGAAATACCGAACCCTTGGCCGCACAGGCTACCAAATCTCCGAAATCGGCTACGGCATGTGGGGCCTGGCTGGCTGGAAGGACACCGACCCACAGGAAGTTCAGCAGTCGCTGGAACGTGCTGTGGAGTTGGGTCTCAACTTCTTTGACACTGCCTGGGCCTACGGCGATGGGCTGAGTGAGCGCATCCTTGGTGACCTTGTTAGGAAGCACGCTGACAAGCGGCTGTACCTCGCCTCGAAGATTCCACCGAAAAATCGCAAGTGGCCTTCTCGCCCTGAGTTCAGTTTGGACGAGGTTTTTCCTTCGGAATACATCGAGGAATACATCGAGCGCAGTTTGAAAAACCTCGGCGTGGAGCAATTGGATTTGATGCAATTCCATGTCTGGAACGATTCATGGCACGAGCGTGACGAGTGGAAGGAGACCATTGCGAAGCTAACCAAAGCAGGCAAAGTGGCGCACTGGGGCATCAGCATCAACCGTTGGGAACCCGACAATAGCCTCGAAACATTGCGCACTGGTTTGATTGACGCCGTGCAGGTCATCTACAACATCTTCGACCAAAACCCGGAAGACCACCTGTTCCCGCTGTGCCGGGAACTGAACATCGGCGTCATTGCCCGTGTCCCCTTTGACGAGGGCACGCTGACGGGGCTGATGACCAAGGATATGACCTTCCCGCCGGACGATTGGCGAAGCACTTATTTTGTAAAAGAAAATTTGGATGCCTCAGTGGACAGGGTAGAGGCGCTCCGCCCTTTCGTGCCACCCCGTATGACGATGGCGGAAATGGCCATCCGGTTCATCCTGAGCAACCAAGACGTGGCCACCACGATACCGGGCATGCGCAAGCTGCGACACGTGGAGGCCAACATCGGTTGCAGCGATGGGATTGGGCTGAAATACGACACCTTGTTTGAACTGAAAAAGCATCGGTGGGATAGGACGCCGACGAGTTGGAGCCAGTGATGGATGGCCACCATAATCGGCTGTAGAAACTGACAAATCTGCCTTCAGCGCCCCAGCCAGTTCTTGAAATCCGTCATGCGGTCGCTACTGACAAACGCATCAATCTTCGCTTTGGGAGCGAGGTCCAGTTTCAGCTTTCCTTTAGAAAAGGCATGTACTGTTTGGATGGAAGAAAAACTAACCAGCACTTGTCGGCTGATGCGGTAAAACGCTTTCGGGTCAAGCAGTGTATTGAGCTTGTCGAGACTGAAATCAATGGGAAGATGCTGCCCTTCCTTAGTGACCATGAACGTCATTTTCTCCTCGGAATAGAAATAGGCGATTTCTTTTGTCTCGATGCTACGGATTTTGGTGCCGACAGTAATCATAAAACGACTTTTGTACTGCGGCTCTTTTTGTCCAATGATTTGAAGCAAGGCATTGAGATTGTGTTGGGTGAACTGCTTACTCAGCGACTTAAACTTTTCGAGTGCCTGCACTAATTCATCGTAGTTGATAGGCTTCAATAAATAGTCAATGCTGTTTACTTTGAATGCCTGAATCATGTACTCATCGTAGGCAGTGGTAAATATGACCGGAGCACGGAGTCCCGTCCGCTCGAAAATGCGGAAGGCCAGGTCATCCTCAAGGTGGATGTCCATGAACACCAAATCGGGTTCGGGATGCAAATCAAGCCAATCGACAACCTCCTCGACAGAAGGCAGTATGGCAAGCACCTGCATGTTGGGGTCGTATTTTTGCAACAAACCTCCTAAGCGCTTGGCGGTCAGGTTTTCATCTTCGATGATGATGGTCTTCATATCTTTTATGCTTTTGAATTCAACATAAATTTTTAGTTCAACAATGGCACTTTCACCACAAACTCCGCCTCCGTTTCACCTGCCCAAACTTGGCACTTGGTCAACAGTGCGTAGCGGTTGATGATGTTCTGCAAGCCTACCCCCGTGGAAATTACCGAAGAAGTACGGGGTTGGAGCCGGTTTTTTACTACCAAGGTTTGGTTGTCCTCCACTGAAACGCTCACTACCAGCGGCTCTTTCAACGACATGCGGTTGTGCTTCACGGTATTTTCGATGAGCAATTGCAGCGTCAGCGGTGCGATTTTGCGACGGTCCAGCAGTTCCTCCGGAAGGGTTACGTGCAGGTCGAACTTGTTCTCAAAGCGGATTTTCAACAAAAAAGCATACGACTTGATGAACTCCAACTCCGTGCGCAAGGTGACGAGCGACTGCTCTTTCTGCTCCAAAATATAGCGGTACGAGCGGCTCAATTGCTCTATGAATTGTTCCGAAAGATTGGCGTCCACGTGTACCAACGATGACAAGATGCTCAGGCTGTTGAACAAAAAATGCGGGTTTACCTGTGTGCGCAGCAGCGCAATTTCGTTGAGCAATTGCTGTTTTTCCAACTCATCGGAGCGGGCCTGAAACTGCTGCGAACGACGCTGGAAGTACAGCATCCGACCCCAAAACGCCAACGCCACAACGAGCACCCCCAACCCGACCGCCATGAGAACGCCCAAGTTTCGGTCTTTACGGCGCAAGGTTTTTTCGACTTGTATCCGCTCCTTCGCAAGGTTCAGGCTATCGCCAACCGACTGCCGCTCGATTTCCATTTGCTTGAGTTTCTGTGCTGTTTCGTTTTGTTGTAGGCTGTCTTTTGCGGTCATCATTTGCTCCAAATATCCCAGTGCCTGTTGGTAGTTCCCCAGTTTTTGATGGGCCAAATACAGGCAATTGCAGGCATCAATTTCCCGCAGGTTTGGGCTTCCGATTACACGGGCGGTGCGCAGGGCTTTCTCGCACATTTGAATGGCGATGGGGTAGCGTTCCTGCTGAATCCAGAGTTCGCCCAAGCCGTAGTAGGCATCGGCAAGCCCTTCTTGGTCGCCCATTTCATGGAAAATCCCGATGACACGGTCAAAGTCCGCCAATGCTTCCCGCAGTCGTCCTTGATAGCCGTAGATGGTAGCGCGATTGAATACGGTGGTGGCTGTGCCGTGTTTGTCTCCCATTTTTTCTTGCACCGCCAGTGTTTTTTCGGTAAACAAAAGCGCCTGATAGTAGTCCTCACGGTCGAGATAAACCGCCGCCAAATTGCCGTACACGAGCGACAGCCCCTGCTCAGTTTTCAGTTCCTCGTAAATGACCCTTGCCTTTTCGAGGTATTCCAAGGTTTTTTTGTTGTTGCCGGGGTCATCGTAGAAAATGGTGGCGATGCTGACATAAGCATCGGCGGCTTTCTTGCTATCACCAGTTTCCTCGGCCAGCTTCAGGCATTTCGTGAGGCAGTTAATGGCCTTGGGAAAATTGCTTTGCAAGCGGTACACATCGCCCATGTTGCCGTACACAGCGGACAGGTTGCTCCGGTCGCCTGCCTTTTCCAGCAGGGCGATACTTTGCTCGTAGCGCTGCAATGCCACCGCAAAATCGCTTTGAAAACGATGGGTAAGCCCGATGGTATTGAGCGCCCTGCCCTGCCATCGGGGCAAATCCTTTTTTTGGGCAAACGCCAATTGTACCTTCGCAATAGCCCTTGCAGAATCGGGGTCGTTGTTGACGTAACGGTATGCCAACCGCTGCAAGGCATCCAAACGGGTGGTGTCCGGCAAGGTGGCATTGTGCCAAACCCGCCAAAGGCTGTCCATGCTGCCCTGTGCCTTCAACATCGGGCAAATCAGCACCAGGGTAACGAATATGGCGTAAATTTTTTTCATCCCATTTTTGGTTGCCGACTGCCACAAACGCTGGGCAGCGGCTTTTTTTCTTGGGATAAAATTAGGGCGAAACGCTGGAGCTGCGAAATGTTTGGCGATGAATGGCGATTTTGGCGGGATGAGGGGCGAAGGTGGGGGGATGGGTTTTTCCCTGTGCAATTCATTGATTCCCACCCACCACCGCTTCCTCCACATCCCGCCGCAGGAGCAGGCCCGTGGCCACGGCAGCGATGACCGTTTTCGTTTCGGCGTCAAGGGTTTCGTCAATCCAGACCTTGCCGTTGTTGATGGTCGAAACAGCGCCCACAACCTTGCCTTCGTAACGGAATTCGTGACCCGCAACTGTGACTTCCTTCAGCCATCCAGACTGTCCTTTCAAGCCTCTAATCGCTTGAATGTCAATGCGTTTTGTGCCGTTTTGGGCATAGCCCGCCGATGCTTGTTCCCGAAGAAAATCGCCGTTGGGGTTGTAGAGAATGAAGTCCCAGTTCGGGCGTTCTTCACCGAAGGTGATGTTTCCGGCAAAGAAATTATCAATGTCAATCGGGACGCTGAAGTAGTCCCTCACCGTCATGATTTCAGTGCTCTTGAACTTGCTGATGCAGGCGACTTCCGCCTGCTGGCCGTCCGGGCCAAACTGCGTGAAGCTCATTTTTTCCTTCGCACCCCGGAAGCGCACGACGAAAGGAACGTCGTAGCTTTTCGTCCAACCCCGGCGCACTTTGTCGGTTTTGAACTCACCGTAGCGGATGACTTGGCCAATTTGCAGCCCCTGCCGCCCTTTTACGGGCATTGCCTTGGCTTCCAGCGTGGGGTCAATGGCAATTTCGGCAGGCTTGCAGGAAAAAAGGCTCGCCATGATGACGAGCGTCAGGAAAATTTGGATTGCTTTCATGACTGTATTTTTTTTGATGAAAATGGGAGTTCACTGGGCATTATTTCACATAATGCAATTGAGCCAACCCCGTATCAAACTGCTTGGTACTCATAAGTTTGAGCTTTAGTTCAGGTCGCCCATTTTTAAAAAGCGAAATGCCCTCCCCAAGCAATATTGGAATAATGGAAATATAAAACTCGTCAATGAGGTCATGCTTCAATAATTCATGGACAATCGCTGCGCCGCCGTCCACGAAAATATGCTTGCCCTGCTTGGCTTTTAAGTCGGCAACCAGCGCTGGCAAACTGCCCGTGTAAAACTTCACCGAACCGATGGGTTCCCTCGGCGTCCGAGTGATGATGTAGGCATCCTTGTCGCTGTGAGGGAAATCAAAGCCCATGGAAAGTACCTTATCGTACGTTTTTCGCCCAACAATAACGGCGTCAACCGTGCTTACGAAATCCGAGTAACCGTAGTCCTCCCCTTCCTTTTCAACGATGGATAAAAACCCCAAATCATCATCGGGTTTGGCAATATAGCCGTCGAGGCTCATGGCGATATAAAGGATTATTTTGCGTTCCATATTCATGCGTTTTCGATTAATTGCTCAATATTATTGGAGGTCAAATATGGCAGATTTTTCGTCAATTTTTCGATTTCCCAATCCCACCATTTTA